>NZ_JAFBCF010000001.1:3400808-3734411 GCF_016907535.1 Microlunatus panaciterrae
GGTGGCGACCGGCTACAACCAGGAGCCGGTGCTGCCCGACTGGCCGGGAGCCTCAGAGTTCACCGGCGAGCTGCTGCATGCGGCGGCCTACCGGGACGGGTCGGTCTACCGTGGCCTGGACGTACTGGTGGTCGGTGGCGGCAACTCGGGCGCGGAGATCGCCGCCGACCTGGCCGAGCACGGTGCCCGCTCGGTGCGGTTGGCGATCCGCACACCGCCGCAGATCGTGCCACGCCAGATCGGGCCGGTGCCGACGACGCTGCTCGGCATCCTCAATGACCTGCTGCCCGCACCGGTCGTCGACCCGGTCAACCGGTTGCTGCAGCGGGTGACGGTCGGTGACCTGACCGGCTTCGGCGTGGGTCGGCCCAGCGAGGGTCTGGTCGCGCAGATGCGCCGTACGGATGTAGTGCCGACCATCGATGTCGGACTGCTGTCCCAGCTCCGGCTGGGTACGGTCCGGGTGGTGCCGGCCGTGGTCGCCCTGCACCCCGACCGGGTGCAGCTCGCGGACGGGCAGCGGGTCCGGGCCGATGTGGTGATCGCCGCAACCGGCTATCGGCGGACACTGCCCGCGTTGGTGGGCCATCTCGGGGTGCTCAGCGGTGACCGCCCGCTGGTGAAGGGCGGTCGGACCAGCCCGTGGGCACCCGACCTCTACTTCGTCGGTCTCGCCAACGCGCTGAAGGGCCTGCTGCTGCAGATCAACCTGGACGCCCGGGCCGTCGCCCGGGCGATCAGCGCCCGAGAGCGGGCGTCGGCACGCTGAGCGGCTGGGTCGCGCCCAGGTCACGCCAGACGAACTCCGGGATGCGGCCCAGGAACGAGGTGAGGAAGTCCGTCGTCTGGCTGATCAACTGGGTGTCATGCGACGCTGGGTAGGCAACCAGCAGGTTGCGGTGGAAGCAGAACCTGCCGGGCCGAGCAGCCAGCAGGAACTCCATCATCCGCGGATGAATCACGTCGTAGGCGAGCTTCCGGCTGGCTGAGATGACCGTGAACGCCTCGTTGAACGCCTGGCTCTCGAAGTCGATGTCGCGCCGCCGCCGCAGCAGGCCCTCCGGCAGGACCGACAGATCGGGCACCTGCACCGGCAGGCTCAGCGCGATGATCGGCTGCTGGTGGTGGTCGGTGACGGTGCGGGTGTGGGTGTGGCCCTCACTGTCTGTGCTGGTCTCGGTGTGCGTGGTCTGCCAGTGGTAGCGGAAGGCCGTCATCGGCACGCCGCGGACGGTGCCGCGGATCACGTCCGAGGTCCGCCGTCCGGTCCCCACGCCGAACGGGTCGATCCCGGCGAAGGCGGGGATCAGTGAGTCGTCCACCCCGACCCAGGCCCAGTCTTGGCCGTAGAAGCCGTACCCCGGCACCTTGTCCGCGATCGCGTACCCACCGAGCCGGCCCAGGTCCATCGCCGCAGCCACCCCGGCGAGCCGGTCCACGAACACGGTCAGCTCGTCCGGGTCCTTGGGCGCTCCCAACGCGACCAGTGACCGGTGGTCGATGCTGAGGTCGACCGGCCCGGTTCGGGCCCAGTCGACGAGCTGCTGGCGAGCCTGCGGGGTCAGCACCGCCGTAGCGTAGCCGGGCTCGGCCGCCCGGACGCCGAAGACAGTCCCGAAGGCCGGGTCGACCGTCACCTCCGGCCAGCGGACCCCGGTGCGGCGCGGCGTCGTCGCCCGGCTGCAGACGTACAGCTCCGGCAGGGCGAGCGGCAGGCTCACCATCGCCACCCGGTCGTCGAACGCGGGTCCACCGCCGGTGTAGGTGTACTCAAGCGACTGGAAGGCCCAGCCCGACCGGGTGCGGCCGACGATGGCGTTGTCGACCTTCCGGCTGATACCGACACCGAACGGGGGCACACCGAGCGACTGGGCGCTGGCCAGGCTGGGGGACGACTCGTAGCGCCAGCCGAGCTCGCGGATCTTCCCCTTCCAGAGCTGGCGCCGCACGGCGAAGACCACCGCTACGGCGACACCTGCGGCCACCAGCAGCACCAGGATGAGCAGGACCGTGCTGCTGTTCATGGGGAATGGGGCCTCTCCGGGGTAGCGGTCAGGTCATCGGCCGCCTCGAGAGTGGCCTCGGCCGCCCTCAGGCTGCGTCGCGGAGCCAGCTCCACCAGATACATGGCGGTCAGGATCGCCAGGCCGCCGAGCAGCATCCGCCAGCTGATCCTCTCACCACCGAGGGCCACCGCGAACGCTGCGGCCCAGACCGGCTCCATCGACATCACCACCGCAGCCCGGGTGGGCTCGATCCGGGCCTGCGCCCAGGTCTGCAGGAACATGGTCAGGGCGCCGGCGACGACGGCGAGGTAGACGATCACCAGCCAGTCGCCGCCGGACCCGGGCAGCTGGATCCGCCAGTCCCCGGGGCCGATCAGGGCGCCGACCGTGCAGACCAGGGCGATGACGACCATCTGCACCACGGTCAGGCTCATCGTCGTCTCCGGTGTGCTCCAGCGGCCCATGGCGATGATGTGCCCGGCATAGATGATGGCCGCACCGAGGGTGAGCAGCTCGCCGTAGCCGAGGGCGAAACCTTGGAGCGACAGCACGCCCAGCCCGCCGGTGGCGAGCCCGACGGCGATCCAGGTGACGGCACTGACCCGGACCCTGAAGATGAGCGCCGCCAACAGCGGGGTGGCCACGACGTAGAGACCGGTGATGAAGCCGGAGACGCTGGCCGCGGTGTGGGACAGGCCCACCGTCTGCAGGATCTGGGCGACCCCGTACAGCAGCCCGAGCCCGACACCGCGGGCCAAGGTGGCCGCGCTCATCCTCAGCTGCCGGAAGGCGACCAGCACCAGCACCAGGCTCGCGATGGCGAACCTGACCGCCAGCAGGTCGGTGACCGGGATCCGGGTGACGACGTCCTTGATCATGAAGAACGTCGAGCCCCAGGCAGCCGTCATGGCCAGAATGGCGACGAAGGCGAGATGGTTGCGCCGGGGGCTCACGGGCAGCAGGCTTTCACAGTGAATGGGGTCTCACAGGCGATGGGGCGTCACAGCAGAGGGGCGCGCTCAGACGTAGTAGAGGGTGACGGTGGAGCCCTTGGGTGCCTTGGTGCCGGACCGCGGATCGGTGTAGGCGACGAAACCGACCCCGAGGAAGTTCTGGCTGACCGGCTTCTTGGCCACCTTGAAGCCGCGGTCGGCCATCACCCGGGTGGCGGCCTGCAGCCCCATCGCGCGCACGTTCGGGACCGTCACCAGCACCGGCCCGAGCGAGCGGACCAGCGCGATGGTGTCGCCCTTCTTGCCGTTGCCCTTGTCCGGGCTCTGGCTGATCACCAGACCGGCGGCGACGCTGCCGGAATGGCGGGTGGTCTCCTTCACCGTGAAGCCGGCCTTCTTCAGCGCCTTCTGCGCGTCCGTGGCCGACTTGCCGGTGTAGTCGACGATGTCGATCGGCTTCGGTCCGCGAGAGACGGTCAGGTCGACCGGGGTCAGCTTCTTGAGCCTGGCGCCGGCCCGTTGGGAGGCCCTCAGCACATGGTCCTTGGCCGTGGTGTCATCCCAGGTCTCGGAGACCTTGCCGACCGCCAGGTTCTGCTTCTTCAGGGCGGCGAGCGCGTCGGTCCGGCTCTCACCGACCAGGTCGGGCATGGCGTACCGTTCCGGACCCTTCGACACGACCGCCGTCATCGTGGCGCCGGACTCGATCCTGCTGCCGGCAGCCGGGTCGGTGGAGATGACGCTGCCCTTGGCGACGGTCTCGCTGAACGCCTGGTGGAAGGCGATGTTGAGGCTGGACTCACGTGCCGCGGCCGCGGCCTGGTCCTGCGTCATCGCGGTCAAAGCGGGGGCGGTGGTGTAGCGGCCCTTGGTGAGGTACCAACCCGCGGTGGCAGCCAGCACCGTCAGCATCAGCACCAGGACCAGCGCGATCCAGCCGCGCCAGCGGTTGCGGCGCTGCCGGCGGTGCTGGTCCTGCAGACGGTCCGTGCCGACAGGGCTGGTCGTGGCCGGACGGCGCCGCGAGCCGGCCAAGGCGCTGACGCGTGACGGGGAGGGGGGCGACACCGGCACCCGGGTCAGCACCCGCTGGGCCGACGCGTGACCCGCGGGCCGGTCAGCCGCGGGGCCGGTGACGGTCGTGGTCGGCTCGAAGTCGACCCCCTGCGCCCTTGAGAACGGGTCGGGATCGACTGCCGCGAGCTCGTCGTCGCCGAACGCGGGCCGGTCCTGCAGCCCGAGCAGCGGGGTGGTCAGGTCCTGGGTGAGCTCCGGGTCGTCATGCAGGCCCTCCTTCAGAGCGGCCCGCACCCGGCGTACCTGCATCAGCATCACCCGCGCGTCGTGCGGCCGGGCGTCCGGGTCGCGTGCGGTCACGCAGGCCAGCAGCGCGTCGAGGTAGGGCGGGATGGTGCCAGGGGCCGCGAACTCCGACGGCGGCGGGACGTCGTTGTGGACATGGGCATAGGCGACCTGGATGGGCGTCTCCCCGGTGTGCGGCTTGCGCCCGGTGAGCAGCTCGAACAGCACCACGCCGGTGCTGTAGACGTCCGAGCGCGGCCCCGCCTTGCCGGAGATGACCAGCTCAGGTGGCAGATAGGAGACGGTGCCGATGAGCAGGCCCGCAGTGGCGGTGGAGGTCTGCGCGGTGACGGCCTTGGCCAGCCCGAAGTCGGCGACCTTGATCTGGCCCCGGTCGGAGATCAGCACGTTCTCGGGCTTGACGTCGCGGTGGACCAGCCCGGCGTCGTGGGCACAGGCCAGCGCGTTCAGCACCGGCTCGATCAGGTCCAGGGCGCGCAATGCGGAGACCGGCGCCTCGCGGCTGATCACGTCCCGCACCGTCATTCCCTCGACGTACTCCATCACGATGTACGGCCGGCCGTTGTCGCGGCCCTGGTCGAACACCGAGACCACGTTGGGGTGGGACAGCCGGGCCGCGGCGCGGGCCTCGCGGTCGAACTTGCGGGCGAACTCGGCGTCGTCACCGAGGCCGACATGCATCACCTTGACGGCGACGGTGCGGGTCAGCCGGGTGTCCACGGCCTGGTAGACGGTGGCCATGCCACCGCGGGCCAGTCGCTGGATGATCTGGTAGCGACCGTCGAGCACATGCCCCACCAGGGGGTCACCGAGGCTCGTCATTGTCACGCCTGCTCCAGACACGGTCGGGGAAGGAGGGCCGTGTGGGCCTTGTCTTGGAGTGTAGGAGCGGCTCGCCGCCTTTCCGGGCGCGGCGCGCCGGTCTCTGGACGAATAGCGACTGCCGTTCCACCTAGTCGATGCGCCCCTCGTCCGGGGAGGATGCCCGGGCATAGCGGCGCACCGGGATCCGTCCGGCCAGTCGGGCGAGCCGGCCGGCGCGCACAGCCAGCCGCATCGCCTCGGCCATCTGGACCGGGTGCTCGGCGCGGGTCACCGCAGAGGCCAGCAGCACCGCGTCGCAGCCCAGCTCCATCGCCAACGCCGCCTCCGAGGCGGTACCGATGCCGGCGTCGAGCACCACCGGCACACCGGCGGCGGCGACGATCAGCTCGATGTTGTGCGGGTTCCGGATGCCCAGCCCGGAGCCGATCGGTGCCCCGAGCGGCATCACCGCCGCGCAGCCGGCGTCCTCCAGCCGCCGAGCCAGCACCGGGTCGTCGTTGGTGTAAGGCAGCACCACGAAGCCGTCGGCCACGAGCTGCTCGGCCGCGTCGAGCAGCTCGATCGGGTCGGGCAGCAGGGTCACCTCGTCGGCGATCACCTCGAGCTTCACCCAGTCGGTCCCCAGCGCCTCGCGGGCGAGCTGGGCGACCAGCACCGCCTCGGCGCTGGTGTAGCAGCCGGCCGTGTTCGGCAGCGTCGCGATCGAGTGCCGATCGAGCAGCTCGAGCACCGAGCCGGCGGCTCTGGGGTCGATCCGGCGCATCGCGACCGTGGTCAGCTCGGTTCCGGAGGCGACCAGGGCGGCCTCGAGCACCTCCAGGCTCGGTGCGCCACCGGTGCCCATGATCAGTCGTGATCCGAACTCACGGTCGGCGATCTTGAGCGTGTCGTCAGCCACCCTGCACCGCCGTCACGATCTCGACCCGCGTTCCGGAACGCAGCTCGGTGCCGGTCAGCTGGCGGCGGGGGACGACCGCGCCGTCGACGGCGACGGCGATCCCGCGCCGCGGCTCGCCGTTCTCCACCTCAGCGCCGAGTACGTCGATCAGGGTCGCGTCGTCGCTGACGCTGCGCTCCTCGCCGTTGACGTAGATGATCATCTCTCTCGCTCCTCGAAACGGGCCAGGGTGAAACCGGCTGCGACGTCCGGCAGCGCCCCGTCCAGGACGGCGGCGGCGACCACCGATGCCGTGATCGGCGTCAGCAGCACCCCGTTGCGGTAGTGGCCGGTGGCCAGGGTCACCCCGTCGATGCCACTGGCTCCCAGGATAGGTGCGTTGTCCGGGGTCCCCGGTCGGTATCCCACCGAGGTCTCGGCCAGCGTGTACTCGGCGGTCATCGGGATCACCGCCCGGGCGTCACGGAGCAGCTCGTAGACGCCGCCGGCGGTGACCCTGGGATCGAAGCCCAGGTCCTCGACGGTCGCCCCGACCACCACCTCGTGCCCCGATTCGCGCGGCACCAGGTAGACCTCGGCCCCCTGGCTGAAGGCCCTGACGGTGAGGCCCGGCTGCGGCAGCCCGGCCGGGTCAAGTCGCAGGATCTGGCCCTTGACCGGCCGGACCGGGAGGTGGAGGGGCAGGTCCAGCTGGCCTGCCCAGGCGCCGGCCGCCACCACCACCTGATCGGTGGCGATCCCGCTGCCGTCGCTGAGCCGGACCCCGACGACGCGGTCGCCGGCGAGCTCGAGCCGGCCGACGGCGCCGTCGACCCGGCGGACGCCGGCCCGACCGGCGGCCTCGCGCAGGGCGGCCCACAGCAGCCGGTTGTCACAGCTCCAGTCGCCGCCGACCAGCAGCCCGGAGCGGATGGTAGGCGCCAGCAGCGGCTCCTGCCGCCGGCACTCGCGGCTGGTCAGCCGCTCCGACTCGAGGCCGATCCGGGTGAGGTAGTCGGCCAGCATGCCCAGCCGGGCCGCGTCGTCGGCCGTGGAGGCTACCGAGAGCGTCGGTGTCCGCCGCAGCCCGACCGGCAGGCCGCTGGCGGTCCCGACCTCGGTGGCGAAGTCGTCGAACATGCCGATCGAGGCGAGTGTCAGCCGGAGCAGCTTCTCCTCCGTGAACGTCGTCTCCGTCACCGGCGCCAGCATGCCTGCCGCAACGCGCGAGGCGGCAGCCTCGGCATCACCGGCGACGACCGTGACCCGCAGCCCGGCCTGGGCGAGGCGCCAACCGATGGAGGTGCCGATCAGTCCGCCGCCGACGATGACGACGTCGGCGGTAGGGGTCTGGGGCACCACGTCATGGTACTGAGTTGGCCGACGGACCGACCGGGGCCGCCCCACTAGGCTGGAGAGGTGACTGCACTGATGGGACTCGAAACCAGGCTGCGCCTCGCCCGGCTCTACCTGTGCACGGATGCGCGTGAGCGGCAGGGTGACCTGGAGGACTTCCTGCACGCCGCCTTCTCCGGTGGCGTCGACATCATCCAGATCCGGCAGAAGGGGATGGCTCCCGAGCAGGAGCTGGAGGTGCTGGGGCGCGCCCGTGAGGTCGCCTTCAACTACCAGGGCCTGGTCTGTGTCAACGACTCCGCCGAGCTGGCCGGACGGTTCTCCGCCGACCTGCTGCATCTCGGCCAGACCGACGGCGGGGCCAGGGCGGCCCGCCGACACCTGCACCGCTGGGCGCTGATCGGTCGCTCCACCCACTCTCGGCAGCAGGCCGACCAGGCCGTGGAAGACGACGACGTGAACTACTTCTGTGTCGGGCCGGTGTACGCCACCGCGACCAAGCCCGACTATCCGCCGGTCGGGCTGGACCTGGTCCGCTACGCCACCGAGGTCCAACCGCCGTGGGACGTGGCGTCCAAGCCGTGGTTCGCGATCGGGGGCGTCAACGCGGACAACCTCGACGACGTGCTCGCCGCCGGCGCGAAGCGGATCTGCGTGGTCCGTCCGATCACCGAGGCGTCCGACCCGGCGGCCGCCGCCGCCGCGCTGAAGGCTCGGCTGCGGGAGGCCTGGAACGCGGACCAGCGGATGGAGCGGTACACCTTCGCGGCCCTGGCTCGCGGATGAGCTCGTCTTCCTAGTCAGGTGCCCAAGGAATTAGCCAGGTGCCCAGGAATTAGTCAGGTGTCCAGGATTAGTCAGGACGAGTTGCCGGTCTCGAGGTCCCAGCGCACCTGAGCCCGCTCGGACCTGAGCCCCCTCGAACCTGACCCCCTCGAACCTGAGCCCGGTCGCCCGGGTCAGGCCCGGTGGTCGCCGACCAGCCCACGGGCCAGCGCGAGGGTGGTCGCTGCCGGTTCCACCGGCCGCAGGTCGTAGCGGTCGGCGTAGCCGGCGAGCACGGCTGCCTGCACATCGGCGGTGGTGACGGCGGGCACCTCGTCAGCGACCGAGCCGACCGAGGCGGCGTCGAACGGCAGGTCGAGTCGGCGGTGCACCTCGGTGAGCAGCGGCCGGAGCGCCGCAGTGCCGTCCACCACCAGCACGGCACTGAACAGCCAGGCGTCACGGACGATCCGCTGCGCGGTGCCCACCAGCTTCACCGTGCCGCGGGCGTTCACGCTATGGGCGCCGGGACAGTACTCGCCGGGCACCTCGCCGACCCTGGCGTCCACGCCGAGGCTGCGGAGAACCCTGGCGAACAGGGCACCGAAGTCGGCGAACCGCTGCTCCATCCCGCTCGGGAACCGCGACCCCCGGCCGACGTGGTCGACCACCAGCGCGGATCCGGTGTAGCCGACGACCCGGCCACCGGCTGCGCGGACGACCGGTGCGAACCCGGACCGCCGGGCCATCTCGACAGCAGCCGCAAAGCCGGCGAGCCTGGTGTCCCGGCGACCGAACGCCATCGTCGGTACCCCCGCCCGGTAGATCCGCACCGTGTCGTCCCGCTCGGCCCGGTCCACCTGGCGGAGCAGGGCCAACGCGAAGGCCATCTCCAGCGCCGGGTCGGCCGGCTGGAGGGGTCCGGACAGCAATTGCATCGTCAGCCGACCGCCGCGGCGATCCGCCGGACGGCCTCGGTCAGGATCGCCGGCGAGGTGGCCAGGTTGATCCGGGCGAACCCCTCGCCGCCACCGCCGAACGTCGGTCCCGAGTTGAGGGCCACCCGGCCGCGCTGCAGGATCAGCTCGGCCGGGTCGCCGGCCAGCTCGAGGTCGCGGAAGTCGAGCCAGCCCAGATAGCCGCCGGCCGGCGGCTGGTAGCGCACCTGCGGCAGCTCAGCGGCGAGCAGTCGAGCCAGCAGCCGGCGGTTCTGGTCCAGACCGGACACCGTCTCGGCCAGCCAGTCCCGCCCGCCGGTCAGCGCGGCCCGATGGGCGATGACGCCCAGGTGGCTCACCAGGTAGCCGACCTCGGGCGGCAGCCTTGCCAGGTCGGGCATCGCCGCCGGGCCGGCGACGGCCAGCGCCGCCTTCAACCCGGCCAGGTTCCAGGCCTTCGACGCTGAGGACAGCACGAAGGCGTCCGCGGCCGCCGGCAGGCTCAGGTACGGCACGAACGGGGTGTCGGGATAGACCAACGGGGCGTGGATCTCGTCTGCCACCACCCTGACCCCGTGGCCGGCCGCGAGCTCGGCCACCGCCTGCAGCTCGGTCCGGCTGTGCACGGTGCCGGTGGGGTTGTGCGGGCTGCAGAGCAGGTAGGCCGCGGGTCGGCCACCGGCGCGGGCCTCGCCGAAGGCACGGTCCAGCGCGACCAGGTCGATCCGGTGCCCCGCAGTCAGCCGCGCCTCACCGATCCGCCGCCCGATGCTCTCGACCAACCGGTAGAACGGGGGGTACACCGGCGGATTGACGACGACGACGTCGCCCGGACCGGTCAGCAGCTTGAGCACCTCGGCGGTCCCGGTCAGCACATCGGGCACCGTCGCCATGCTGTCCGCCGCGATCGGCCAGTCCCAGCGCCAGCCGGCGAAGTCGGCGAACGCCTCGGCGTAGCCGGTGCCGAACGGATATCCGGTGTCACCCAGGTCGAGCGCGTCGGTCAGCGCCCGGACGACAGCCGGTGCCGGCAGCAGATCCATCTCGGCCACCCAGAGCGGCAGCACGTCGGGCTCGTACAGCCGCCACTTCAGGCTGGTACGACGCCGCAGGGCCTCCAGCGAGAGCTGCTCGAACGGGTTCGGCATGCGGCGAAGACTAACGGCTGCCGAGCTTGCGCTCGGCGTCGCTCAACAGCTCGGCGATGTCCAGCTGCCCGCTGTGCCGGGCCCAGTCGGCCGGCGTCGCCCGGAACCGGTCGTCGGTCACGCTCGGGTCGGCGCCCACCTCCAGCAGCAGCCGGACCAGGTCGGTGTGGCCACCGTGGGCGGCCTCATGCAGTGCGGTGCGGCCGAACCGTTCGGGAACCCCTGGGTCGAAGCCGTAGCCGAGCAGCAGCCGGACCGGACCGGTGCGGCCGTTCTCGGCGGCCTTGGCCACGGCGGTGGGCAGCCGCTCCCGCGCCCGCCGCGGCAGGGACGGGTCGGCGGCGGCCCAGTCGGCAGCCCGCTGCTCGTCGCCGGCCAGGCACGCGCCGAGGAAGCTGTCGACCTCGTCCACCACCGAGGTGTCGGCTCCTGCCTCGGCCAGCAGCTGCGCGATCACCGGGAAGCCGGCCAGCACCGCCAGCCGATAGGGCGTCTGGTCACCGTAGTTGGGGTGGTAGCCCCGGCCGTCCGGGTCGACCTGATGCCGGAGCAGCAGCTCGACCCGGTGCTGCAGACCGTGGTCGGCCGCCCAGCGCAGCTGCTCGGTCACCATCTCGGTGGGGGAGGGATAGCGGTGCCCGAGCCGCCGGCGCCACGGGCTGTCGAGGCCGGCGCCGAGACCGAACTCGAACAGCAATTCGAGATGATCGTCGGCAGCAGAGAACATCCGGTTGTAGAGACCCTGGTTGTCGTTGGGGTCGGCGCCGGCCTCAAGCAGCAGCCGCGCCAGCCGTGCCGCGTCCGGGTGCACCGGCTGGTCCTGCTCGCCGCCGCCGAGGACACCGGTCAGCGCGGTGAACGGCGACGGCAGGTCGTTCCAGAGAAAGCCGGCGTTCGGGTCGGCGCCGGCCGCCAGCAGCAGCCGCGCAGTCTCCACGGCCGAACGGCCGGGGCCGTCACCGAGACGGCTGTAGCAGAGGTAGAGCAGCGGCTGCCAGTCGCACGGGCCGCCCGGGCGATCGGCGAGCTCCGGCTGGTCGGCGAGCAGGGTGCGGAGGCGGTGGTGGGCGCCGGTCGCCGCCATCGTGAACACGTCCGTCGCCGCCAGGTCTGGACGGTCAGCGAGCAGGCGTTGGGCGGACGCGACCCTTTCGGGTCGGTCGTCGGTATAGTCCAGGCAGCCCTCGCGAAGCAGGCGTTCGGCGAACTCGGTCACGGCGCAGCCCGCCTAGTAGTCCCGCTGGACGGCGGCCTCAGCCAGGGCCGTCAGCGCCGTACGGCCAGGGTCGGTCAGCTCGCCGGCGGCGAGAGCGGCCAGCGCGCGGTCGTGGTTGGAGCTGATCATCCGCTCCACCGCCTGCTTGGCGCCGGAGTCGGCGATCACCTGCTGCAGCCGGGCGACGCCATCGGCATCCAGCCCAGGGTCGCCGAACAGCGCGTCCAGCAGCGCCAGGCCGGCCGGCGTGGTCTGGGCATAGGTGTGCGCGACCAGCAGCGTGCGCTTGCCTTCGCGAAGATCGTCACCGGCAGGCTTCCCGGTGAGCGCCGGGTCGCCGAATACCCCGAGCAGGTCGTCGCGGAACTGGAAGGCACGGCCCAGCGGGGAGCCGTAGTCGGCGAGGGTCTGTTGGAGTCGTTCGTCGCCACCGCCCAGCGCGGCGCCGAACTGGCAGGGTCGCTGGACGGTGTAACGCGCGGACTTGTACTCGACCACCCGGTTGGCCTCGTCCAGGGCCCGCTGCCTCCCGTGGCCGTTGGTCGGCTGCGCCTGGGCCACCACGTCGAGGAACTGCCCACAGGTCACCTCGGTACGCATCGCCTCCAGCACCGGGAGTGCGCGGCCCAGCGCGACCGGGTCCAGGCCTGCCTCGTGCAGCATCTGCACCGACCACATCAGCAGCAGGTCGCCGAGCAGGATCGCCCCGGCGTGCCCGAACACCGCCGAGTCGCCGAGCCAGCCGGCCGTGGCATGCAGCCGTTCGAACTCGCGGTGCGCCGCCGGCTGACCACGCCGCAGGTCGGAGGAGTCCATCACGTCGTCGTGAACCAGCGCACTGACATGCAGCAGGTCCAGACTGGCGGCGGCCGTCAGCAACGGCCCGGGCGAGGACGACGGCAGGCCGGCGGCCGCGACCCAGCCCCAGACCGCGAAGGCGGGCCGCAACCGCTTGCCGCCGGACAGCAGCCGGCCGGCGAGGGTGTGCACCGGACCGAGCTCGTCGCCGATGGCGTCCAGCACCGGCAGCTGGCTGGCGAGGAAGGTCGCAATCGACTCCGACACCGCGGTCCGGAACGTCGGCGACACCGGATCGGACGGGTCGAGGACCCGGCTCGGAGCGTCGTTGTGATCATTGCCCACATGGTGAGCCTACGAAGTGGACCTGGGGCGCTGACCTAGGGTGTGGCTATGTCCGCTCGAACCGAGTTCTCCCGGCGCTCCCGTACGCCGACGATCGCGGACCTGCTGGAGAGCTCGACCGGCCCGCTGTTCTCGTTCGAGTTCTTCCCGCCGAAGGACGACGCTCAGCAGCGTCAGCTGTGGCAGACGGTGCGCCACCTCGAGGCGCTCGGCCCGGACTTCGTCTCGGTCACGTACGGGGCCAGCGGCTCGACCCGGGAGAGGACCATCCGGGTCACCGAGGACATCGCCCGCAACACGACCCTGCGGACCATGGCCCATCTGACCTGCGCCAGCCAGTCACGCGACCAGCTGCGCCGAGTGATCGGCTCGTACGCCGCCGCCGGCATCCGGCACGTGCTCGCGATCCGTGGCGACCCGCCCGGTGGACCGCGCGAACTATGGGTGCCGCACCCGGAGGGCCTCGACAACGCCACCCAGCTGGTGTCGCTGGTGCGCGAGCTCGGCGACTTCTGCGTCGGCGTCGCCGCCTTCCCGGACGTCCACCCCGAGCACGGCGACCCCGACCTGGACGCCCGCATCCTAGTCGACAAGGCTCGGGCCGGGGCGAGCTTCGCCATCACCCAGCTGTTCTTCGGGGCCCAGGACTACTTCGACCTGGTCGGGCGGGTGCGGGCGCTCGGCTGCGACATCCCGATCATCCCCGGCATCATGCCGGTCACCAGCCTGCCGCAGATCTCCCGGTTCGCCGAGCTCTCCGGTGCGGCGCTGCCGGCGACGGTGACCGACCGGCTGCACGAGGTCGCCGACGACGCCGACCAGGTCCGCCGGGTCGGCATCGAGATCGCCACCGAACTGTCGGAGACGCTGCTCAACGGCGGCGCCCCGGGCCTGCACTTCTTCACCCAGAACAGGTCGCTGGCTACCCGAGAGATTTACGCCAGATTGCACCAGGCGCCGCATCGACGGTGACCAGCCGTTGGGTCGGTCGGGTCAGGGCGACGTAGAGCGTCCGTACGCCACCAGGTGACTCGGCGACCACGTCATCGGGGGACACCACCACCACACCGTCGTACTCCAACCCCTTGGACTGCAGAGGGGTGACGGCCACGACCCGGGTCTGGTCGACCTGCAGACCTCCCTGCCGGAGGGCGGTGCCGACCTCGGCCAGCAGCGACGGCGGGCAGATGACCCCCACCGTGCCCTCGACCTGCCGGAGCAGCTCCCTGGCCACCTCCACCGCGGCCGCCGGCAGGCCCTCGCCGTCGGCCACCCTGAGCTCGGGCTCGATCCCGGTGGAGCGGACCGCCGTCGGCAGGTCGGCCTGCGGGTAAGCGTCCACCACGACCTGCGCAGCCAGCTCGAACACCTCGGCCGGGCTGCGGTAGTTGGTACTCATCCGGAAGTGCCGATGCGGCGCACGCCCGATGGTCTCGTTGAGGGCACGTTCGGCCTCCTCGGCGTCGGACCAGGAGCTCTGGGCCGGGTCGCCGACGATGGTCCAACTGGCCTGGGCGCCCCGACGGCGCAGCATCCGCCACTGCATCGGGGTGATGTCCTGAGCCTCGTCCACGAGGATGTGGGCGTAGGTCTGGTGTGCCTCGGCGAACGGGTCGATCTCGCGCGGGCCGGCCAGCCGATCCATCGTGGTGACGACCTCGTTGACCTCCTCGTCCGTGTCGATGAACAGCGAGATCTCGTCATCCTCCGACTCCGGAACGGCCCCCAGCCGGTCGACCAGCTCATCCAGCAGCGCCCCGTCGGCGACCGTCCAGTCCAGCTGCTGTCGGTAGCTCGCGCTGACGGCCTCCTGCTCGGCGTGTGACAGGACCGAGTCGGCGACCCTGGACATCACCTCGCGGTCGCCCAGCCGGGCGAGGGCCTGGGTGGCGCTCAGCGTCGGCCACCAGGCGTTGCGGAACATCCGGTAGGTCGCCGTGTCGGAGACCTGGTCGTCGAACTCCTCCCGCTCCAGGTCCAGGTCGGCCGGCTTCGAGCGCCAGAGCGCCTTCAGCAGGGCCGCCTCGGCGGCTTCCCGGCCCTGGTTGAGCTTGTGATGGGCGAGGACGTCCCGGCGGATCCGCTCCAGCGTGTGGCTGCCGACCCGCAGCACGTCCCCGCGCAACGTGAGCCTGAGCTCCTGCGGGGTGGAGGTGAGTGGGTCGGAGACCAGCCGTCGGAGCACCTGCACCATCCGCAGACTGCCCTTCGCCGCGGCGGCGACGGGCTCATCCACCCGTTCGCCGCGCAGCCGGACCACGTCCGAGGCCACCATCCCGATCGGTCGCAGCGTGACCGAGTCCTCGCCCAGGGACGGCAGCACCCGCTCGATGTAGTTCATGAACACCAGTGAGGGGCCGACGACGAGCACGCCGCCGTTCTCGAACCGTCGCCGGTGCGAGTAGAGCAGGTAGGCCGCCCGGTGCAGGGCGACCACGGTCTTCCCGGTGCCCGGGCCGCCGGAGATGGTGGTGACACCCTGGTAGGGCGCCCGGATGGCCTCGTCCTGCTCAGCCTGGATGGTGGCGACGATGTCGCGCATGGTGTGGCCGCGGGCCCTGGTCAGGGCCGCCATCAACGCACCCTCGCCGATCACCACCAGCTCGGAGCCTGCGCTCTCACCGTCGAGCAGGTCGTCCTCGACGCCGATCACCCGGTCGCCCCGGCAGCGCAACACCCGCCGTCGGACCACGTCCATCGGGTTGGTCGGGGTGGCCCGGTAGAAGGGCTCGGCGGCCCGTGCCCGCCAGTCGATCACCAGCGGCTCGTAGTCGCCGTCGCGGACGCCGATCCGGCCGACATAGCGGATCTCGCCGGTGGTGTGGTCCAGCCGGCCGAAGACCAGGCCCTCGTGCTCGGCGTCCAGGACGGCGAGGCGCTTGGCGGACTGGAAGGCGAAAACGTCACGCTCGTACAGCCCGGTGCCGTCCTCCTCCCGGACGAAGTCGGCGCGGTCGGACTGGAACAGCGAGCGGCCCTCGCTGGCGACCTGCCTGGCTGACCGGGTCGCCTCCGCCAGACGCGTATAGACCAGGTCGACGTGAGCCTGCTCGATGGCGATCTCTTGTTCCAACGCGGTGGTCGGCTGAGCCGGCGATTTCGGAGAAGTCAAGAAGAGTGATCCTTACCCCAGAAAAGTGAACATCTGAGTTTACTCGGTATTCGCCAGGTCTTCCTCATCCGAGGAGATCGTGGCAGCCGTACGAGGCCAGCGCGCCGGACAGCAGGGTCTGGGAGAGCCCCGCGCCGCCGCGGGAGAAGGGCCCGGCCAGGAACAGCCCGGGAACGCTGGTGGTGACTGGAGGGCGGTGGAGCCAGCTGCGGAAGCCGTTCCAGGCCACCCCGGCGCCGGGTCGCGCGGTGCTGACGCGGTGGTCGTGGCTGCTGCGGACGGTGCCGGTGCCCACCGGGCGGTCGAAGGTCACCACCGGGACGCCGCTGCCGTCATAGCTGATCGTCTCGGTCACCTCGGTGCAGCCGTCGGCAAGCAGCTCGTGTCGGACCGAGGGGTGGCGCGCCGGTGACAGCCGGTTCACCGCTCGCCGCAGCGCAACGGCCGAGCGGTCCAGCAGGGCGTTCGCGAGCAGCACGTTGCAGCTCTGCCACGGGTCGGCGGTGCAGATCACCGCCGCACCGTCGACCAGATCACCGTCGGCCGTGGTCACGCCCACGGCCCGTCCGGTGTCGTCCACCCTGATCCGCAGCACCGGGGTCTCCAGTCGGACCGGCACTCGCCGCAACCGCAGCCGCTCGGCCAGCAGCTCGACCAGAGTCGAGGTCCGGCCCTGCTCGGTGGGGGTGACGACGGTCCAGCGGCCGAACCGCCGCTCGACCGACAGCTGCACAGCGCAGAAGGCCGGTGTCCGCCCGGGCGGCGAACCCAGCCGGTAGGCGACCCCGCGGATGATGTCGGCCAGGTGCGGCTCGCCGATGCCGCGGGCCAGCGTCTCCACACTGTGCCGGGGTCTCAGCAGCTTCCTCGGCACCGCCCTCAGCTGGTCGCGGTCGCGCAGCTCCGACTCCAGGCCCAGCGGTCGCAGCGCCTGCCAGACGTCATCGAGGTGGTCCACGAAACCGCGCCAACGCTCCGCGACCGGCCGCCCGTAGGCCTCGCCGAGCGCCTCGAGCTGGTCGCCCCGGTCGGTCGGCAGCACCAGCTCGGTGCCGTCGGCGAACCGGTGCCGGGCGGGTGCGGCCGGGACCAGGTCCATCCCGGCCCGAGCCATCTCCGCATCCATCGGCCGGCCGCTCTTGCGGAAGAGGTCACGCCAAGGCGCCGGGAACCCGATCACCGCCGGCGCTGCGTCCACCAGCACCTCACCCCCGGGCCTTGACCCTGGCTCGCCGTGCCCTGAGCCTTGCGCTACGCGCCCTGAGCCTTGCGCCACGTGCCCTGAGCCTTGCGCCACGTGCCCTGAGCCTTGCGCCACGTGCCCTGAGCCTTGCGCCACGTGCCCTGAGCCTTGCGCCACGTGCCCTGAGCCTTGCGCTACGCGCCCTGAGCCTGTCGAAGGGCGCAGCACCTCGGCCGCGTACATCCCACCCACCCGGTCTCGGGCCTCGAACACCTCGACCCGGTGACCGGCCTTGGCCAGCCGCGCGGCGGCCGCCATCCCGGCCAGGCCGGCACCGATCACCAGCACCCGGCGGTCGTCTCCCATGGGGCGAGCGTAGGGGACCCGAGCGGCGTTCAGCGGCCCGGTCGCAGCGCAGCTAGGCTCTCAGACGTGCATATTGCGGTGACCGGCTCGATTGCCATGGACCATCTGATGACCTTCCCGGGTCGTTTCTCGGAGTCGCTGGTGGTCGAACACCTGGACAAGGTGTCGCTGTCGTTCCTGGTCGAGGAGCTGCAGATCAGGCGCGGCGGCATCGCGCCCAACATCTCGTTCGGGCTGGCCGCGCTGGGGCTCGACCCGCTGCTGGTCGGCTCGGTCGGCGAGGACTTCCGGGAATACCGCGCCTGGCTGGACCGTCACGGCGTACTCACCTGGCCGGTGCACGTCTCGGAGACGGCCCACACTGCCCGGTTCGTCTGCACCACCGACGCCGACCATGCCCAGATCGCCTCGTTCTATACCGGGGCGATGGCCGAGGCCAGGCAGATCGAGCTGACCCCGATAGCGGAGAAGGTCGGTCGGCTGGACCTGGTGGTGATCTCCCCGAACGACCCTGAGGCGATGCAACGGCACACCGAGGAGTGCCGCATCCGCGGGTACGAGTTCGTCGCCGACCCGTCGCAGCAGATGGCCTGGATGAACGGTGACGAGATCAGGCGGCTGATCGAAGGGGCGGCCTATCTGTTCTCCAACGAGTACGAGGACTCGTTGATCAGCCAGAAGACCGGCTGGAGCCACCAGGAGATCCTCGAGCGGGTGGGGGTGCGGGTGATCACCCGCGGCCGGCACGGTGCCACCGTCGAGATCAAGGGCGAGGACCGGGTCGACGTGCCGATCGCACCGGAGACGGCGCGGGTCGACCCCACCGGTGTCGGCGACGCGTTCCGCGCAGGGTTCGTGGCCGGGCTGGCCTGGGGCGTCAGCATGGAGCGGTGTGCGCAGATCGGCTCGCTGCTGTCCAGCTATGTGATCGCCATCGTCGGAACTCAGGAATACCGCTTCAACGGCAGTTTCCTGCCGCGCTTCGCTGCGGCGTTCGGTGACGACGCGGCGGCCGACATCGAGCCACATCTGAAGGGCATCCGGCTCTAGAGATCTGACAGGAATCGACCACTCGATCGCGCGGCGGATCCGGCGGCACGCTCAAGAGTGGCCTGTCAAAGAGGGTGGCGAGGAACGAGTGGTCGATTCCTGTCAGTGGGGAGCGGACTCGGGCAGAGCCGCCCCTGGTGCTGTCCCTTACGCTGAGGTCATGACCGAGTTGCAGCAGCTGGACGAGTCATGGACCACGGCGCTGGCGGTGGTGGCGCACCCGGATGACCTCGAGTTCGGCGCGGCCGCGGCGATCGCCCGCTGGACCGGCCAGGGCAAGTCGATCAACTACTGCATGGTGACCAGTGGGGAGGCCGGGATCGACGGGCTCGACCCGATCGAGGCGAAGGTGGTCCGGGAGGCCGAGCAGGTCGAGTCGGCGCGCATCGTCGGGGTGGACCGGGTGGACTTCCTCGGGTTGCCGGACGGGATCCTGGAGTACGGGGTGGGGTTGCGCCGCGTCATCTGCGAGACGGTGCGCCGGCACCGCCCGGAGATCGTCATCACCGGGAACTTCCGCGACCACTGGGGTGGCCGGTCGCTCAACCAGGCCGACCACATCGCCGTCGGCCGGGCGACTCTGGACGCGGTCCGCGATGCCGGCAACCGGTGGATCTTCCCCGAGCAGGTCGAGCAGGGACTGCAGACCTGGGGCGGGGTCAGGGAGGTCTGGGCGGCCGGTTCGCCGATGGCCGAGCATGCGGTCGACATCACCGCGACCTTCGACGCCGGGGTCGCCTCGCTGAAGGCGCACCGGGCCTACATCGACGGACTGGGCTGGGAGAACTTCGACGCCGGGGAGTTCCTGGAGAGCGGCGCCCGGCAGGCGGGCACCCGGTTCGGAGTTCCGCTGGCGACCACCTTCGAGGTGTTCCGGATGGGTTGGGGCGACTGACATCAGCGGTCCCGGCTGCGGCACTTGACGAACTGTCAGTGACCCGGTGTACCGTAGTTCTTGTTCGAACAGATGTTCGATATCAGGCACTTGGGGAAGGGCCGGATAGCCGACTCGTTCGATCTGCCAGCTCAGTTGCTGGCGATGCACGTGTTCGCGGCACGCGCATGGGCTCGCCTCGGCACGGATGGACTCGACCCCCGTCCGTGCCGGGGTGCCCCAGTCCCTGACTGCTGTCAGGGAGGGGTCGAGAAGTGAGATCTGCTCGGCCTAAGGGAAGAAGACATGCGTTCATACAACGATCCGATCGAGGTCCGGCGGGGTCTGGTCTGCGGACTCGAAGCCCCTGCCCAGTTCCTGTGGCGGAACCGCCTGTGGGTGGTACGCGACGTGCAGAACCGGTGGGTGGAGACGGGCGCCTGGTGGGACGGCCCCTCGGCCCGGGCCCTGCGTGGCACCGACTCCCGGTCCGGTCGCGGCGACGCCGAGGAGGTGGAGGCCGACCTGCTGGCCGAGGAGGAGGTCTGGCGGGTCGTGGCCGCCAACGGCCGGGCCGGGCATCAGGGCGTCTACGAGCTGTCCCACGTCTGGGGCACCGGTCAGTGGCGGCTCCGTACGGTGATGGACTGAGGTTGACGACCGTGGCTGAACCGCATCCGGAGTCCGCTCCGCAACATTCGACCCCGCTCGGCAACCAGCTTCGCGCGGACCTGAACCGGGCCCGGTCGGCACTGATCGAGGCAGAGCTGGCTCGACACCCGAGTGAGAGGTTCCTGGCAGCCCACATGGCCGCCCTCCGCATCGCCGCCGTCGTGCTGGCGCTTCGTGCCACCCGCACCAGCAGGAACAGCGGCCGGCCACGCAACGCCTGGCGGGTGCTGGCGGAGGTGGCTCCTGAGTACGGCGAGTGGGCCGCGTTCTTCGCCGCCACCGAAGGCAAGCGTGACGCCGTCCGGGCCGGTGCGACAGCGATCGTGACCGGTCGCGAGGCGGATGACCTGGTCCGTGACGCCCAGATCTTTCTCGGGCTGGTGGAGCGGCGTCTTGATCATCATCGTGGTCTTGATCATCATCGCGACTCGAGAGCAGGCCGGCCATGACCGACCCGTTCGTCCATCTGCGGGTCGCCTCCGGCTACTCCCTGCGCTACGGCGCATCGCATCCGTCCACCCTGGTGGAACGCGCCGCCGAGTACGACATGGACACCCTGGCCCTGACCGACCGGGACGGCCTCTACGGCGCGGTCCGGTTCGCGAAAGCCTGTCTGCGCACCGGCATAGCTCCGGTGCTCGGTGTCGACCTCGCCGTGCCCTTCCTGTTCGACCGGCTCGCCGGTGGGCGGAGATCAGCCCGAGCGACTTCTCGGACGCCCACCCGTGGCGGTGCGGTCCGCGACCAGCGGCTGCCGCGGGTGGTGGTGCTGGCCACCTCCAAGGCCGGCTGGGCCTCGCTCTGCCGGCTCGTCTCGACCACCCATCTGTCCGGCCACCGGGGGGAACCGGTCAGCAGTCTGGACCTCATCGCCGACCATGCCGCCGACGGTCAGCTGATGATCATGCTCGGGGCCGACTCCGAGCTCGGCGAGGCCGCCTCGGCCAACCAGCCCGGACTGGCCGAGGAGGTGCTGCACCGGTGGCAGGAACGGGTCGACCTCCAGCAGCTGGCGGTCGCGGTCACCCACTACCGCAACCCTGGTGACGGGTTCGGCTCGCTCACCCAGGCCGCCCGGATGCTGGGGCTCGCCGACCGGCAGGGCATCTCGGCAGTGCTGACCAACGCGGTCCGGATGAGCGACCGGCACCTGGCTCCGACGGTGGACGTGCTGGACTCGGCCCGCCGGCTGGTGGCCCTGGACACCCGCAACGTCGACCGGCGCAACGCTGAGGGCTATCTCAAGTCCGGCAAGGAGATGGCCGAGATCGCCGACGAGGTGGCCAGGCAGGCCGGCCGAGGGGAGAACGGTGGCACCCGGCTGCTGGCCCAGACCCGTGCCCTCGCCACCCGATGTGCCCTGGACCCGCGTCGTGACCTCGGTCTGGGGGAGATCCACCTCCCGGAGCTGTCGGTACTGAACCGGTCTGGCCTGGACCGGTCTGGCCTGAACCGGTCTGGCCTGAACCGGTCTGGCCTGAACCGGTCTGGCACGCCCGCCGCCGACGCGTTGGCGATCCTGCGGCAACGTTGCAGTGACGGTGTCGCCCGCCGTTACGGCGCGGCCGGGCCGACCGAGATGGGCCGGATCGAGGCTCGGCTGGCAGCGGAGCTGGAGGTGGTGGCCGGGCTCGGGTTCGCGCCGTACTTCCTCACCGTGGCCGATGTCGTCGGCCTGATCAAGGAGATGGGAGTGCGGTGCGCCGCCCGCGGGTCGGGCGCCGGCAGCCTGGTCAACTACCTGCTCGGCATCTCCGGGGTCGACCCGTTGCGGCACGGACTGGTGATGGAGCGGTTCCTGTCGCCGTTGCGGCGGGCGCTCCCCGATGTCGACATCGACGTCGAGTCCGCCCGCAGGCTGGACGTCTACGAGAAGATCCTGGACACCTTCGGCGGTGAGCGGGTGGCCTGTGTGGCCATGCTGGACACCTACCGGGTGCGGCATGCCGTCCGTGATGTCGGTGCCGCGCTCAGCCTGCCGCCGGGGGAGGTCGACGCGATCGCGAAGGCCTTCCCGCACATCCGGGCCAGGGATGCCCGGTCTGCGCTACGTGACCTGCCGGAGCTGCGTGCTGCCGGGCTGGGGGAGCGTCGGCTCGACCTGCTGTTCAGCCTGGTCGAGTCGCTCGACGGGCTGCCCCGCCACATCGCCCTGCATCCCTGCGGGGTGCTGCTCAGCGACGCGACCCTGCTGGACCGGACCCCGGTGGAGGCCAGCCACGGCGGGTTCCCGATGAGCCAGTTCGACAAGGACGATGTCGAGGACCTCGGGCTGCTGAAGCTCGACGTGCTGGGCATCCGGATGCAGTCGTCGATGGCCCATGCGATCAGCGAGATCAAGCGGACCGAGGCCATCGAGGTCGATGTGGACGGGCTGGAGCTCGACGACCAGGACACGTTCGCCATGATCAAGAACGCGGCGACGTTGGGCTGCTTCCAGATCGAGTCGCCCGGTCAGCGCGAGCTGGTCGGCAAGTTCGCCCCGGAGACGTTCAATGACATCATCATCGACATCTCCCTGTTCCGGCCCGGGCCGGTCAAGAGCGACATGATCACCCCTTTCCTCCGGGCCAGGCAAGGGTGGAGCCTTCCGCAGTTCCTGCACCCCGATCTGGAGGAGCACCTGCGCGAGACCGCCGGGGTGGTGGTCTTCCACGAGCAGGTGCTGCAGATCATCGCCACTTTCACCGGCTGCTCGCTGGCCGAGGCCGACGAGGCCCGGCGCGGGCTGGGGGACCACCTCGGCAAGGACGAGGTGAAGGCCTGGCTGGTTCCGGCCGCCCGCCGACGGGGCTACCCCGAGTCGGTGATCGACCAGGTGTGGGAGGTGCTGGAGGCCTTCGCCTCCTTCGGGTTCTGCAAGGCGCATGCGGCCGCGTTCGCCCTGCCGACCTACCAGTCGGCCTGGCTGAAGGCGCACTATCCGGCGCACTTCCTGGCCGGGGTGCTGACCCACGATCCCGGCATGTACCCGAAGCGGCTGATCATCGAAGAGGCCCGGCGGCTCGGTGTCGCGATCCTCAGCCTCGACGTCAACGCCAGCACCGGTGCCTACACCGTCGAACGGGTGGGCCGATATGACGAGCCGCCACCGACCGTGCTCGGGCTGCCGCCCAGGCTGGCCCCCGGTGCCGGGCTGCCCGACGGCCGTGACTTCGGCATCCGGCTGTCGCTGGCCGATGTGAAGGGCATCAACGAGACCGAGATCGAACGGATCGTGGCCGGCCGGCCCTACCACTCGTTGTCGGACTTCTGGTTCAGGTCCTCCGTCTCGCATCCGGTGGTGGAGCGGCTGGTGCTGGCCGGCGGCTTCGACTCGATCTACGGCATCGGGGTCTCCACCCCGGTCCGGCGGCGCAACCGGGTCACCCGGCGGGACCTGCTGCTGGCCGTGGCCGACCTGCAACGTGAGGAGCAGGCGGCCGCCCGGGCCGCCTCAAAGGCCCGTGGGCTGCGGCGGACCAGCTCGACCCGGCCATCCAGCACCGGCACCGATCCGCGGGATCTCGCCAAGGCCCAGTCGGCCGCCACCGCCCCGGTCCGGGCGCAGTCGGTCCAGTTGGCCTTCGACTTCACCGAGGAGCCCGACCTGGAGACACCCGAACAGGCGACGCCGGCACCACCGGCGTCCGACCTGGTCTGCTCGGGGCTGCCCGAGATGTCCGATGCCGAACGGGTCCGGGCCGAGCTGAGCATTCTCGGCCTGGATGCGAGCCGGCACGTGGTCGACTTCTACCTGCCGATGATGAAACAGCTGGGCATCACCTTCTCGGCCGACCTGCTGTCGGCCCGCAGCCGATCCGAGCTGCTGGTGGCCGGCGTCAAGGTGGCGACCCAGACGCCGCCGGTGCGGTCCGGCCGCAGGGTGGTGTTCCTCACCCTGGACGACACCACCGGGCCGGTGGATGCCACCTTCTTCGAAGACGCCCAGGGTCCGTATGCGGCGACCCTGTTCGCCTCCTGGATGCTGGTCGTCCGGGGCGAGCTGCGGCGGACCGGACCACGCGGGGTGTCGCTGCGGGCCACCGGCTGCTGGGACCTGAACGCCCTGCACAGCTGCTGGCGGGCGACCCTGGACCAGACCGGTGATGCGGGCCGCGCGATCGAGGCCGTGCACGAGCTGATGGCACTGCCGCCCGAGGGGTTCGGCCCGGCCGACGCCCGCCCGGCCGACGGCGCCCGGCCAGCCGATGAGGAGCTGGTCGGCCCCGGGGGTGCCACCACCCTTCCCGCTGTCGCGGATGGGGACGCCCAGCAGCACACCCGTGGCGGGGGCATGGGCAGGCGACGGGTGCTGGTGCACGCCAGCGGTTTCCGGCAGTCCCCGTACGCCGACATCAAGCCGGCCGACAGCACTATCACCGACCCACCACGCAAGGTCTGGCACACCAGCCCAGGGAGCTCAGGACGATGACTGCACTAGGCTTCTGCACACGTCTGCTGATCGAGAGAAGGAGAACGCCGATGGCCGGGCCACGACGGCGCCGATCCGTCTCCCAGGCGTACCTGCTCGATCTGCTGACCAGCCAGCTCGAGGGCTGGCAGGCCAGCACCGGCACCGGTGTCTGCGATGTGGTGGACGTCGGCGGCGGCACCGGCGGCCTCGCCATCGCCCTCGCCCGGCTCGGCCACTCGGTGACCGTCATCGACCCCAGCCCGGATGCCCTCGCCTCACTGGAGCGCCGCACCGCCGAGTCGGCGGCCACCGGTCGCATCCGCGGTGTCCAGGGCGATGCCGGCAACGTGGTCGACCTGATCGGTGTCGGCGGCGCTGATCTCGTGGTCTGCCACCGGGTCCTGGAAGTGGTCGACTCGCCGGTCGATGCGCTGGCCGCCATGGCCTTGGTGCTGCGTCCCGGCGGAGCGCTCAGTCTGCTGGTGTCCCAGCGGCATGCGGTGGTCCTCAGCCAGGCACTGGCCGGCCACCTCGCCTCGGCCCGGCGGGTGTTCGCCGACGCCTCCCGGTTCGACGTGGACCGGGTCACCGACTTGGTGCAGGCGGCCGGGTTCGTCAACCTGAGCCTGCACGGCATCGGCGCCATCGCCGACCATGTGCCGGAGGCCCTGGTCGAATCCGAGACGGGCGCCTATGACGAGCTGTACGCGCTCGAGGCGGAGATCAGCCAGGACCCGGCGTTCCGGGCGATGGCCCCACTGGTGCATGTCTTTGCCCAGACCCCCTCCGCCGGCTAGGACCGCCGACATGAGCATCATCATGCACATCGACATGGATGCCTTCTACGCCTCGGTGGAGCTGCGGCGCCGTCCCGAGCTGAAGGGCAAGCCGGTCATGGTCGGTGGCTCCACCCGTGGGGTGGTGCTGTCGGCGACCTACCCGGCCCGGGAGCGGGGGGTGCGCTCGGGGATGCCGATGACGCAGGCCCGCCGGCTGTGCCCGAAGGCGATCATCATCCAGCCGGACTTCGACACCTACGCCGAGGTCTCCAAAGCCATCGTCGTCATCTTCGAGTCGGTGACCGCCGTGGTCGAGTCGGCGTCCATCGACGAGGCGTTCCTCGACATCACCGGCTCGGTCCGGCAGCTCGGACCGCCCAGCGCGATCGGTGAGTACCTACGGGCGGTCGTTGCCGACGAACAGCAGATCACCTGCTCGGTCGGCATCGGCCCCACCAAGTTCATCGCCAAGCTCGCCTCGCAGGCGGCCAAGCCCGACGGGCTGCGCGAGGTGCCGGCCGACGACGTCATCTCCTTCCTGCACCCGCTGCCGGTCGAGGCCATGTGGGGGGTGGGGGAGTCGACCAGCGAGAAGCTCCACCGGCTCGGGTTGTTCACCGTGGCTGAGCTGGCCCACACATCCAGGAGCACCCTGCAGCGAGCCTTCGGCGTACACCAGGGTGCGCTGCTGTCCGACCTGGCCTGGGGTCGCGACCACCGCGGCGTGGTCGCCAGGGCGCCGGAGCGCAGCGTCGGCTCGGAGGAGACCTTCGGCAAGGACACCGACGACCCGGAGGTGGTCAAGCGCGAGCTGCTGCGGATGTCCGCCAGGACGGCCTACCGGCTCCGGAAGGCGCGGATGATGGGTCGCACCATCTCCATCTCGATCCGGTTCGCCGACTTCACCTCCCTCACCCGGTCGGTGACCGTCACCAGCCCGACCGATGTCACCGACGAGATCCACCATCACGCCGTCGCCCTGTATGAGAAGCTCGGCCTGCAGCGGGCCAGGATCCGGCGGGTCGGTGTCCGGGTGGAGGGACTGGTCGAGGCGGAGCGGGCCTACCGGCAACCCGAGCTGACCGAACCCGACAAGGGTTGGCGGGAGGCGGAGCAGGCGATGGACGCGGCGATTCGCAAGTTCGGCCCGGCGGCGGTGCAACGGGCCGCGCTGACCAGGCGGGCACGCGGATAACGGATCGGCACACTTTTGCCGGGCCCGGTCACTGTTTTGCCTGATGGGTTTCCCTTCACCCCTCTGCCGCCTAGACTGGTCGCAGATCCACTCAAGAGGAGTGGATCGGTCGTTGCGTCACCTCTCTGCCTCACCGGTGAACAAGCACGACGGACCGGGCTCGACGAGAATGCGGGAGGTGGCCCATGGCCCTCTCAGAGGAAGAGCAGCGGCTCCTCGCACAGATGGAAGCTGCTCTTGCTGCGGAAGATCCGAAGCTGGTCAATACGCTTCGGGGCACCGGGGTGCGCAGGGTGCACCGCCGACGTGCCGCACTGGCCGGTGTGGCGTTCTTCGCCGGGCTTGCGCTGCTGATCGCCGGGATGTCGACCTACCTGTTCCTCAGCGTGCTCGGGTTCGTCCTGATGGTCGCCGCAGCAGTCACCGCGATCTACTCCTGGCAACATGTCACCGGCGGCGGTTCCGACCATGAGTCGACCCCGGACCGTCTCAAGACACCGCATTCGGGCTCGGACGACTCCCAGGGCTTCATGGACAAGATGGAGGAGCGCTGGCGTCGCCGGCGCGACGAGTCCGGCTTCTGAGCCCTCGCAGCGCCACAACCCTCTCCCACAGCACCACCGATCTCACAGCACCACCGATCTGACACTGATACCGCACCACCCCACAGGCTGAGCGACCCTCCATCGAGGGTCGCTTTGTCGTCTGCCGCTTTCCAGTTCGGCTGCGTCTTGGGTGAGGCTCGCTGCGTCTGAAATTCGGCTGTGCCTTGCCGCCGAGACAGGGTGTCAGTCCCGGGCGCGGAACAGCCCACGGAACAGCGACCGGGGCGCCACAAAGGCCCACAGCCGCTGCCAGCCGGACCTCGGCTCGGCCAGCCCTCGACGGATCTCGTCGGTCATCTGGTTGATGTTCTGCACCGAGGCCGGGTCGTCGAAGCTGCGTGAGTAGCGGGCGCGTTCCACCAGCGTCGCCACCTGGGTCAGCGTCGCCGACTTGTCCTGATGCAGGCGGGTGGCGACCTCCGTCCCGATCATCCGAGGAGACCCCTCCGGCCAGGAGCCACCGAGGTCAACCAGGGTGTCCTTGATCTCGGCCCAGGCGGCCTCCACCCGCTCATCCGGCATCAGGCCGTCGGCCATCCGGGCGCTGCGGCGGCGGATCCGGATCGTCGCCGGCGACGCCAGGATCAGCAGCACCAACAGAGCGATGCCGCTGCCGGTCAGCGTCTTGCGCCACGGGAACCCGGCGGTCGAGTCGCCCGTGGTCGGGCCCTGGGTCGGAGCGACGGTCGGGTTGGGGCCGGCCGACGCGCGTTGGGTGGGCGACGTGCTGCTCGGTCGGCTGGTCGGGTCCTCACCGGCGTCACTGGGACCACGGACCGTCCACGACGGGGCCGACGCCACCGCCGGCGTCGGCTCGAACCGGACCCAGCCGAACCCGGAGAAATACAGCTCGGGCCAGGCGTGCATGTCGCGCACGGATACCTTGAAGGTGTCACCCTGCCGGTCGCCCGGTAGGAAGCCGACCGCGACCCGGGACGGGATCCCCACCACGCGTGCCATCATGGCCATCGAACCGGCGAACTGCTCGCAGTAGCCGCGCCGGTCCTTCAGCAGGAAGTTCTCCAGCGCCTGGTAGCCGGTGCCCGGCTGCGGCTCGGTGCTGTAGGTGAACCGGGCGCTGCGCAGGTAGGCCTGGATGGCGGCCGCCTTCAGTGCCGGGGTGGGCGCGTTCGCCGTCACCTGACGGGTCAGCTTCACCAGCGAGTCCGGCAGGTCGTTCGGCACGACGCTGGTCAGCGCGGAGTCGGTGGGCGTCCCCGCACTGGCCTGGGCGAGGTCCTCGCCGCTCGGATCGATGTCGACGCTCTCCACGGTGTAGGTGAGGTTGCGGATGCCGCTGCCCGACCTGGTCGAGTGCACGACCAGGGACTGCTCGTCCGACCCCCACTGGCCGGCGACCTGGATCCGGCGGGGCGCGTACGGCAGCGGCAGATACTCCGAACGGAAGTCGCCCACCGTAATGGTGGTGGTACGGCGCTTCGCCGGCTCCTGTCGCAGCCCCGGCACCGCCGGCAGCTGGTCGCCACGGTCGAGCCGGATCGTGGCGACCTGCCAACCGGCGTCACTGAACTTGGGGAGCGACGCCATTCGAAGGTAGACCCCGCCGGGCCGGTCGGTCGTGTAGCTCATCACCTGACGGTCGGTGGGCTGGTTCAGGTTGCGCCGCAGGTCCAGGGTGGGGTCGGCCAGCTCCAGCGGCCCGGAGCCGCCCTGGCCGCTGCCCAGACCCCAACCCGGCAGGCTCAGTGTCGGCATGATGACGCCGAGAGCGACAGTCAGCACCACAGCAGGGACGGCGATATAGCCGGCGGACCGCCAGACCACCGGCGCGGCGGTTCCCATGCCCTCGGCCGAGTCGCGGCTCAGGCCACGCGTCCACCGGGCGGTGGAGTTCAGACCTTCGGCCACCAGAATGCCGAGGTAGCCGACAGCCAGACAGCCGAAGCTGATCAGCCCGGTGTCGGTGCCGAGACCGATGGCCGGCACCAGGAACAGGGTCGCCGGCGGCGCGATCGCCCACACCGGGCGGCGGATTCCCGACACAAGCAGGTCGGTCATCACGGCGATCACGCCGATCGCGGACACGAAGATCAGCTTCACCCCGTTGTCGGGATCCATCGGGGAGGCCTGCGTCCGCATGTGCTCGGCCCCGGCGCCGTACAGACCGAAGAAGTGCTCGTACCAGGGCGCGGCAGGCGCCGGCATGGTGAGGCTGAGCGCGACCAGGACGACGCCGAGCAGCAGCAGCTGGGCGACCAGCACCGCGGGTGCGCTCAACCGGGCCCGGCGCATCAGCACGGCCACCACGCCGAGGGCGATGATGACGACCCAGCTGACGCCGAGGAACGAGCTGTCCTTGGTGAGCGGGGTCAGTGCGAACGTCGCCAGCATCACCGAGACGGCGACGGCGATCCCGGATCGGTCGGTGGCGTGCATCAGGCCACCGCCGACAGCTGCTCGAGGCCGCTCCACGCGTCGGCGACGGACATGCCGCGCTTGACCTCGATCACCCGCCACTGGTTGTCCCGCAGGATCTGGGCCGCGAGCTCCTGGGTCGCGCGCGCCTTGCGCTGGAGCTCGGAGGGTTCGTCAGCGGCCCGCGCCCGGTCGGCGAAGGTGTCGACGTCGAGCATGATCGCCAACCCCTGCGCCCGGTTGCGGCGGGCCCGGAGCAGGGCGTAGGCGTCGTCCGCACTGGTCCGGCCCATGATCGCGATCACCAGCTGGCCGGCCCGGTCCGCCGTTGCCGCCTCGACCGCGTAATGCATGCTGTGGGTCTGGCGGGCCCGCAGGTCCGTCAGCCGGCTGATCACCAGCTGGTGGCTGGCGGAGCTGTGCTGACCCATCGTGCCGGTGATGTGCAGCGGTCCGTCGGCCTCGTAGATCTCGATGCTGAAGCCGTCATCCAGGAAGTGGGTGGCGATCGAGGCGGCAGCCGAGATGGCCCACTCGATCGAGTTGTACATCCCCTGGCCGGCATGCGCGGAGGCCCGCGAGTCCAAGATGATGCTGGCGCTCGGATCCCAGGCCTGCTCCTCGCGCCGCACCATCAGGTCACCCCAGCGGGCCGTCGAGCGCCAGTGGATCCGCCGGACGTCGTCGCCGTGTCGATACTCCCGGACCAGGGCGTCGTCCTGACCGACGGTGCCGATCCGGTGCGGCCTGGCCTCGCCGGTGTTGCCGACCCCGCCGGCGGAGCGCATCGCCGGCAGCGGCACGATCTCGGGAGTCACCATCACCTCGGTCGTCGCCACGAACTGCCGGTCCAGCCGGACCAGGCCGAAGGGGTCGGTGGTGCGCACCCGCAGCGGGCCGGTGTGGAACCTGCCCCGGACCCGACCCAGCAGGGGATAGTCCACCTCCCGGCGCCAGCTCAGGTCGGCCTTGTCGACCAGGAAGCGGGGCCGGTTGCCGAGCTCGGGAGGCACCTGGTCCTCCAGCATCAAGATGCCGGCCGGCAGCCGCCCGTCCTGGCCGAGGGTGATGCTGCCCCGGATCGGGGACCCCAGCGACACCTGAGCCGGCTCCGCCGACCGCTCGCAGGACATCCGCAGCCTGGCCCTGGCGACCAGCACGCCGGCGACGACAGGCAGCACCGCCAGCAGCAGCCCGACCCGCATCACGTCACGTTGGCCGGTCGCCATGGCGATCAGCACGACCACGACCCCGGCGACGACGAACATCCGTCCCCGCCCGGTGAGCAGCTGCCAGGGTTTGCGCATCGTCAGGCTCGGTCGGGGATCTTCACCGCGTGCACCGCGTGGGAGATGATGTCGGCCACGCTGCGCCGGGCCAGCTGGGCGTCGGTGGACGGCAGCACCCGGTGCGCCAATACCGACACAGCCAGCGCGGCGACGTCGTCGGGGCTGACGTAGTCCCGTCCGGCCAACGCCGCGTACGCCCGGCTGGCCCGCAGCAGCTGCAGGGTGGCCCGCGGCGAGGCGCCCAGCCGCAGGTCATGGGAATGCCGAGTGGCGTTGACGATCTGGACGATGTAGTGCTTCACCGCCGGGCTGACATAGACGGTCTTGACCGCCTCGATCAGGCCGCGCACGGTCGCGCCGTCGGTGACCGGCTCCAGCTGAGCCAACGGGTCGCTGCTGCCGTGCGAGTCGAGCATGTCCAGCTCGGAGCTGGGGGTCGGGTAGCCCATCTCGATCCGGGCCATGAACCGGTCCCGCTGCGCCTCGGGCAGCGGATAGGTGCCCTCCATCTCGATGGGGTTCTGGGTCGCCACCACCATGAACGGCGCCTCCAGCAGGTAGGTGGTGCCGTCGACACTGACCTGGCGTTCCTCCATCGACTCCAGCAGCGCGGACTGGGTCTTCGGTGAGGCCCGGTTGATCTCGTCACCCACCACGATGTTGGCGAAGATGCCGCCCGGCTTGAACTCGAAGTCGTGGGTCTCCTGGTTGAAGACCGAGACGCCGGTGATGTCGGATGGCAACAGGTCGGGGGTGAACTGCACCCGGCGGACCGAGCAGGCGATGGACCGACCCAGGGACTTGGCGAGCATCGTCTTGCCGACTCCCGGGACGTCCTCCACCAGCAGGTGCCCCTCGGCGAGCAGCACCACCAGGGCCAGATCGATCGAGCTGCGCTTGCCCTCGATCACTCGCTCGATGGCGGTCCGGATCCGGCCGGCGATCTGCACCACATCCCCGAGGGAGTAGGTCGTGGCCTCGGCGCTCTTGTCGTAACTCAGACTCAACTGAACCCTCCGTGCCCGCGCCGACATGTCGGCTGTGTGACCAGTCGCCGACTGGGCCGGCGCGCACCTGCCACCAGCGGTGGCGTGCGTACTCATGCTATGCGCCCGTCCACAGAGCAGGGGGCGTGCACCAAAAGTACGCGGTGGGAGGGCAACCCACCCTGACCCCGCTTCGGTCGCGGCCACCCCGCACCAACCGGCGCGGTGCCTCCGCTCGGCCAGCCCAGCAACACACCGGGAGGCAGGGGGAGGGGAAAAGATGCCCAGTGGAGCAAAGTGGAGTACAGTGGCGCAAAGTGGAGCAGATCGGTCCTTAAGTGGAGCTAGGAGGTGCGTCCGTGTTTCTGGGTACGCACACTCCGAAGATCGACGAGAAGGGCCGGTTCTTCCTCCCGGCGAAGTTCAGGGACGAGCTCGCCAACGGCCTGGTGATCACGCGGGGACAAGACCGCTGCCTCACCATCTGGCCGATGGCGACGTTCATCCAGCAGACCGAACAACTCCAGAGCGCACCGACCAGCGTCAAGCGGGTCCGCGACTACCAGCGCATGCTGGCGTCCGGGGCCTCGGACGAGACACCGGACAAGCAGGGCCGCATCACCATCCCTCCCCATCTGAGGGCCTATGCGGGTCTCGACAAGGACTGTGTCGTGGTCGGAGCGATCAACCGGGTCGAGGTCTGGGACAGCGCCGCTTGGGCGGAGTACTCCACGCAGCAGGAATCGGCGTTCGCCGAGATGAACGAAGAAGTGTTCGAAGGACTGTGAGTCGGCCCACCCGACTCAGGTTCGAGAACCGAACGGCTCGTGTAGTGAGGCTTCAACCTGCAGGTCTGACTCCCTGGCACACCTTCCCCGGTGCCAGGTAGTACTTCCCGCAGGCCTCGGGTTGAAACCTCAAGACACGAGCCGTGCTGCACCACTCGGGGGAACCACCGAAACCGCAAGGCAACACCAAACCGCATGTAGGGCTGGGGTCGAGATGTCCGCACTGGAGACGAAGTCGCGCCGGATCAGGCACGACGCCCGAGATGGGGTAGCCGTCGCCGGACTGTCCCTCGCCGCCTCCACCGGTGCGACGCTGCTGCTCTGGGCCCTGGTCAGGTGGCTCGGGTGAATGGGTCCGAGGACCGGCACATCCCGGTGATGCTGACCGAGATCGTCGCCCTGCTGTCACCCGCTCTGCAGCCCGCCGCGGACGAGCCGGCCGGCTCCGGCGGGGATCACATCCTGGTCGACTGCACTCTGGGCCTCGGCGGACACGCCGAGGCTCTGCTACGTGCCTGCCCACAGGCCAGGCTGATCGGGCTCGACCGTGATCCGCAGGCGCTGGATCAGGCGCGGCGACGGCTGGCGCCGTTCGCCGACCGGACCACCCTGGTGGAGGCGGTCTACGACGAGCTGCCGGACGTGCTGGACGAGCTGGGTACGCCGCGGGTGCAGGCCGTGCTGCTCGACCTCGGCCTCTCCTCGCTGCAGATCGACCGGACCGAGCGCGGGTTCGCCTACTCCGTCGACGCCCCGCTGGACATGCGCATGGACGGCAAGCAGGCCAAGACCGCGGCCGAGGTCCTCAACACCTACAGCGCGGCCGACCTGGCCCGGATCCTCAGAACGTACGGCGAGGAGAGGTTCGCCGACCGGATCGCCAGGAGGATCGTGGCTGAACGTGAGCTCGAACCGTTCACGACCTCGGCCCGGCTCGTCCGGCTGCTCTACGACGCGATCCCGATGGCGGCCCGCAAGACCGGCGGACATCCGGCCAAGCGGACCTTCCAGGCACTGCGGATCGAGGTCAACGCCGAGTTGGAGGCGCTGGAGGCGGTACTGCCGGCGGCCATCGCGGCCCTTGCTGTCGGCGGCCGGATCGCGGTGCTCGCCTACCACTCACTGGAGGACCGGCTGGTCAAGCAGATCCTCCGGGTCAGGTCCACCGACCGGGCGCCCCGCAACCTGCCGGTGGTCCCCGCCGGGTTCGGCCCGGAGCTGAGGCTGCTGACCCGTGGGGCGCAGCGACCGACAGAAGAAGAAGCACGTTCCAACCCGCGGGCGGCTTCGGCCCGGCTGCGGGCAGCAGTACGAATCGAGGAGGCGGCCGCGTGAGCGCGTTGTGGGCACCCATCACCGGGTTGAGGGAATCGTTGTCGGAGCCGGCCATCCAGCCGAGGCTGAGACCGGTGCCGACGCTCGCTCCGAGGATGGCTCGGACACCGTTCGTGCTGGTGCTGATCGGCCTCTTCGGCATCGGGATGGCCGGGCTGTTGATGCTCAACACGTCGCTGCAGAACCAGGCCTTCGAGGCCCGCGCACTGAACCGTCAAGCGACCGAGCTGGCCTACACCGAGGCCACGCTCAGCCGTCAGGTGGCCGATCTGCGGGCGCCGCAGGAGCTCGCCCTGAAGGCCTCCCAGATGGGCATGCGGCCCAATCCCGAGCCGGCCTTCCTGGTGCTGCCCGAGGGCAAGCTGGTGGGCAAGCCGAAGAGGGTGGACGGCAACGAGGTCCCTAGCCTGATCGTCAAGACGCCCGAGCAGCTGGCCGCAGAGGCGGCCGCCGCCGAAGCGAAACGCAAGGCGAAGGCCGCCGAGGCCAAGCGGGAGGCGGCCGCGAAGGCCAAGGAGGCTGCCGCGAAGGCGAAGAAGGACGCTGCCGCGAAGGCGAAGAAGGACGCTGCCGCGAAGGCGAAGAAGGACGCTGCCGCCAAGACCGGGAAGGACGCCGCCGCCAAGGGCAAGAAGGATGCTGCGGCGAAGAAGGCGGGAGCTCAGAAGAAGCAGACGGAAGGGCGCGGCTGAGATGGCAACCGAACGTCGCCCACACCCGTCCCGCGCCGGCAGCAGCAAGGCCACCCCGCCCAGGAAGGCCGCTGGCTCGAGGAAGACGACTGAACCGAAGAAGACGAGCGCGACCAGGACCGCCAGGGCGCAGCGAGGTTCCGGCACCGGGGGACGGAGCACCGGCCACGGCTCGGCCGGGCCGCGGACGACAGCATCGGGTAGGACCGGGCTGCACAGGGCGGGGCAGCACAGGGCGGGGCAGCACAGAACAGGCCGGGGGAGGGCCCAGGAGAAGAAGTCCTACCGGGGTCCGCTGCGGATGCCCTTGGGCGACTCCGGCCGCCGGCTGCGGATGGTCATGCTGGCCCTGGCCATCGCCGTGTCGCTGTGCGCCGGCCGGCTGGTGCAGCTGCAGGGCTTCGACTCCTCGGCGCTGGCGGCCACCTCGGCGAGCCAGCTGACCCGCACCCTGCCGCTGCTGCCGTCCCGGGGCGACATCACCGACCGCAACGGCGAGGTGCTGGCGGCCACCGAGCCCGCGGTGGCGATCACTGCCGACCCGGTGCACACCGCACCGCACGCCGCCGAGATCACGACCGTGCTCTTGAAATACCTTGAGCTGGACCGGACCAAGACGATGGCGGCCCTGACGAAGCCCAACACCCGTTTCGTCTACGTGGCGAAGAAGGTCCCAGCGGCCACCTACACGAAGATCGCCGCCGAGCTCACCGACCTCGATCTCTACGGCATCTTCCGGGAGAGCGACCCGATCCGGACCTACCCGGCCGGTGCGGTCGGCTCCAACATCGTCGGTTTCGTCGGCGCCGACGGCCAGGGACTGGCCGGCCTGGAGTACGGCCGGAACACCGAGCTGGCCGGCGTGGAGGGCAAGGAGGTGTACGAGAGTGCACCCAACGGCAGCAAGATCCCGCTCGGCAGCAGCGTCGTCACCCCGGCAACGAACGGGGTGAACTACCAGCTGACCCTCGACTCGGAGTTGCAGTGGGTCGCCCAGCGACGACTGGCGGCCCAGGTCACCGAGTCGAAGGCTGACACCGGAACGGCGATCGTGATGAACGTCAAGACCGGCGAAGTGCTGGCGATGGCGAACTACCCGACCTTCGACTCCAACAAGCCGGGCAAGGCCGACGCCGAGGACCGCGGCAACCGAGCCGTCTCGGCGGCCTATGAGCCGGGCAGCGTGGAGAAGGTGCTCACCATGGCGGCTCTGATGGACTCCGGCGTCGCCAAGCCGGACACCAAGGTCCTGGTCCCCGGGCGGGTGTCCTCCGGCGGCGGCTACATCAAGGACTACTTCTCCCACGGCGACCTGCAGCTGAGGCTGCGCGGTGTCGTGTCCAAGTCATCGAACATCGGCACCGTGCTGCTCGCGCGGCAGGGCGACAAGGCGACTCTGCACGACTATCTCGCCCGCTTCGGTCTGGGCGCCAAGACCGGCATCGAGCTGCCCGGGGAGGCTGCCGGTCACCTGCCCGGACCCGACATGAAGGACTACACGCGCGACCAGATCTCGTTCGGTCAGGGACTGTCGGTCACCGCCATCCAGGAAGCGGCGGCGATCTCCGGGATCATCAACGGCGGCGTCTACCACCAGCCGACCATCCTGAAGTCGGCCAGCGACAGCACCGGTGCGTCGGTCCCGCTCGACCGGGCGGCACCGCGGCGGGTGGTGTCCGCGGAGACTTCGGCGAAGGTCCGCGACGTGATGGAGGCGGTCGTTGTCAACGACAGCACCCACAAGCTGGCGATCGACCGCTACCGGACCGGGGGCAAGACCGGCACCGCCGAGCGGGTCAACAGCAGCTGTGGCTGCTATCGGGGCTACACCGTGTCGTATGTCGGGTTTGCCCCTGCCGACAATCCTGAAATCATGACGTACGTGGTCGTCGACAACCCGCGCGCGGGTGACACGGGTAGCGGTGTGGCGGGCCCCGTCTATCACGACGTGATGGAGTTCGCCCTGTCCCGCTACTCGGTCCTGCCCTCGACCAGGAAAGCTCCCGAGAAGCCCATCGAATGGTGACGCCCCGGTCACTGCGCCCGCCGGAACCGCACCCGATCCCGTTGGGGTCGCTGTTCCCTGGCACGGACCGCCCAGACGTCGGGGTGTCCGGCATCACGCTCGACTCCAGGTTGGTCCAGCCGGGCGACCTGTACGTCGCCCTGCCGGGACGGTCGACGCACGGGGCCAGGTTTGCCGCGGCGGCGGTCGACGCCGGTGCCGCAGCCGTGCTGACCGACGCCGAGGGGGCGGCGCTGGCGGCCGGGTTGCCGGCCGCTGTCGTCGTTGTGGCCGACCCGCGCCGGGCGATGGCCGGGGCCGCAGCGGACATCTTCGGCCGGCCGAGCGAGCGGCTGACGATGCTGGCGGTCACCGGCACCAACGGCAAGACGACGACCAGCTACCTGCTGGAGGCGGCCCTCCGGGCCGCCGGACGGCGGCCCGGACTGATCGGGACGATCGGCTTCCGGTTGGACGGGCAGGCGCTGGAGTCGGCCCGGACGACCATCACCACGCCCGAGTCGCCGGAGCTGCAGGCCCTGCTGGCGACCATGCGGGAGGGCGGGGCCGACTCGGTCGTGATGGAGGTGTCCTCGCACGCGGTCGTTCTCGGCCGGGCCGACGCCATCACCTTCGACGTCGCCGGCTTCACCAACTTCGGCCGGGACCATCTCGACTTCCACGGCACCGAGGAGGCCTACTTCGAAGCCAAGGCGGAGCTGTTCACCGCAGCCCGCACCCGGCACGCGGTGGTCAACATCGACGACCCGCGCGGACGCCAGCTCGCCGACCGGGTCAGGGCCGGCGCGGCCGTCCGGCTGACCACGACCAGCCTGGCGCCGGGGGCCGACTTCTTCCCGGACCGGATCGAGCCACAGACCGACGGGTCGAGCCGGCTGGTGCTGACGACGCCGCTCGGCCAGCTCGACCTCGTCCTCGGCCTGCCGGGGGAGTTCAACATCGCCAACGCCGTCACCGCGGTCGCGATGCTGGCCGCGGTCGACGTCGATCTCGATCGCGCGGTCACCGGGCTGGCCGCGGCGCAGGTACCGGGACGGATGCAGCGCGTCGACCTCGGCCCTGAGGCGCCGACCGTGATCGTCGACTTCGCGCACACCCCCCAGGCGGTCGGTTCGGTACTGTCCTCGCTGGCCGGACGGCGCTGCATCGTCGTGCTCGGAGCGGGCGGTGACCGGGACGTGCAGAAGCGCGGACCGATCGGTGCCGCCGCGGCGCGCGGAGCGGCTGTCGTCATCGTCACCGACGACAACCCACGTACCGAGGAACCGGCGGCGATCCGGGCCCGTGTTCTCGAGGGTGCCCGGGAGGTGGCGACCTCGTTGACCGGTGGCGTCGAGGTGTTGGACGGCGGCGACCGTCGGTCAGCGATCCGGCTGGCTCTGCAACGGGCCGGTGTTCATGATGTCGTCGCGATTCTGGGCAAGGGCCACGAGGAGGGCCAGGAGGTCAGCGGCACCGTGCATCCGTTCAGCGACAGTGCAGTGGTCGAACAGGAGTGGAACGTCCTCAACGGAGGAGCGGCATGATGCCGCTCAGCGTGGCTGAGCTGGCCGCGGCAATCGGCTGTCCGCCACCGGCCACCGGCGCGGACGCCCAGGTGACGGCCGTGGTCATCGACTCCCGTGCGGTGGTGCCGGGAGCGGTCTTCGTCGCCTTCGCGGGTGAGCACGTGGACGGGCACGACTACGTCGACCAGGCCTGGCAGCGGGGAGCGGTCGCGGCCGTCACCGCGCGGCCGGTGTCCGGCGGGCCCTGCCTGGTCGTGCCGGACCCGCAGGCGGCGCTCGGCCAGATCGGCGCCGAGGTCGTGCGCCGTGCCAGACGCACCGGCCTGAGAGTCGTGGGCATCACCGGCTCGCAGGGCAAGACCTCGACCAAGGACCTGCTGGCTCAGGTGCTGGAGGCCGACGGCAGCACGATCGCCCCCCGAGGGTCACTGAACAACGAGATCGGTGTGCCGCTGACTGCGACCGGGGTCGAACCGAGCACGCGCTACCTGGTCTCGGAGATGGGCGCCCGCGGCGTCGGCCACATCGCCTACCTCTGTCAGCTGACGCCTCCCGACGTCGGTGTGGTGCTGAACGTCGGGCACGCCCACCTGGGCGAGTTCGGGAGCCAGCAGCGGATTGCGCTGGCCAAGGGCGAGCTGGTCGAGGCACTGCCGGCCGACGGCACGGCCGTGCTGAACGCCGACGACCCGCTGGTCTCCGCGATGCGGAACCGGACCCGCGCCCGGGTGCTCACCTTCTCCACCCAAGACCCGAGCGCCGACGTCTGGGCCGGTGACGCCGCCGGCGACGACCTCGGCCGGTACAGCTTCACGCTGCACGCCGGCGACCGGCGTGCCGAGGTCCGGCTGCGCCTGCTCGGCCGGCACCAGGTGCCTAACGCGGTCGCGGCTGCCGTGGCGGCAACGGCCCTCGGCGTCGACCTGGACCGGATTGCGTCCGCCCTCAGCGCTGCCGGGCTCCGGTCCCGCTGGCGGATGGAGATCTCCGAACGCCCCGACGGGGTCGTGGTGGTCAACGATGCCTACAACGCCAACCCCGACTCGATGCTGGCCGCCCTGCAGACCCTCGCCGAGTTGGGACATTCCCGCCGGCGTCGATATCCTCAGGCCCGGACCTGGGCAGTGCTCGGCGAGATGCTCGAGCTGGGCGACGGCTCGGAGGCCGAGCATCGCGCGATCGGCGCGGCTGCGGCAGCGCTGGGCATCTCCCGGGTCGTGGTCATCGGCGACGCCGCCCGGGGGATCAGCGTCGGAGCCGGCCGGCCGGACGCCCGAGACGGCGCCGGGCCCGGTCTGTCAGGAGAGGAAGCGTTGTTCGTTCACGACAAGGCTGCGGCGGTGCCCGTCCTCGTGGAGCGGCTGCGCGAAGGAGACATCGTCTTGGTGAAGGCCTCGCGTGGCGTGGGTCTGGAGACCGTCGCCGACGCCCTGCTGGCTGCTTCGGCGGTTGAGGCGAGCCGATGAAGGCGATCGTGTTCGCCGGCTGCCTGGGTCTGCTCGGCACTCTGCTGGGGACCCGGGTCGCGATCAGCATGCTGGTTCGGCGCGGCTACGGGCAGCTGATCCGTGATGACGGCCCGACCTCGCACCACACCAAGCGCGGAACACCGACGATGGGCGGCCTGGTCATCATCGCCTCGGTGCTGTTCGCCTACTTCGCCTCGCATCTGCTGACGATGACCGTCCCCTCCGCCTCGGCGATGCTGGTCCTCTTCCTGTTCACCGGGCTCGGGCTGGTGGGTTTCCTGGACGACTTCATCAAGATCTCCAAGCAGCGCTCGCTCGGTTTGCGGAGCAAGGCGAAGATGGCCGGCCAGGCGGTGGTCGCCATCGTCTTCGGGCTGCTGTCACTGCAGTTCCCGGACGAACGCGGCATCACCCCGGCATCCCAGTTCGTCTCGTTCCTGCGCGACATCCCGTTCCTCGAGCTGCCGATCGTGCTGGTGCTGATCTGGGTGCTGCTGCTGGTCGCCGCCGCCAGCAATGGGGTCAACCTGACCGACGGACTGGACGGGCTGGCCACCGGCGCCTGTGTGATGGTGTTCGGGGCGTACACCTTGATGAACATCTGGCAGTACAACCAGAGCTGCGCCTACACCGCCTCGGCCGGGCCGAAATGCTATGAGGTGCGCGACCCGTACGACCTCGCCGTCGTCGCTGTCGCGCTGGCCGGTGCCTGCTTCGGGTTCCTGTGGTGGAACGCGTCACCGGCGAAGATCTTCATGGGCGACACCGGATCGCTGTCGCTGGGCGGCGCGCTCGCCGGACTGGCGATCTTCACCCGGACCGAGCTGTTGCTGCTGATCATCGGTGGCCTGTTCGTGATCATCACCATGTCGCTGATCCTCCAGGTCGGTTTCTTCAAGCTGACCAAGGGCAGGCGTCTGTTCCGGATGTCGCCGCTGCATCACCACTTCGAGCTGCTCGGCTGGGCCGAGGTGACGATCGTGATGCGCTTCTGGATCATCGCCGGCCTGTTCGTTGCGGCCGGCCTGGGAATCTTCTACGCCGAATGGGTGGCAGGATCATGACTCGACTCAGCTGGTTGCCGACGGCCGACGGCGCGTCGCCCTGGCCGCAGGCGCACGTCGTCGTCGCCGGCATCGGCGTCTCCGGTTTCGCCGCAGCCGACGGACTGATCGAGTTCGGCGCCCGGGTCACGGTGCTCGACGACAAGGCCGACCAGGCCAACCGGGAGAAGGGCCAGCTGCTCGAGGTGCTGGGCGCCGACGTCCGGCTCGGTCCGGGCGCCACCGCCGCGCTGCCCGCCGACACGGACCTGGTGATCACCACCGGCTGGGCCCCGACGGCGCCGCTGCTGGTCGTCGCGACTCGTCGCCAGGTGCCGATCTGGGGTGAGGTCGAGCTGGCCTGGCGGCTCAGCCGACCACAGCGGCCGGTGCCGTGGCTGGGCATCACCGGCACGAACGGCAAGACCACCACCACCCAGATGCTCGCCTCGATCCTCTCCGCCGCCGGTCTGCGCACGGCCGCAGTCGGCAATATCGGCCGGCCGATCATGGAGACGGTGCTCGACCCGGAGCCGTACGACGTGCTGGCGGTGGAGCTGTCCAGCTTCCAGCTGCACTGGTCGAACTCCCTGTCGCTGCACTCGGCTGCGGTGCTGAACCTGCAGCCGGACCATCTCGAGTGGCACGGCGACTTCCAGGCCTACACCGCAGCCAAGGCCAAGATCTACCACGGTGTGCACGCCAGCTGCGTCTACAACGTGGCCGACCCCGCCACCGAACGACTGGTCGAGGAGGCCGACGTCGTCGAGGGTGCCCGCGCCATCGGCTTCACCCTGGGCACCCCCGGGCTGTCGATGCTGGGTGTCGTCGACGACCTGCTGGTCGACCGGGCGTTCGTCGAACAGCGCCGCGACTCCGCGCTGGAGCTGGCGAAGGTGTCCGACGTGTCGCCTGCTGCACCGCACAATGTGGCGAACGCCCTGGCCGCGGCCGCGCTGGCCCGCTCGTTCGGGGTGCCGGCCACGGCGGTCCGTGACGGACTGCGCAGCGTCGCTGTCGGGGGTCATCGGATCCAGACAGTGGCCAACCGGGACGGGGTCCGGTGGGTCGACGACTCCAAGGCCACCAACCCGCACGCCGCTGATGCGGCCCTGCGCGCCTTCGACTCCGTGGTCTGGATCGCCGGCGGACAGGCGAAGGGCACCACCTTCGACGACCTGGTGGTCCGGCACGGCAGCAGGCTGCGGGGGGCGGTGCTGCTCGGTGTCGACCGTGGCGTGATCGCCGACGCCCTTGCCCGACACGCGCCGGAAGTCCCCGTGATCAGGATCGAATCAACGGACACTAGTGCCATGGCTCAAGCCGTCGCCGCGGCTGCGTCCCTGGCCAGGCCCGGTGACGCCGTCCTGCTGACGCCGGGGTGCGCCAGTTTGGACATGTATACCGACTATGCCGCCCGCGGTGAGGCCTTCGCCCGTGCGGTCGAGGACCTCGACGAGTCCGGGCCGCGGTCCGGATGAGCCGGTGATCCGCAACCAGAGAAGGAGAGCCGCAGCGTGACCACCCTGTCGCCCCCGTCTCGCAGCAGCGCTGCGTCGAAGTCCAAGGGGAGCGGCGAGGATCACGGCCCCGGTGGCCTGCTGGCCGCGGTCAGAAATATCCTGGACCGGCCGCTGGCGAGCTACCACCTGGTGTTGGCTTCGGCCGGGCTGCTGCTCGGCCTCGGGATGATGATGGTGCTGTCGGCGTCCAGCGTGTACGCCTACGTGCACACCGACGACTCCTACTACTTCGTCAAGCGCCAGATCGTCTTCCTGGTGCTGGGCTTCCTGTTCGCCTGGGTGATGGCGCGGCTCTCACCCTCCAGGCTCAGAGTGCTCGGTTGGGTGGGAATGCTGGTCGCCGCAGTGCTGTTGATCTTGACCTACACACCGCTCGGTGTGACCGTCAACGGCAACCGCAACTGGCTCGACCTCGGCACCTCGGCGCTGCGGATGCAGCCGTCGGAGTTCGCCAAGCTCGCCATCATCGTGTGGAGCGCCGACATCCTTGCGCGCAAGGACAGGCTGCTCGACCAGCCCAAGCACCTACTGGTCCCCTTCCTGCCCGTCACCGGCCTGATGATCCTGTTGATCGTCTTCCAGGGCGACGCCGGGACCGCGGTCGTGATGGCCGGGATCGTCGCCGGCGTGCTCTGGATCGTCGGCGCGCCGATGCGCATCCTGCTCGCCCTGGGCGGTCTGGGGGTGGCCGGGGTGGTGGCGCTGTTCGTCACCAGCCCCAACCGGATGGGGCGGCTGGCCGCCTTCCTCAACCCGAACGCCGACACCGCCGGTGCCAACATGCAGGCGACCGTCGGCATGTTGGCCATCGCCTCCGGTGGCTGGTGGGGGGTTGGCCTGGGCGCCAGCCGGCAGAAATGGGGCAGTCTGCCAGAGGCGCACACCGACTTCATCTTCGCCGTGATCGGTGAGGAGCTGGGCCTGTTCGGCAGCCTGGTGGTGCTGGCGCTGTTCCTGGTGCTCGGCTATGCCGGAGTGCGGATCGCGCTCCGCTCGGACGACAACTTCTCCCGGTACGCGGCAGCCGGCGTCACCGCCTGGTTCATGATCCAGGCCCTGATCAACCTGGCCGTGGTCCTGCGGATGGTCCCGATCGCCGGCGTCCCGCTGCCGCTGGTGTCCTATGGCGGGTCGGCTCTGCTGGCCAACCTGGGCGCCCTCGGCCTGCTGGTGGCCTGTGCCCGAAACGAGCCGGAGGCGAGGAAGATCCTGCGCCCGGACAAGAAGAAGCCCAGGCCGCGGATGACGACCGTTGTCGGCTCCCGCCGGGCCCGAGCCGTCGAACCGGGTCGACGATGACCCGGCCACTGAGCGTCGTCCTCGCCGGTGGCGGTTCGGCCGGCCACACCTCGCCGCTGATCGCCACCGCCCAGGCGCTGACCGAACTGTCCGACGGCATCTCGTTGACCGCTGTCGGCACCTCCCGGGGCCTGGAGACCAGGGTGATGCCGGAGGCCGGGCTGCCGCTGGAGCTGATCGCGCCGGTGCCGATGCCACGCCGGCCCAACCTGGACCTGCTCAAGGTGCCGGTCAGGCTGTGGGGCGCGGTGCGGGAGTCGGAGGCGATCCTGCGACGGCACCAGGCCGATGTGGTCCTCGGCTTCGGTGGCTATGTCTCCACCCCGGTCTACCTGGCGGCCCGCCGGCTGAAGGTGCCGATCGTGATCCACGAACAGAACGCACTGCCCGGCCTGGCCAACAAGCTCGCCGCCCGGTTCGCCGAACGGGTCGCGGTCTCCTTCCCGGACACCCCGCTGCCGCACGCCCGCTATCTCGGGCTACCGCTGCGGAGGGCCATCACCCAGCTGGACCGGGAGCAGGCCCGACCGCCCGCACGGGCCCTGTTCGGGCTGAGCGCCGAGCTGCCGACGCTGCTGGTCAGCGGCGGCTCGCAGGGAGCCCAGCGGATCAACCAGGCGGTGGCCGAGGCCAAGGCAGGGCTGCTGTCGCGGGGGATCCAGATACTGCACGTGCTCGGCCCGAAGAACATGACCGAGGACATCCACGAGCTGGTCGACTCCGAGACCGGCGCGGCCTACCGCCCGCTGGCCTTCGTCGACCGGATGGAGCAGGCCTACGCTGCGGCGGACCTGATGCTCGGCCGCTCCGGCGCCAACACCGTGGCCGAGACGGCCGTGGTCGGGCTGCCGGCGATCTTCGTGCCCTGGCCGTACGGCAACGGTGAGCAGGCCAGGAACGCCGCCGCCGTGGTCGGCGCCGGTGGCGGCGAGCTGCTGCGCGACGCCGACTGCACCGGCGACTACCTGGCCGAGCGGATCCCCGCGCTGATCCAGCACCCGGACGTGCTGGCCCGGATGGCGGCGGCTGCCCGTAGCGTTGCCGTGCCGGATGCCGCCAGCCAGCTGGCGAAGATGACCTTGGAGGTGGCTCGCTGATGGGCTTGATCGAACCAGTGACGGTGCCCGCCCCCGACAGCCTGGGCCCGGTCCATTTCATCGCCATCGGCGGTTCCGGGATGAACGGCATTGCCTCGGTGTTCACCGAGCTCGGAGTCGAGGTGAGCGGCAGCGACCGGCAGGACTCGCCGTACCTGCGGGCACTGGAGGCGCGCGGAGCCCGGGTGCACGTCGGGCATGCAGCCGAACAGCTCGGGAGAGCCCGGACCGTCGTCGCCAGCTCGGCCATCCGGGAGGACAACCCGGAGTTGGCCGAGGCCCGGCGCAGGGGCCTGACGATACTGCACCGCAGCGCCGCACTGGCATCGTTGATGACCGGTCACCGCGGCATCTCGGTGGCCGGGACGCACGGCAAGACCACCACCACGGCGATGATCTCCGAGGTGCTGACCGCCTGCGGTCTCGACCCGTCCTTTGTGATCGGTGGTGCACGGACCGGCTCGAAGACCGGCGGCCACCTGGGCGGCGGCGACGTGTTCGTCGTCGAGGCCGACGAGAGCGACGGGTCGTTCCTGCAGTATCCGACCGAGGTCGCTGTGGTCACCAACGTCGACCCGGACCACCTGGTCAACTGGGGAACTCCGGAGAACTATGCGGCCGGGTTCCTCCGCTTCGCCACCGGGAAACAGGTGCGACTGCTGGTGGTCAGCTCCGACGACCCGGGAGCGATCGCGCTCACAGAGAAGGTCCGCGAGCACCAGCGTGCCGAGGGCAGCCAGACCGAAGGGGGGCGGATCGAGATCATCACCTACGGGGAGAGTCCCGACGCCGATCTGCGGATCTCCGACGTCGGCTTCGCCGGTGTCGGGTCCTCCTTCACCCTGGACGGCCTGGGCTCGGGCGGGCCGGTGGAGCTAGCCGTTCCCGGCCGCTACAACGTGCACAACGCCGCCGCCGCCTACGCTGTCGCCCGCTGGCTCGGCGCGGAGGACCCGCCCGCCAGGGCAGCCCTCGCGGCGTTCGGCGGCACCTACCGTCGGTTCCAGCTGGTCGGCCGGGCCGGCGACATCCGCGTCTACGACGACTATGCCCACCATCCGACCGAGGTCGCGGCGACGCTGCGGGCCGCCCAGGTCGGGCTGGACGGGGGCCGGCTGGTGGCCTGCTTCCAGCCCCATCTCTACACCCGCACCAGGGACTTCTGGGCCGAGTTGGCCCAGGCGCTGGAGCTGGCCGACGAGGCCGTCGTGATGGACGTCTGCGGCGACCGGGAGGATCCGATCGAGGGGATCACCGGACGGATGGTCAGCGATGCCATCACCCCCGGCACAGCGCACGTCACCTACGAACCGGACTGGGACGCGGCCCCCGCGGCGGTCGCCGACGTCGCCCGCCCGGGCGACCTGGTCATCACCATCGGCTGCGGCGACGTGACCAAGATCGCGCCGCTGATCGTGGCCGAGATCGAGCGGCGCCAGCACGCCCCGCACGGGCACAACGGGCACGGGCACAACGGGCACGGGCACAACGGGCACGGGCACAACGGGCATGGGCATAACGGTCACGGGGACACGGTCGCGAAGGATGCCGGATGAGCCAGACCACCCTGCGGCGGCCGAGTACGGTCGCCGACGCCGGCCTGATCCGGCGCCGCCGCCGCCTCCACTCCCGTCGCGGGCTGGCGGTCCGGCTCGGCATCGGGCTGCTGCTGGTTGCCCTGGTGGCCGGCCTCACCTGGCTGGTCGGGTTCTCTCCGGTCCTCGCGGTGAAGCAGGTCCGGGTGACTGGCGTGCAGCTGCTGACCAGCCAGCAGGTCCAGACCGCAGCTGCGGTCCCGGTCGGGGTGCCGATGGCCCGGCAGGACCTGGACGCGGTGGCCGCCCGGGTCCGGGCCCTGAAGCCGGTGGAGTCGGTAATCGTCTCCCGGTCCTGGCCGAGCACGGTCCGGATCGCCGTTACCGAGCGCACGGCGGTCTACGCCGCCGGACGGCAGGGCAGCTATGTGATGGTGGACCGGCACGGGGTGCCGTTCCAGGTCGTCAGCGACCCGGGCAAGCGGCTGGTGGTCGATGTCGACCCGATGGCAGACCAACAGCTGCTGGCTGACCTCGGCGTCGTCGTCAGCGCGCTGCCCAGGTCGGTCGCCAAGAAGGTGGACAAGATCACCGCCGACTCTCCCGACACCATCCGGCTGCTGCTGGAGAACGGCTCGGTGGTGGTGTGGGGGAGCGCTGAGCAATCCGGGCTGAAGGCCCAGGTCGCCAAGGCGCTGCTGAAGCGCAGGGCCTCTGTCTACGACGTCTCGGCACCTGCGTACCCCACCACCCGCTGAGTTCCGACCGGTGGAAAGGTAAAGGTGAACCTCACCTTCAGAGATAGCCGGGTTCTGAAGGTTGGAGGGCGTGTCAGTCGCTCCTGTGTGGACACCCGTACAACCGATCTCATAGCGTGTGCATCACGCCCTGTCTGCCTCCATCCTTCCCCGTGGTCTGGTTAAGACGTTGACCTCAGGTCAAGACTCCTGGTCCCGCCGGGAGCCTCTGCCCTGGGATCTGCATCGGGGCCCCATCGTTCCGAAGCAGGAGAAAGAGGCGTAGCGCGTGGTCACCGCATCACAGAATTACCTGGCCATCATCAAGGTCGTCGGCGTCGGCGGGGGCGGCGTGAACGCCGTCAACCGCATGATCGAGGCGGGCCTGCGGGGTGTCGAGTTCATCGCGGTCAACACCGACGCTCAGGCGCTGCTGATGAGTGATGCCGACGTCAAGCTGGACATCGGCCGCGAGCTGACCAGGGGGCTCGGTGCCGGTGCTGACCCCGACAAGGGCCGGCAGGCGGCCGAGGACCACGCTGAGGAGATCGAGGAGGTGCTGAAGGGCGCCGACATGGTCTTCGTCACCGCGGGCGAGGGCGGCGGCACCGGCACCGGCGGTGCTCCGGTGGTGGCCCGGATCTCGCGGGCGCTCGGTGCGCTGACCATCGGCGTGGTCACCCGGCCGTTCAGCTTCGAGGGGAAGCGCCGCTCCACCCAGGCCGAGACCGGCATCGAGCAGCTGCGCGAGGAGGTCGACACCCTCATCGTCATCCCGAACGACAAGCTGCTGCAGATGATCGACCACCAGGTCGCCATCCTGGATGCGTTCAAGCAGGCCGACCAGGTGCTGATGCAGGGTGTCTCCGGCATCACCGACCTGATCACCACGCCCGGCCTGATCAACCTGGACTTCGCCGACGTGAAGTCGGTGATGTCCAACGCAGGATCGGCGTTGATGGGCATCGGTTCGGCTCGCGGCGAGGAGCGCGCCCGCGCAGCTGCCGAGATGGCCGTCTCGTCCCCGCTGCTGGAGGCCAGCATCGACGGGGCCCATGGCGTGCTGCTGTCCATCGCCGGCGGTTCCGACCTCGGTCTGTTCGAGGTCTCCGCGGCGGCCAACCTGATCCAGGGAGCGGCACACGAGGACGCCAACATCATCTTCGGTACGGTCATCGACGACGCCCTCGGCGACGAGGTGCGGGTCACCGTGATCGCCGCCGGCTTCGATGGCGGCCAGCCACCTCGCCGGCAGCCGGGCATCACCCGCAACCCGGATGTCCGCAACCAGCAGGCGGCCCCGGCCCGGCCCGCCGTTCCGACCCAGACCACCAACCCGTTCGGCGGCTCGGCTGCCGGTCACCTCGGCCAGCAGGGCGGGCAGAACCAGCAGGGCGGGCAGAACCAGCAGCCGCCCCCGGTCGCCCCCCAGCAGCCGCCGAGCCCGGTCCAGGGTGGTGGCGTCTTCCAGCCGAGCAACCCTGGGGCCGGGCAGGGCCAGCCGGCTCAGCAGCCGCCCAGGCAGTCCCGGCCCACCGGCGACGATGACGACCTGGATATCCCGGACTTCCTGAAGTAGGCCCACCGCACCGGGCAACTCGCGGCGCGTGTCGGCCGCGACGTTGCCTGGATTGGCGGGGTCCAGCCGGTAGTGTCGTCCCCGGACGTGCACCCGGGAGAAGCAGAAGGATGGCGAGGCGGACAGATGGCCGAAAAATTGAAGCGTGCGGCTGCATGGTTGGGCTTGGTCACCGACGATCGATACGCTGACTACGAGGACTACGACTCCGATCAGGAGTCCACCCAGAGCGTCAGCCGGGAGGACCTCGTCGGCGCCGAATCGCATCGGCCCGCCAGTGTGACGCCGCTCGAGACCAGGCGTCCCTCCAACGGCAGCACGGTCCACTCCCCGCCCGCTCCTGTGACCCCTCAGAAGGCTGACTTGTCCCGCATCATCACCGTGCATCCGCGTACCTACAACGAAGCGCGCACGATCGGTGAGCACTTCCGCGACGGTGTCCCGGTGATCATGAATCTGTCCGAGATGGAGGACGTGGACGCCAAGCGCCTGGTCGACTTCGCCGCTGGCCTGATCTTTGGCCTGCGTGGCACTATCGAACGTGTAACAAGCAAGGTGTTCCTGCTGTCGCCGCAAAATGTGAACGTCACAGCGGAGGACAAGGAACGGATTGCGGGCGGATTCTTCAACCAGAGCTGACTCCGTCCAGCCAAGTCGTCGGCAGGTCGTTGTCGACGCGCTGATTTGAGTCGGAGTGAATGTGGCAGTTGCTGGGTTAGTCCTCAACGGAGTCCTGTGGATCTTCCTGTTGATCCTTTTCGCCCGGATGATCCTTTCCTGGATTCCGGTGCTGGTCCGCGAATGGGAGCCGCGCGGGCCGATGCTCGTGTTCGCCGAGATCATCTACTCCATCACCGATCCGCCACTGCGGCTGCTCCGTAAGGTGCTGCCGCCGGTTCGGGTCGGCAACATGATGCTCGATCTGGCCTTTCTGGCGCTGTTCATCCTGGTCAGCATCCTGATGCGGGTGGTGACTTTCACGCTGATCCGGTGAACGCGGCGCGGCCTGGCAGTGGGGTCGACACAGCGACCGCGGATGTGGCATCTGCAGCCACATTCGGTACGGTAGGCGAGATGGGCAGTGGCCCACCCCCTGAGTTCCACTTACCAAACCCGAGGTGAACGATGACGCTGTCGCTGGACGATGTGCGCAACATGCGGTTCCGCATGGCCCGCAAATCTGGCTATGAGGTCCTGGAGGTTGACGAGTTCGTCGACCAGGTCGAGGAGACCTTCGCTCAGCTGATCGAAGAGAACCAGAACCTGAAGCGGCAGGTCGAGTCGCTGAAGTCCTCGGCGCCAGCCGTCCCGCAGGCCGCCCCGGTCTACCAGGCGGAGCAGGGCGAACCGTCCGGCGGCGGACCCATCGTCGTCACCACCAGCAAGGAGGCCAGTGCAGCCGTGGTCCGGCTGGTGGAGCTCTCCGCCAACCAGGCCGAGCAGCTGGTCGCCGAGGCCAAGGAAGAGGCCGACCGGATCAAGGAGGAGGCGGACCGCGCCGCTCATCAGGTCACCACTGATGCGCGTACCCGCGCTGAACGAGTCGAGTCCGAGGCGAGGGTCAGCGCAGAGCGGCTGCAGGCCGATGCCCTGGGTCGCTCCGAGCAGCTGGACCAGGAGATCGCCAACCGCCGTCGCGACATGTTCAGCGACCTGGAGCGTCAGCGCGACGAGCTGAGCCAGGCGGTCGCCGACCTGCGGCAGTTCGAGGCCGCCTTCCGCACCAACCTGACCCAGCAGCTGCAGGGTCATCTGGACGAGATCAGGCAGGGCCGGGCCGAGCCGGACGAGGTACCCGAGCTGGCCCACGCCGACCAGGACCGGCCTGCCGAGGAGCAGGGCGCCGGACCGGACGAGCACCGCGACGACGCTCCGACGCTCGGTGGCGGTTCGCCCGGCAGCAACACGCCCCGGCTGGATGCGCTGCTCGGCGAGCAGCACTGACCGAGAGCGGCACGCGGTAGGCACAAACAGATCCGAACAGAGGGAAGAGCCCCGAATCTGAGGCTCTTCCTTTGTGCTCCCTCGGCTGATGAAAGTCTGAATTTTGCCCGCCGGTCATTGAAGAAACGACATTTCGGCCCTACTGTCACTGCGATACGTCGGATCAGCCAGACTCCGACCAGCCAGAGGGGGCTTCATGACACCCGCCAAGAAGAGCGTGGCGACGTCGAGCACAACCACGACGAGGGCGGTGCGGAAGTCCAGTACGGACACTTCGCCGAAGACGGCAGTGACCAAGTCAACCGCCAAGACGAGCGCAGCCAGAAAGACCGCTGCAGCCAAGAAGAGCTCCGCCGCTGGCACGGCAGCGAAGAGCGCGGCAGCAGCGACGACGGCAGCCAAGACGACGGCAGCAGCCAAGACCACTGCAGCCAAGACCACAGCAACGAAGACCACAGCAACGAAGACCACAGCAACGAAGACGACAGCAACGAGGACGGCTGCCAAGAAGGCAGCAGACACCCAACAGTCAGTGACCCGAGCAACGCCGACAGCGGCTGCGGTAGAGTCGCGTGCCCACACCAGAACAAAGGAAGCACCGTCGGTGAAGAAGACCCCTACCCATCCGGAGCACGTTCCGGACAAGACCGCTACCCCGGTCGACGCAGCCTCATTGCCCGTTCGCGACGGCGAGGACCCCTGGACCACGGCCGAGCTGGATGAGGTGAAGACCGAGCTGGTCGAGGACATCGAACGACTGGAGAAGGAGATCGAGACGTCCGAGGCCGAGCTGGTCGGGCTGCTGCGCGACGGCACCGAGGGTGCGGGACGTGACCCGGCCGATGTGGGCTCGGCCAACTTCGAGCGGGACCACGGAATGTCGCTGGCCAACAACGCCAGGGAGATGCTGGACCAGTCCAGGCTGGCGCTGCGGCACATCGAGCTCGGCACCTACGGCCGCTGCGACAACTGCGGTCAGCCGATCGGCAAGGGGCGGCTGCAGGCGTTTCCGCGTGCGACACTGTGCGTGACATGCAAGCAACGCGAGGAACGGCGATAGCCGACAGCACGCTGGTCGTCCGGCGCTCGCCGCGGGGGCTGCGACTGCTGTTCGCCGGGGTGGCGCTGACCGGCCTGGTTCTGGACATCGCCACCAAGGTTCTGGCGATGGCCTACCTGGACGGCAGCAGACCGGTCCGGCTGCTCGGCGGTCTGCTGCACCTGCACCTGGTCCGCAACCCGGGAGCCGCGTTCAGCCTGGGGGAGAAGTACACCGTGGTGTTCGCCGCCCTCTCGATCCTGGTGCTGGTGTTCGTCCTGGTCCGCCTGGTGCCGAAGATCGGGCACGCCGGCTGGTCCGTTGCTCTCGGCCTGCTGACCGCCGGGGTGGCCGGCAATCTCGGCGACCGGCTGTTCCGCGATCCAGGGTTCCTGCACGGTCACGTCGTCGACTTCCTCCAGCTGCCGAGGTGGCCGATCTTCAATGTCGCCGATATGTGCATCACCGCAGCCGCCGTCGCCATCATGTTCCTGTCCGTGGTCCGCAACGTCACCCTGGACGGGCGACGCTACATCCGGCCGGCCAAGGAACCGTCTGCCGGCTCGGCCGCGGAGTCTCCGCAGACCGAGGCGGAGCAGCCGTGAGCGATGTCAAGGTGCTGCTCATTCCCGAGGGCCTGGAGGGGGAGCGCGTCGACGCTGCGATGGCGCGGATGCTGGGCCTCTCCCGATCCCGGAGCAGCGACCTGATCGCGGCCGGGCAGGTCCAGCTGGACGGGGTACAGGTCGCGAAGTCCGACCGGGTGAACGCCGGTGCGATGCTCGAGGTCGCGATGCCGGAGTCCGGCAACGGGGTGGCGGTGGTGCCGCAGGTCGTTGAAGGCCTCGACATCATCTACGACGACGACGACCTGGTGGTGGTCGACAAGCCGGTGGGTGTTGCGGCCCACCCGAGCCTCGGCTGGTCCGGCCCGTCGGTGGTCGGGCACCTGGCCGGAGCAGGCTTCCGCATCTCCACTTCGGGTGTGCCCGAGCGGCAGGGGGTGGTGCAACGCCTCGATGTCGGCACCTCCGGGTTGATGGTGGTTGCCAAGAGCGAGAACGCGTACACGATGCTCAAGCGCGCCTTCAAGCAGCGCACCGTGGACAAGACGTACCACACGCTGGTGCAGGGCCATCCGGATCCGTTCGTCGGCACGATCGAGGCGCCGATCGGGCGGCATCCGGGTGCCGACTACAAGATGGCCGTGATGTCCGGCGGCCGGCACAGCGTCACCCATTATCAGACGCTGGAGGCCTTCGTCGGCGCGACCCTGCTCGAGGTAAAGCTGGAGACCGGCCGGACGCACCAGATCCGGGTCCACATGGCCGCGATCAGACACCCATGCATCGGTGACCCCACCTACGGTGCCGACCCCGTGCTGGCGGCCCGACTCGGACTCGAACGACAGTGGCTGCACGCGGTCCGGCTCGGCTTCACCCACCCGCGGACGTCCGAGTACGTCACCTTCGAGTCCCCTTACCCGCCGGACCTGCGACGGGCGCTGGACCTCGTCCGCGGCGGCTGACCGGCGCGGTCGAGCGGACCAGTAGGGCGGTGGTTTCCCAGAGCACATCCGACTTCGCTACTGTCGTGGGGTGCGAAGAGCCAAAATTGTCTGCACGCTCGGCCCGGCTTCATCGGCCCCCGAACGTCTGTTGGAGCTGGTCAATGCCGGGATGGACGTCGCCCGGCTCAATATGAGCCACGGCGACTATTCGGACCATGAGAAGAACCTGCACAGTGTCCGGGCTGCAGCCAAGGCGGCCGGCCGGCCGGTGGGGGTGCTCGCCGACCTGCAGGGCCCGAAGATCCGGCTCGGTCGGTTCGCCGACGACAAGGTGCTGCTGACCTACGGCGCCACCTTCACGATCACGGTCGACGACATCTCCGGCGACGTGAACCGCTGCTCCACCACCTACAAGGGCCTGCCCGGTGACGTGAGCGCCGGCGACATGATCCTGATCGACGACGGCCGGATCGCTCTCGAGGCGACGGGGGTAACCGAGACCGATGTCGTGACCAGGGTGGTTGTGGGCGGCCCGGTCAGCAACAACAAGGGCATCAACCTTCCGGGTGTGGCGGTCAGCGTGCCGGCGATGAGCGAGAAGGACATCGACGACCTCCGCTGGGCGCTCCGCAACGGCGTCGACATGGTCGCACTGTCCTTCGTCCGGTCCGGTCGGGACATCGAGATGGTGCACCAGGTGATGGACGAGGAGGGCCGTCGCGTCCCCGTCATCGCCAAGATCGAGAAGCCGCAGGCGGTCGAGAACCTGGACGAGATCATCGACGCGTTCGACGCCTTCATGGTGGCCCGCGGGGATCTGGGCGTGGAGCTGCCGCTCGAGGAGGTGCCACTGGTCCAGAAGAAGATCGTCACCGCGGCCCGCCGCTGGGCGAAGCCGGTGATCGTCGCCACCCAGATGCTCGAGTCCATGATCTCGGCCCCGCGGCCGACCCGGGCCGAGGCCTCCGACGTCGCCAACGCCGTCCTGGACGGCGCCGACGCAGTGATGCTGTCCGGTGAGACGAGCGTCGGCGCCTACCCGGTGGTCACCGTCGAGACGATGGCCCGGATCGTGGACAACACCGAGTCGCACGGCATCAACCAGGTCCAGTCGATCGACTGGGACCCGCACACCACCAGCGGCGTGATCGCCAAGGCGGCTGCGGAGGTGGCCGAACGGGTGGGCGCCAAGTACCTGGTCGCCTTCACCCAGTCCGGCGACTCCGCTCGCCGGCTCTCGCGGCTCCGGTCGCCGATCCCGCTGCTCGCCTTCACCCCGGAGGATGCGACCCGGGCGGTACTGACGCTGAGCTGGGGCGTCGAGTCGTTCCTGGTGCCCACCGTCGACCACACCGACGAGATGGTGCGGCAGGTCGACAAGTCGCTGACCGAGCTCGGGTTGATCCAGCCCGGCGAGCGGGTCGTGATCGTCGCCGGGTCCCCGCCTGGGGTCGCCGGGGCCACCAACCTGCTCCGCGTCCGACGGGTCGGCGCTCCGCTCTGAGCCAGGTCCTCGCCGGCGCTTGTCCGATCGGGCCGGCGTCGGTGAACCGGAGCCTGTCCCATGAGGATGGCGCCCGGTGGTCGGGCTGTGTGGTGCCGAGGAGGGGAGTCGAACCCCTATGTCCTTGCGAACAGACGGGTTTGAGCCGTCCGCGTATACCATTCCGCCACCCCGGCAGAGGTGCAGCGCGCTGCCCGACGACGTACCCACCCGGAGGATGACGGCTGCCTTCGCGCTGCGCCGGATCATTGTAGCCATGCCGCTCGAGGTCGGCCGCACCGAGTCACCGGGCCGCTCCGGCGAACCGTTAGAGTGAGCCCGTGACAAACGAGAACGACGCGACCGAAACGGCGCCGGCAGCCGAGACGGCCGCACAGATCATCGACGAGACAACGGCGACGCGGGTGCTGGTGGCCGAGGACGAGGTGCTGATCCGGCTCGACCTGGTCGAGATGCTGACCGAGGAGGGCTACCAGGTGGTCGGCGAGGCCGGCGACGGTGAGCAGGCGGTGGCGCTGGCTGTGGAGCTGAGGCCGGATCTGGTCGTGATGGACGTCAAGATGCCCAAGCTGGACGGCATCAGCGCAGCCGAGCGGATCGCCGCGGACCGGATCGCGCCGGTGGTCATGTTGACGGCATTCAGCCAGCGCGACCTGGTGGACCGGGCCCGTGAGGCGGGTGCGATGGCGTATGTGGTGAAGCCGTTCGGCAAGGCCGACCTGGTTCCGGCGATCGAGATCGCGATGGCCCGCTACGCCGAGATCCAGGCGGTGGAGGCGGAGGTCGCCGACCTGCACGAACGACTCGAGTCGCGCAAGGCGGTGGACAAGGCCAAGGGGCTGCTCCAGATCGGGCTCGGGCTGACCGAGCCGGAGGCGTTCCGCTGGATCCAGAAGACGGCGATGGATCTGCGCAAGTCGATGCGTGAGGTGGCCGAAGGCGTCATCGAACACGGCGCTGGAGAGAAGAAGTCCGGCGCGCGAAAGTCCACCTCGAAGAAGTGACGCCCGCGCCGCCGGCTGACGCGTCTTTGCGGTCGTGTAACAGGTTGGCAACACGCGTGGCGCTTTGAGCCATCCTCCTGGCCCGGCGACGTAGTGTGCAGCATGCCCGCCATCGCGGGGCAGGGTCGCGGCTGCCTCGGCGCGACCTGCTGGACAAGTACCTACAGGAGGAATCGTGCTCAAAGGAAGGCTCGCCGTAGCAGGGGTCGCTCTGCTGGCTGCCACTATGGCCTTGTCCGCGTGCGGTACCCGCACCCAAACCAGCGGCGGCGGCACCGCCGCCAGCCAAGCCAAGGTCGCCAAGATCGGCGTGATCGCTCCGTTGACCGGTGACCTGTCCGCGCTCGGGCTCGGCATCCGCAACTCGGTCGACCTGGCCATCAAGCAGGCCAACGAGTCCAACGCGATCCCGGGCTGGAAGCTCGAGATCGCCGCTGAGGACGACCAGGCACAACCCGACACCGGCCGGAACGCAGCCACCAAGCTGGCCGGCGATCCTGAGGTGATCGGGGTCGTCGGAACGCTGAACTCCTCCGTCGCCCAGGCGGTGCAGCCGGTCCTCAACTCGGCCAACATCACCGAGGTGTCGCCGGCTAACACCGGACCTGCACTGACCCGCGGCCCGGACGCCGCCAGCAACCCGAAGCGGGCCTACAAGAACTACTTCCGTACCTGCACCAACGACCTGATCCAGGGCCCGTTCGCCGCCAAGTACCTCTATGACGCCGGCTTCACCGAGGTGGCAACGATCCACGACAAGAAGGCCTACGGTCAGGGCCTGGTGGAGGCCTTCACCAAGGCGTACAAGGAGATGGGCGGCAAGGTGCTGGCTGCCGAGACGATCAACCCCGACGACAAGGACTTCTCCTCGGTGATCAGCAAGGTCAAGGGCGCCTCGCCGAAGGCCGTCTACTACGGCGGTGAGTACCCGCAGGCAGGTCCGCTCAGCCAGCAGATGAAGGCCGCCGGCCTCAAGGTCCCGCTGATGGGTGGCGACGGCATCTACGACCCGGCCTACATCCAGCTGGCCGGCAAGACCAGCGAGGGTGACCTGGCTACCTCCGTTGGCGCGCCGACCGACTCGCTGGCCTCGGCCAAGGCCTTCGTCGACGCCTATCAGAAGGCCGGTTACTCCGAGCCCTATGCGGCTTATGGGGCCTACTCCTACGACGCGGCCAACGCCATCATCAACGCACTGAAGGTCTCGCTCAAGGACGCCAAGGATGTGAAGTCGGCGCTGGAGCCGACCATCACCGAGATGAGCAAGGTCTCCTTCGACGGTGCGACCGGCAAGGTGGCCTTCGACCAGTTCGGTGACACCACCACCCGGGTCCTGACGGTCTACAAGGTCAAGGGCGGCAAGTGGACGGCAGAGAAGACCGGCGAGTTCAAGTAACCTGACCCGCTGAGCCTGACAGTGGCGCATCATTGGTGCATCGCAGTTTCATGAAGGCCCAATGGAGTGGGGGCGGGCGCAGCAGCCGGCCCCCACCTCCGTGCCCGTACCATCGTCGACCGGAGGCCTGATGGACGTCTTCCTCCAACAGCTCGTGAACGGGTTGTCACTCGGAGCTCTCTACGCCCTGATCGCTGTCGGCTACACAGTGGTCTACGGAATCATCCAGCTGATCAACTTCGCCCACGGCGAGATCTTCATGATCGGGGCGTTCGGTGCGCTGGCCACCTGGCTGGTGCTGGGCAGCGGCAGCGACATCCACGCCTGGTGGATGCTGCCCGTCATGCTCATCGGTGGGATGGCCGTCGCCGTCGCCGTCGCCCTGCTGACCGAGCGATTCGCCTACCGGCCGCTGCGCAACGCTCCGCGACTGGCGCCGTTGATCACCGCGATCGGCATCTCGGTCTTCCTGCAGGAGTTCATCCGGCTCTTCTTCGGCCGGATCCCTGGCTTCCCTGACGCCAAGCGGGCCATCCCGTTCCCCCAGATCGACGGGGTGACCGGTGAGGCCATCGATCTGGGCGGCATCATCATCCAGCGAGCGGCGCTCTTCACCCTGATCGCGTTGGTGATCTGCTGGATTTTCCTCTACGTCTTCGTGAACAAGACCCGACTGGGCCGCGCCATGCAGGCCACCTCGCAGGACCCGGACACGGCCCGGCTGATGGGCATCAACGTCGACAAGATCATCATGGTCGCGTTCGCCGTCGGCGCCGCGCTCGCGGCGGTGGCCGGCCTGGCGCACGGGCTCCGCTACACCAACATCGACTTCAAGATGGGCTTCCTGGCGGGGCTCAAGGCCTTCACCGCCGCCGTCCTCGGCGGTATCGGCAACATCAACGGGGCCGTCGTCGGCGGCCTGGTGCTCGGCGTCATCGAGTCGATGGCGACGGCGTTCATCCCCGGCCAGTTCGGCGGTTCGGCCTGGAAGGACGTCTGGGCCTTCGCTCTGCTGATTCTGGTGCTGGTCTTCAGGCCCCAAGGGCTGCTGGGTGCGAGGGTGGTGGACCGGGCATGATCAAGATCCCCACGCTGAGCCGCGAACAGCAGCTCCGCTCCCACACCACCGGCCGGCTCGTCGGCCTGGTCGGCGCCGTGGTCCTGATCGGTTCCGCCTACCTGCCCTGGGCCTACGGGTCGGCGGCACTGGACGACATGACCTTCCTCGGCGGCCCGTCGCCGCTGCAGTTCTGCGGCCTCGCGCTCGGCGTGCTGGTGCTGGCCGCTCTGCTGGTTCCCCGGCTGATCGGGGTCGGCCGGTTCCGGCACCGGCTCGGCTGGGTCCGGGCGGCGAAGGCGGCCTCCACCGGCGCCCTGGTGTTCCTGCTGCTGGTGCTGGTCAGCATCGCCCTGGAGCTGGGCGGTCTGGTCAACGTGATGTACGGCGGCTGGGTCGCGCTGGCCGGTGGCGCCGCCTCGTTCGTCGGGACCCGGCTGATGGCGGCCGACCGTGCTCCGACGATCGCGGCGGCCCAGGCTCCGCAGTGGCTGGAGATCCTGCTGATCGCGTTGACGGTCGGCGCCGCCATGCTGGCGGCGGCGTTCGCGCTGAACCTCAGCGGGGGCGGGGCGTTCGTCACCTTCGTCACCTTCGTCGCCACTGTCGTCGCCGTGCTGATCCGCTCCGGGCTGATGCAGTGGCTGTCGGCCGCGTCGGCCCGGCACCGCAAGGTGCTGATCCTGGCAGCGTTCGTGGTCGCCTTCGCCTTCCCGTTCACCCAGGGCGGCTCGGACGCCAACATGTCCATCGCCACCCAGGTGCTGATCTTCGCCGGGACCGCGATGGGCCTCAACATCGTGGTCGGACTGGCCGGTCTGCTGGACCTCGGCTACATCGCCTTCCTCGGTGCCGGTGCCTTCACCTCGGCGATTCTGTCCGAGTCGGCGTTCTCCACCGTCGGCTGGCACCCCCCGTTCATCGTGGTGGTGCTGATCAGCGCCTGCATCTCCGCCACCCTCGGCCTGATCATCGGCTCGCCGACCCTGCGAGTCTCCGGTGACTACCTGGCCATCGTTACGCTCGCCTTCGGTGAGATCTTCCGGATCTCGATGAACAACCTGGACGGCACCGACGGGCCGCTGCTCACCCGTGGGTCCAACGGGATCCCGGCCGTCCCCGATCTCGTCCTGTTCGGGTACGACTTCGGCCAACGACACACGGTCCTCGGCCTGGAGCTCGGCCGGTTCTCCAACTACTACTTCCTGCTGCTGGTGATGGTCGGGCTGTTCATCCTCGTCTTCACCCGGTTGAACAACAGCCGCATCGGCCGCGGCTGGGTGGCCATCCGTGAGGATGAGAAGGCCGCCGAGGCGATGGGCGTGAACGTGTTCGGCCTGAAGGTGTTCGCCTTCGCCGGCGGCGCCTTCCTGGCCGGGGTGGCCGGCTCCATCAAGGCACACCAGGACATCAGCGTCACCCCCGACCAGTACATCTTCCTGGAGTCGGCCTTCCTGCTGGCCGCGATCGTGCTGGGCGGCATGGGCACCGTCCTCGGGGTACTGGTCGGTGCGACCCTGCTGAAGCTGATGCCGGAGAAGCTGCGGTTCGTGAACGAGTACCGGCTGCTGATCTTCGGCCTGCTGCTGGTCCTGATGATGCGGTTCCGACCGGAGGGTCTGGTGGCCAGCCGTCGCCGGGCGCTGGAGTTCCACGAGGAGGACGAGGAGCTCGCCGAGCGGATCGAGGACGAGCTGGAGGTCCGTGCCGCGACGAAGGGGACGACTCGATGAAGGGGGTGGGGCGATGACGCAGGCCGAGGCCGACACGCAGGCTCTGCTGACGGTGGAGAACGTCACTATGCGGTTCGGCGGCCTGGTGGCGGTCGACTCGGTCAACTTCCACGTCAACCCGGGTGAGATCGTCGGACTGATCGGTCCGAACGGCGCCGGCAAGACGACCTTCTTCAACTGCCTGACCGGGCTCTATCTGCCGACCACCGGCCGGGTCGTCTTCGACGGGGCGGTGCTGCCACCCAAGCCTCGCAAGGTGGTCAAGGCCGGGATGGCCCGGACCTTCCAGAACATCAGACTGTTCGGCAACATGACGGCGCTGGAGAACGTGATGGTCGGACGCTACTGCCGGACCAGCTCCGGGGCCTTCACCTCCATCATCCGCGGCCCCAAGTTCCGCCGGGAGGAGCGCGAGACCCGGGCTCGGGCGCAGGAGCTGCTCGACTTCGTCGGGCTCAGCACGGTCACCGACCATCTCGCCCGCAACCTCTCCTACGGTGACCAGCGCCGGCTGGAGATCGCCCGGGCGCTCGCGACCGAACCGAAGCTCGTGCTGCTGGACGAGCCGACGGCGGGGATGAACCCGCAGGAGACCCGGCAGGCGGAGCAGTTGATCTTCAAGATTCGCGACTCCGGCCTCGCTGTGGTGGTGATCGAGCACGACATGCGGTTCATCTTCAACCTCTGCGACCGGGTGCTGTGCCTGGTGCAGGGCAAGGCGTTGATCGAGGGGACACCGGCCGAGGTGCAGTCGGACCCGCGGGTGATCGAGGCCTACATCGGCACCGGGCCGGCCGAGGAACCGGCCGCCGCAACGACCGGCCCGGATCCGACCGGCGGTAGGACCGCACCGGAGCCGACCGGGAGGCCCGCACCGGATGAGGGGGACCGCCATGCTTGAGGTCAAGGACCTGAAGGTCGCCTACGGCCGGGTCCGCGCCGTCAAGGGGATCACCTTCAAGGTCGAGCAGGGCCAGGTGGTCACCCTGGTGGGCACCAACGGTGCCGGCAAGACGACCACGCTGAAGACCATCTCCGGCCTGCTGCGGCCCGAGTCCGGCGAGATCTGGTTCGACGGGAAGCGGATCGACGGCGTCCCCGCACACGAGGTGCTGACCCGCGGTCTGGCGCAGTCGCCCGAGGGGCGGCGGATCTTCCCGCGGCTGACGGTCGAGGACAACCTGCGGCTGGGCGCCTTCGCCCGCCGGGACAAGGCGGGGATAGCCAAGGACCTGGCGCGGGTGTTCGCCCTGTTCGACATCCTCGAGGCGCGGCGGGCCCAACCCGCCGGTACCTTCTCCGGGGGCGAGCAGCAGATGCTGGCGATCGGCCGGGCGATGATGAGCCGACCGAAGCTGCTGATGCTGGACGAGCCGTCGATGGGGCTCTCGCCGCTGATGATGCAGCGGATCATGTCCACCATCGTCGAGCTCAAGTCCGAGGGTGTCACCATCCTGCTGGTGGAACAGAACGCGCAGGCGGCGCTGTCGCTCGCCGACTACGGCTACGTGCTGGAGGTCGGCAGGATCGTGCTCGAGAACACCGGCAGAAACCTGCTGGTCGACGAGGCGGTCCGCAAGGCCTACCTGGGTGAGGACTGAGCTCGCTGGGCGCCGGCCAGCAGGTCGACCGGCGTAGCCCGGGCCGGTGCCAGCTGACAGGTGACCCGGGCTGTCGCGATCCGCTCACCGGTGTCGTCGGTCAGCGCCACGTCGTAGCTGACCACCGTACGGCCGAGCCGCAGCGCCGTCGCCGTGCCGGTGACCCAGCCCTCGGCCACCGAACGGTGGTGGGTGGCGTTGATGTCGACACCGAAGGCGAGCCGGTCCGGCAGCGCGTGGCTGGCGGCGCCGATCGACGCCAGCGTCTCCGCCAGCACGCAGGAGGCGCCCCCGTGCCATAGGCCCATCGGCTGGGTGTTGCCCTGGACCGGCATCCGGCCGACCACCCGTTCGGCGGACAGCTCGAGCACCTCAAGCCCCATCTTCTCGTCCAGCGCGCTGCGGACGTTGAGGAACCACTCCGGCAGGTCGGTCGTCATGAGCGTCAGCATAGGTGCCCGGCCGGACGGTGGCGGTGGGCTGTCTGAGGTCGCGGATAGAGTCTGAGCTGTGCCGACCGTCAAGAAGCCGCCGACCGCCAGCCCCAGCACCGCGACCGCGGACGGGTCGACCGAACGTCCCAAGCTGCTCTTGATCGATGGGCACTCGGTGGCCTACCGGGCGTTCTTCGCGCTGCCGGTGGAGAACTTCTCCACCACCACCGGACAGCACACCAACGCCGTCTACGGCTTCACCTCGATGCTGATCAACGTGCTCCGGGATGAGCGGCCGACCCATCTCGCGGTCGCCTTCGACGTCTCCCGACAGACCTTCCGGTCGGAGGTCTACACCGAGTACAAGGCGAACCGCTCCAAGGCGCCGGACGAGTTCCGCGGCCAGGTCGACCTGATCAAGGAGGTACTGACCGCCCTCAACATCGTGCACCTGGAGAAGGAGGGGTTCGAGGCCGACGACATCATCGGCACGCTCGCCACCCGGGCAGCCGCAGCCGACATGGACGTGCTGATCTGCACCGGCGACCGGGACGCGCTGCAGCTGGTCTCGGACCGGGTCACCGTGTTGTACCCGCGCAAGGGCGTCTCCGACCTGGCCCGGATGACTCCGGCTGCCGTGCAGGAGAAATACCTGGTCACCCCCCGGCGTTACCCCGACCTGGCAGCACTGGTGGGGGAGAGCAGCGACAACCTGCCCGGCGTGCCCGGGGTGGGGCCGAAGACGGCGGCCAAGTGGCTGGAGCAGTTCGACGGTCTGGAGCACCTGCTGGTGTCGGCCGGCGAGATCAAGGGCAAGGCCGGCGAGGCCCTCCGGGAGCGGCTCGACGACGTCCGCCGCAACCGGCAGGTCAACGCCCTGGTGCTCGACCTCGAGCTGCCGTTCACCGTCGACGACTTCCTCCGCCGGGACTGGGACCGTGAGGCGGTCCACCAGCTCTTCGACGGCCTGGAGTTCCGGGTGCTGCGGGACCGGCTGCTGGAGACCCTGCCCAACGAGGAGCCGCAGCCGGAGGGCGGGTTCGAGGTGACCGGGCAGATCCTGGCCGCAGGGGAGCTGCCCGGATGGCTGCAGCGGCACGCCGCCGGCGCGCGGACCGGCGTCGACGTCATCGGCCACTGGGGGTCGGGGACCGGTGACATCGGCGCGCTCGCGCTGGCGGCCGCCGACGGCGCCGCCGCCTACGTCGAGGTGACCGAGCTCGGCCCCGAGGACGAGAACGCGCTGGCCGCCTGGCTGGCCGACCCCACCCGGCCCAAGGCGCTGCACGACACCAAGGGACCGCTGCTGGCCGCCTGGGCCCGGGGCTGGGACCTGCTGGGGATCACCTCCGACACCCAGCTGGCCGCCTACCTGACCCGGCCCGACCAGCGCACCTTCGACCTGGCCGACCTCACCGTCCGCTACCTGAAGCGGGAGCTCCGGGTGGAGACGGCCGGGGTCCCGGCCACCCAGGACCAGCTCGCCCTCGACTTCGGCGACGATGACTCCGGCGCCAAGGTGGCGGCCGAGGCGGCGATGGTCCGGGCCCGAGCCGTGATCGACCTCGCCGAGGCGCTGGACGCCGGCATCGAGGAGCGGAACGAGACGGCGCTGCTGCGGGACGTGGAGCTGCCGCTGGTGCGCACCCTGGCGCGGATGGAGAAGACCGGCGTCGCCATCGACCTGGACCACCTGCACCAGTTGGAGTCCGAGTTCGACTCGACGGTCAACCGCGCCGCCGACGAGGCGTTCCGGGTGCTCGGCAAGCAGATCAACCTGGGGTCGCCGAAGCAGCTGCAGGTGGTGCTCTTCGACGAGCTGGGGATGCCGAAGACCCGCAAGACGCGGACCGGCTACACCACCGACGCCGAGGCGCTGCAGCAGCTCTACGTCAAGACCGGGCATCCGTTCCTGGAGCAGATGCTGATCCACCGCGACGCGATCCGGCTGCGCCAGACCGTCGAGGGCCTGCTCAAGTCGGTCGCCGACGACGGCCGGATCCACACCACCTACGTGCAGACCATCGCCGCCACCGGGCGACTGTCCAGCACCGACCCGAACCTGCAGAACATCCCGATCCGGACCGAGGAGGGGCGCCGGATCCGGGAGGCGTTCGTCGTCGGCGAGGGCTTCGAGTCGCTGCTGACCGCCGACTACTCCCAGATCGAGATGCGGATCATGGCTCATGCCAGCGCCGACGCCGGGCTGATCGAGGCGTTCCGCTCGGGCGAGGACTTCCACACCGTGATGGCGGCCAGGGTCTTCGGCGTCCCCGCCGACCAGGTGGACACGGCGCAGCGGGCGAAGATCAAGGCGATGAACTACGGCCTGGCCTACGGCCTCAGCGCCTACGGTCTGAGCCAGCAGCTGGGGATCGAGGTGTCCGAGGCCAAGGGACTGATGGACGAGTACTTCGAGCGCTTCGGCGGGGTCCGCGACTACCTCCGGTCCCTGGTGGCGGAGGCCCGCCGGACCCAGTACACCGAGACCATGCTCGGTCGGCGGCGCTATCTGCCGGACCTGAACAGCGACAACCGGCAGCGCCGGGAGATGGCCGAGCGGATGGCCCTGAACGCCCCCATCCAGGGATCCGCGGCCGACATCATCAAGGTGGCCATGCTCAAGGTGGAGCGCGCGATCGACGCCGCCGGGATGCGCAGCCGGATGCTGCTCCAGGTGCACGACGAGCTGGTGTTCGAGGCCGCCCCGGGTGAGGCGGCCGCCCTGGAGGAGCTGGTCCGCGAGCAGATGGGACACGCGGCAGAGATGACGGTTGCGCTGGACGTCTCGGTCGGCACCGGCCGGTCCTGGCACGAGGCCGCCCACTGAGCGGCTGCCGGCAGGGGCCTGGACCGTTATCTGGCCGAAATTGACCCTCATTCGCCCGACTCGGTAGTCTGGGTGGGCGCTGTGGCCTGCGTGACTTCGGACAGAGTAGGTCACGCTCGTACGAGTCGAACGCTTGTCAGCACCGGGTTTGAAGAACCTCCGTTGATTCCTCGGCACCTACGGACCGGGCTACGGCGTGCAACCCAACCGTAATCCCACTATCGGAGCCCTACTACATGACGTCCTCCCTTGAGGCACCACCGCAGGTCGCAATCGACGACTTCGGATCGCCCGAAGCCTTTCTCGAGGCTATCGACGCAACCATCAAGTACTTCAACGACGGTGACATCGTCACCGGCACCGTCGTCAAGGTCGACCGTGACGAGGTCCTCCTCGACATCGGCTACAAGACCGAGGGTGTGATCCCCTCCAAGGAACTCTCCATCAAGCACGACGTTGACCCGTTCGACGTGGTCAGCGTGGGCGATGAGATCGAGGCCCTGGTCCAGCAGAAGGAGGACAAGGAAGGTCGGCTGATCCTCTCCAAGAAGCGGGCTCAGTACGAGCGCGCCTGGGGGACGATCGAGAAGATCAAGGAAGAGGACGGGGTCGTCACCGGCCATGTCATCGAGGTCGTCAAGGGCGGCCTGATCATCGACATCGGTCTGCGCGGCTTCCTGCCCGCCTCACTGGTCGAGATGCGCCGGGTCCGCGACCTCCAGCCGTACGTCGGAATGGAGCTCGAGGCGAAGATCATCGAGCTGGACAAGAACCGCAACAACGTGGTGCTGTCCCGGCGGGCCTGGCTGGAGCAGACGCAGTCCGAGGTGCGGCAGAACTTCCTCACCCAGCTGCAGAAGGGCCAGATCCGCAAGGGCGTCGTGTCCTCCATCGTCAACTTCGGCGCGTTCGTCGATCTTGGCGGCGTCGACGGCCTGGTGCACGTCTCCGAGCTGTCCTGGAAGCACATCGACCACCCGAGCGAGGTTGTCGAGGTCGGCACCGAGGTCACCGTCGAGGTGCTCGATGTCGACATGGACCGCGAGCGCGTCTCGCTGTCGCTCAAGGCCACTCAGGAAGATCCGTGGCAGGCATTCGCCCGCACCCACCAGATCGGCCAGATCGTGCCCGGTAAGGTCACCAAGCTGGTTCCGTTCGGTGCTTTCGTGCGGGTCGAGGAGGGCATCGAGGGTCTGGTGCACGTCTCCGAGCTCGCCGAGCGTCACGTCGAGATCCCGGAGCAGGTCGTCCAGGTGAACGACGATGTGATGGTCAAGATCATCGACATCGACCTGGAGCGCCGCCGGATCTCGCTGTCGCTGAAGCAGGCCAACGAGGGTGTCGACGCCGGAGCCGAGGACTTCGACCCGACCCTGTACGGCATGAGCGCGTCCTACGACGACCAGGGCAACTACCTCTACCCGGAGGGCTTCGACCCGGAGACGGGCGAGTGGCTCGAGGGCTACGACGAGCAGCGCGCCGCCTGGGAGCAGCAGTACGCCGAGGCGCACGCTCGCTGGGAGGCGCACAAGAAGCAGGTGGAAGAGGCCGAGGCAGCCGAAGGCGCGGCTGCCGAAGGTTCCTCCTACTCGTCCGCCAGCACCGCAGGCAGCGAGCCGGCGGCTGCCACCGGGACGCCGCAGGCACCCGAGGGTTCGCTGGCCTCCGACGAGGCTCTGCAGGCGCTGCGGGACAAGCTCACCGGCGGCAACTGAGCCGAGCGGCCCACCGGCAGCACGAACGACGACGAGACCTCTCACCTGCGGGTGGGAGGTCTCGTCGTTTCCGGGATACTGAGCCCCATGCTGAGGGTCGGACTGACAGGGGGCATCGCCTCGGGCAAGACAGCGGTGTCGGAGCTGCTGCACCGCCACGGTGCGGTGATCATCGACGCTGACCTGCTGGCCAGAGAGGTGGTGGCACCCGGCACCCCGGGGCTGGCTGCGGTGGTCGAGCGGTTCGGGCCAGCAGTGCTCGCCGACGGGGCCCTGGACCGGGCCGCACTGGGCAAGATCATCTTCAGCGACGCCGCGGCTCGACGCGACCTGGAGAAGATCATCCACCCGGCGGTCCGGCACCGCGCGGCCGAGCTGGAGCGGCAGGCGCCGGTCGATGCCGTCGTAGTGCACGTGATCCCCCTGCTGGTGGAAACCGGTCAACAGGACGGCTTCGACCTGGTCGTGGTCGTGGACGTGGATCCTGAGGTGCAGCTCGCCAGGCTGCTGGAGCGCGGGGGTCTCTCGGCCGAACAGGCCGGCGCCAGGATCGCCGCCCAGGCGTCCAGGCAGCAGCGGCTCGCGGTCGCCGATGTGGTGATCGACAACAACGGCTCCCCGTCCCGGCTCGAGCGCCGGGTGGCCGAGCTGTGGGCCAGCCTCCGCAGCCCGGCCACCGGCGAGGGCTTTGCGAAAACGTGATCACAACGTTGTCAATGGTGTTTGCGGGCGACCCTGTGATACGGGACCCTAAGTGGCGTCGGGTGTCTTCCGCCCCGACTTGATCAAGGAGGTTGGCGTTGGAATGCCCACGTTGTCGGGCTGAGATGCCGGAGGTGGCGCACTTCTGCCAGATCTGTGGGCAGGACATGCGATCCCCGGACTTGGCGCGACGGAAGTCGTTTGCTGTCAAACCGGACGAGCCGGTTGCTTCGTTTGCACTGATCTCGACGATCATGCCGCGCGGGGTCGGACAGCGCCCGCAGACCTACCGGGTCGCCCTGGTCATCGCGTTGACCGTCGCCCTGCTGGCGGCGATCTTCGGCGCCATGCCGATCGCCGTGCTGGTGGCTGCCTTCGCCATCCCGGTGGTCTACATCGTCTACATCTACGACGTGAACCTCTGGGAGGACGAGCCCATTCCGGTGACGGCGCTGGCCTTCGTCCTCACCGGGGCACTCACCATCGCCTTCACCATCGTCTGGCGGATGCTCGCCGGCAACGCCGTTCCGATCACCGGGCTGGGTGGGGAGACCATCTCGGCCCCCACCATCGGAGGCTTCCTGATCATGGCCCTGCTGGTGCCGATCATCGGCGAGGCGATCAAGCAGGTCGGCCCGATCATCCTCGCCAGCCGGCCCGAGTTCGACGACCTGATGGATGGCCTGACCTTCGGTGTCATCTCCGGCGTGGCGTACGCCACCTTCGACACCCTGGTCAAGCACTGGGACCTGCTCACCGGTGGCCTGGTGGCACAGGACCCCGGTCAGTGGGTCTCGTTGATCTTCCTCGAGGGCTTCGTCAAGCCGCTGCTGTTCGGTACAGCGACCGGTATCGCCTGCGCCGAATACTCAGGCCTGGGCAAGGGCTACGACGGCTTCACGCCGCGCTACTACCGTGGGCTGGCCGAGGCGATCGTGGCCAACATCGCCTACCAGGCAGGTGCCTACCTGTTCTCGTTCGTGTCGAACTCGGCCACCGGCATCTTCCTGAGCATCCTCTGGGGCATCATCATCCTCGGCATCCTGATCCTGAGAATCCGCAACGTGCTGCATGTGGGGCTGATGGAGGCGGCGCTGGAGCGGTCGGCCCGCCAGGGCGGCCTCGGTGCCGCCGGCGAGCTGCAGTTCTGTGCCCAGTGCGAGATGCCGCTGCTGGAGCACGCAGCCTTCTGCAACGCGTGCGGTACGGCCGTCCGGGTCACCCCCAAGTCCCACCGGGTCAAGGTGCTGGCAGCTACGGGAGCCGGCCCAGCCGGGGCGCACGCTGCCGGTACGGCCGGAGCTGCCGAGGACACCCTCGCCCAGCAGCCGCCACCGACTGTGGGGTCCGAACAGCCCAGCACCCCGACAGCACAGCCGCACACAGCGGCCGAGGACACCGCTCAGGACACGTTCCGCAATGACGAGGAGGGCCGGGCATGAGCCAGGACCCGGGCCAGTGGGGCCCTCAGCCGGGCGGCTACCCACCTCAGGGACCACCGCAGGGGCAGGGTGGCTACCCGCCGCAGGGCCCAGGCGGTTACCCACCGCAGGGGCCGGGCGGGTACCCGCCGCAGCCGCAGCCGGGCTATCCGCAGCAGCCGCAGCAGCCGGGGCAGCCAGGGCAGGGGTACAGCCAGCCGGCCGGCTACCCGCAGGGTGGCTACCAGGGACCGCCGCAGCAGTTCGGGACCGGTCAGGGCCTCGGGGGCGGTCAGGGTGGCTTCGGTGGTGGACAGGGTCCCGGCGGCCCGACCGGCCCCGGTGGGGCGCCGAAGAAGAAGAGCAACGCGATGATCATCGGCATCGTGGTGGCAGCGGTCGTGCTGTTGGCTGCGGTCGGTGGGATCGTGATCGCCCTGACCAACGGCAAGGACCGACCCACGGTCACCATCACGCCGGGGCAGCAGACCACCCCATCCTCCGGCCCGACGACGTCCAGTCCGCCGGACAACCCGACCCCGTCGCCGTCGACGACGACGGACCAACCGTCGCCCAGTGCCTCGCAGGAGCAGCAGCCGCCGGGCGAGTCGATCGACCTGGGCAACAACATCACGTTGACCCCGGCGGCCGGTTGGGACCTGAAGAGCAAGAAGCCGAACCTGGCCCAGCTGAGCAACGGACGCGACGTGTTCGTCGGTCAGCAGGCGCAGCTGCAGGCCACGGCGACGCCGGAGCAGGTGTGCACTGACTACCACAAGCAGCTGTCGGCGAAGTACAGCGACCCGAAGCTGGGCGAGGCGAAGGCCCGCGACCTCGGCAACAGCAAGGTCAAGGCCGCCGCCTGCTCGATGATGGTGACCGTGGCAACGTCGCAGGGGTCAGCCCAGATCCAGGTCACCTCACTGGTGTCGATCCGGTCCGCGGACGGCCTGGCGGTGGTCGGGACGGTGTACTTCGACAAGGGCAGCGACCTGACACAGCTCAACAAGGACTTCGCGTCCATGGTGGTGTCGATGGTGAAGGGGCAGGTGTCCTGACGCCGCATTGCCGGTAGAGAGTCGACGCCGAGGGCGTCTCCGCAGTCCAGCGGAGACGCCCTTCGCGCTTTGTCAGTGGCCGGACGTAGTCTCGATGTCATGCGTCCGGTCCATGAGCTCCAGCGTCGGGTGGCCCCGTTCCGGGTCGAGAGCGACTTCGACCCCTCCGGGGACCAGCCCGCGGCCATCGCCGACCTGGAACGCCGGATCAACGCCGGCGAGCAGGACGTGGTGCTGTTGGGCGCCACCGGCACCGGCAAGACCGCGACCATCGCCTGGCTGGCCGAGCGGCTGCAGCGGCCGATGCTGGTGATGCAGCCGAACAAGACGCTGGCTGCCCAGTTCGCCAACGAGCTGCGCCAGTTCTTCCCCAAGAACGCGGTGGAGTACTTCGTCTCCTACTACGACTACTACCAGCCCGAGGCGTACGTCCCGCAGACGGACACCTACATCGAGAAGGACTCCTCGCTGAACGAGGAGGTGGAGCGGCTGCGACACTCGGCAACCAACTCGTTGCTCACCCGGCGGGACGTCATCGTGGTGGCGACCGTGTCGGCCATCTACGGCCTGGGCAGCGCGGAGTCCTACCTCGAGCGGATGGTGACGCTCAAGGTCGGCGAGGAGATCGAGCGGGACTCGCTGCTGCGCCAGCTGGTCGGCATCCAGTACGCGCGCAACGACCTGGCCGGCACCCGAGGGACCTTCAGGGTCCGTGGCGACACCCTGGAGATCTTCCCCAAGTACGAGGAGCTCGCGGTCCGGGTCGAGTTCTTCGGCGACGAGATCGAGCGGCTGTCCACCCTGCACCCGCTCACGGGAGAGGTGGTCTCCGAGGACCAGGAGATCTTCATCATGCCGGCCAGCCACTACTCGGCCGGACCGGACACGATGGAGCGGGCCATCAGCACGATCGAGGCCGAGCTGGCCGACCGGCTGGGCGAGCTGGAGCGCGAGCACAAGCTGCTGGAGGCGCAGCGGCTGCGGATGCGCACCAGCTATGACATCGAGATGATGCGCCAGATCGGCACCTGCTCCGGCATCGAGAACTACTCCCGGCACATGGACGGGCGCGGACCGGGCACCCCGCCGAACTGCCTGCTGGACTACTTCCCGGAGGATTTCCTGCTGGTGGTCGACGAGTCGCACGTGACCGTCCCGCAGATCGGCGGCATGTACGAGGGCGACATGTCCCGCAAGCGGACCCTGGTCGAGCACGGCTTCCGGCTGCCGAGCGCGATGGACAACCGGCCGCTGCGGTTCGAGGAGTTCGTCGAGCGGATCGGGCAGACGGTCTACCTGTCCGCCACGCCGGGCAACTACGAGCTGGCCCGCTCGGACGGTTTCGTCGAGCAGATCATCCGGCCGACCGGCCTGATCGACCCGGAGGTCATCGTCAAGCCGACCCAGGGCCAGATCGACGACCTGATGGCCGAGATCAAGCTCCGGACCGAAAGGAACGAGCGGGTGCTGGTCACCACGCTGACGAAGAAGATGTCGGAGGACCTGACCGACTACCTGTTGGAGAACGGCGTTCGGACCCGCTACCTGCACTCCGAGGTGGACACCCTGCGCCGGATCGAGCTCCTGCGTGAGCTGCGGCTGGGGGAGTACGACGTCCTGGTCGGGATCAACCTGCTGCGCGAGGGCCTCGACCTTCCGGAGGTGTCGCTGGTCTCCATCCTGGACGCCGACAAGGAGGGCTTCCTGCGCAGCGAGAAGAGCCTGATCCAGACGATCGGCCGTGCCGCCCGGAACGTGTCCGGGCAGGTGCACATGTACGCCGACCGGATCACCGACTCGATGGCCGCCGCCATCGACGAGACCAACCGGCGCCGGGAGAAGCAGGTCGCCTACAACAAGGCGAACAACGTCGACCCGATGCCGCTGCGGAAGAGGATCGCCGACATCACCGACATGCTGGCCCGGGAGGACGCCGATACCGAGGAGCTGCTCTCCGGGGGTGGCCGTCGGCGCAAGTCGCCGGTGCCGGCGCTGGGCGCGGACGGAGAGGCCGGCGCCCACGCCCGCAAGCTGGCCGGGATGCCGGCAGGGGACCTGGCCGACCTGGTGGAGGAGCTCACCTCCCAGATGCACGCCGCTGCCGCCAACCTCGAGTTCGAGGTGGCCGCCCGGCTCCGGGACGAGATCTCAGAGCTGAAGAAGGAGCTGCGGCAGATGGTGGAGGCCAACCGCTGACCGGTCCACCCCGGCAGGTCCCGCCCGGCCGCCGGGTGTCAAATTCGCCTAGCGCCGGGGCGACCTGACATAGTGGACGGCGGAGGGGAGTATTCCTTCGCGTCGGCATCGTCATCACGGCTGCCTCCCGTACGAGCTCGTCCGGGCGCTCCCGGTGCCATCGGCTAGGCGACTAGCGGAAGAGACCTCCGAGACGTCAATGTTCTCGGATCGAGTTTCTCGAAAGGCTGCGCGCATGCACGTACACCTCTACGCCTGGATCATCACCGTTGTCGTGATGATCGCGGTTCTCGCCATCGACGTCTTCATCATCGGACGCCGCCCGCATGAGCCGTCGATGAAGGAAGCCGGACTGTTCATCGGGATCTTCGTCAGCCTGGCGGTCCTCTTCGGCTTCGGGGTATGGGCCATCTCGGGTGCACGCTATGCCGGGGAGTTCTTCGCCGGCTGGCTGACCGAGTACAGCCTGTCGATCGACAACCTGTTCATCTTCGTCATCATCATGACCAAGCTCAAGGTGCCCAGGCACCTGCAGCAGTTCGCGCTGATGGTGGGCATCATCCTCGCCCTCGTCATGCGCGGCATCTTCATCGCTGTCGGCGCGGCGGCCATCGACCGGTTCAGCTGGGTGTTCTTCCTGTTCGGCGCCTTCCTGCTCTACACCGCCGTCAAGCTGGTGCTGGACTACCTCAAGGAGGAGGACGAGGAGGCGCCGGAGAACCCGGCCATGCGCTATGTGAAGAAGCACTTCAAGTCCACCGATGACTTCCGCGGTACCCGACTGACCGTGCTGCAGGACGGTCATCGGTTGATCACCCCGATGCTGTTCGTGATCATCGCGCTCGGCAGCACCGACCTGTTGTTCGCGCTCGACTCGATCCCGGCGATCTACGGTCTGACCCAGGAGCCGTACCTGGTGTTCACCGCCAACGTCTTCGCCCTGATGGGGCTGCGGCAGCTGTACTTCCTGATCGGCGGCCTGCTCCGCCGGCTCGTCTACCTGTCGATCGGACTGTCGGTCATCCTGGCCTTCATCGGGCTCAAGCTCGTGCTGCACGCTCTGCACGAATACCACGTGGTCGACTTCGAGGTGCCGATCTGGCTCTCACTGACGTTCATTATCGTCACCCTCACCATCACCACAGTGGCAAGCCTGGTCAAGTCCAGCAACGAGGAGAACGCCAAGGCGGCCGAGGAGCTGCTCTAGCTCGAAGGCACAACGGCCCCCGACCGCCAAGCAGGCGGACGGAGGCCGTTGAGCAGGGGTCAGGCCGCGCTGTGCCGCACCGGCTCGGTGCCGGTCAGCTCACCCTCGATCGCGTTCGCGAGCAGGTCGGCCACATCACTCACCGGCCGGACGTCGATGGCCGCGAGCACCTCGGCGGGTACGTCGTCCAGGTCCGGCTCGTTCCGCTGGGGGACGAAGACCGTGGTCAGCCCGGCCCGCTGGGCGGCCAACAGCTTCTGCTTGACGCCGCCGATCGGCAGCACCCGCCCGTTCAGCGTCACCTCCCCGGTCATCCCGACGTCGGAGCGCACCGGGCGGCCGAGAGCCATCGACGTCAGGGCGGTCACCATCGTGACACCCGCCGACGGACCATCCTTGGGCACCGCACCCGCGGGGACGTGGATGTGGATGTTGCTGTCCAGGATCTCCGGCCGGGTGATGCCCAGCGCAACGGCGTGCGCCCGGACGTAGGACAGCGCGATCTGGGCCGACTCCTTCATCACGTCGCCGAGCTGACCGGTCAGGGTCAGCCCACCCTTGCCCTCCACCGCGTTCGCCTCGATGAAGAGCACGTCACCGCCGAGGCCGGTCACGGCGAGGCCGGTGGCCACACCGGGCACTGAGGTGCGTTCGTGAGCCTCGGAGGTGAACCGGGGCCGGCCCAGGTAGTCGCGCAGGTTGGCCAGGTCGATCACCACCCGGTCCGGGCGCGAGTCTCCCGTCGGCGCCGGCAGCCCCACCAGCCGGGTGGTGGCCTTGCGCAGCGCCTTGGCGATCAGCCGCTCCAGCTGGCGGACACCCGGCTCGCGGGTGTAGTCGGCCGCCATCATGCGCAGCGCCTCGTCGGTGAGCCGCACCTCGTCGGCGGTCAACGCCGCCCGCTCCAGCTGACGGGGGAGCAGGAAGTCGCGGGCGATCGCGATCTTGTCATCCTCGGTGTACCCGTCCAGCGCCACCACCTCCATCCGGTCCAGCAGAGCCTGCGGGACCGACTCGACCACATTGGCCGTCGCCAGGAACAACACGTCGGACAGGTCGAGGTCGACCTCGAGGTAATGGTCGCGGAAGGTGTGGTTCTGAGCCGGGTCGAGCACCTCCAGCAGAGCCGCGGCCGGATCGCCACGGTAGTCCGAACCGACCTTGTCGATCTCGTCCAGCAACACCACCGGGTTCATCGAGCCGGCCTCGCTGATGGCCCGCACGATCCGGCCGGGCAGCGCACCGACGTAGGTGCGCCGGTGTCCCCGGATCTCGGCCTCGTCGCGTACCCCGCCCAGGGCCACCCGGACGAAGGTGCGGCCCAGCGCCCTGGCCACGCTCTCGCCCAGCGACGTCTTGCCCACGCCGGGCGGACCGACGAGCGCGAGGACGGCTCCGGAGCCACGTCCACCGACGATCTCGAGACCCCGCTCGGCCCGTCGGGCCCGGACCGCCAGATACTCGACGATCCGGTCCTTGACGTCCTCGAGGCCGTGGTGGTCGGCATCGAGGACGGCGCGGGCGGCCGCGATGTCGGTGGCGTCCCGGGTCCGCTTGTTCCACGGCAGCTCCAGCACGGTGTCCAGCCAGGTGCGGATCCAGCCCGCCTCCGGGCTCTGGTCGCTGCCGCGTTCGAGCTTGCCGACCTCGCGCAGGGCCGCCTTACGCACCTCGTCCGGCAGGTCGGCCTGCTCAACCCGGGACCGGTAGTCCTCGGCCCCCTCCGGCGCGTCCTCGCCCAGCTCCTTACGGATGGCGGCGAGCTGCTGCTTGAGCAGGAACTCCCGCTGGCTCTTCTCCATCCCCTCGCGGACGTCGTCGGCGATCTTCTCGTTCACCTCGACCTCGGCGATGTGGTCCTTGGTCCAGCCGATCAGCAGCGTAAGCCGCTGGACAACGTCGGGAGTCTCCAGCAGCTGGCGCTTCTTGGCGTCGTCCAGGTAGGGGGCGTAGCCCGCCAGGTCGGCCAGTGCCGACGTGTCGTTGACCCGGTTGACGGTGTCGATCACCTGCCAGGCGTCGCGACGCTGCAGGGTGGACACCACCAGCGCCTTGTACTCGGCGGCGAGCGCCTTGACCGTCTCGTCCGGCTCGGCGTGCTGGACCTCCTCAGCCTCCACCCACAGGGCGGAGCCGGGGCCGGAGACCCCCGAGCCGATCCGGGCCCTATGCTCGGCCCGGATGACCGCGGCGGGCTCACCGGTCGCAAGCCGACCCTGCTGCACGATCGAGGCGACAACACCGTAGGAGGCGTAGCGGTCCTCGAGCCGCGGCGCGATCAGCAACCTGCCACCGGCGCTGCTGCCGGCGGCGTCGACGGCAGCCCGGGCCGCGTCGTCCAGCTCGATCGGAACGACCATCCCGGGCAGGACGACGAGATCGGTGAGAAAAAGAACGGGTAAACGGGTGGGTGCGGCCATCGGAACCTAACCTCCAAGACTTGAGTGTCACAGACTCAAGGTCTGGCCAGGGCACTTTGTTCCAGCGTTCTCCCAGGGCGAAACCTGGCCGGCTGCACCGCCTGTGGACACCCGTAAGGTTGAAGTTGAGACCTCAGCGGAAGGAAGCCGGGCATGCCCATCGTCTTCATCCACGGTGTCGCCATCCGTGACGACAGCCAGGCTGACCTGCCGCGCAGGTACGGCAAGGTGCCCTGGGCGGAGGTGGAGGCGAGGCTGCGCGCGCACGTCGCTCCGGCGATCTCCGCCGACCCGGCCGGGGTGCCCATCCTGCGGATGTACTGGGGTGACCTGGGAGCGACGCTCGCCTGGGGTGACCGTTTCCGGGTGTCCCCTGGTCAGGAGGCCCGACACCCGGCGAAGGTCGACCTGCGTCCGCTGTCCGGCGAGGAGCTGGGCCAACGACTGGAGCACGAGGTGCTGGGGCGGACCCCCGACACCTCGCAGTGGCCGGGCCTGATCGAGGCCATCTGGGCGGTGGCGCGGCACCCGGACACGTCGGCCACCCTGCAGTCGTGTGCGACCGCGACCGAGGCGGACGACTTCCTGTCGGACGCGATCGAAGGCGCCCGAGCCTCGCTGCGGCGCAGTGGCCAGGGCGCCGACGGCCGTGAGGGACCGCGCTGGTGGGAGTCGCTGGGGAAGCAGATCAAGCCGGCCGGCGATCGGGTGCTGGCTCGCCAGCGGGCCAACATCATCGCCGTGCTGAACCGGATCCGCAGCCCGCTGGAGAACTATGTGCCGATCTTCATGGGCGACCTGCTGGCCTACCTGCGGCTCCGCGGCGACGCGCTGCACCCAGGCCCGATCCCGGCCCGGACGCTCAGTGTGCTGGCCGAGGCGCGCCAACTGCAGCTCGACCGCGGCGGTGAGCCGCTGGTGGTGCTCAGTCACAGCATGGGCGGACAGATCATCTACGACGTGATCAGCCACTTCCTGCCCCGGATGCCCCAGTACCGGGAGGTACGGATCGACTTCTGGTGCTCCTGCGGCTCGCAGGTCGGACTGTTCGAGGAGCTGAAGCTCTTTCTGGAGAGCAGCCCGGCGTACGGGGCCGGCCGGATCGAGCTGGTGCCCCGGCCGGACGAGCGGCATCTCGGCTACTGGTGGAACGTCTGGGACTACGCCGACCTGATGAGCTTCCGGGCCGAGGGGATCATCGACGGCGTCGACGACATGGGGCTGCTGTTGGGCCGAGCCATCCAGCAGAACCACAGTGCCTACCTGGACAGCGACGACTTCTACAAGATGATGGCGGCCAAGATCAAGGTGCACCTACCGGGACTCGACCTGCCCCAGCCCGGCTACCAGCCGCGGGCCCGCCAGGTGGGCAGCTGAGGTCGCTCCTGCCCGAGGACGGTGTCGTCGCCGTGGCCCGGATGGACCACCGTCTGGTCGTCGAACTCGGCAAAGACCTTGTGCTCCAGGTCGTCCATCAGGGTGGCGAAGTCGGCCGCTGAGCCGGTCTTGCCCGGGCCGCCCGGGAAGAGGCTGTCGCCGCTGAACAGGTGCGGCACCGGGCCACCACGGTAGGCCAGCGCGATCGAGCCCGGGGTGTGGCCGACCAACCCGATCACATCCAGCGACTCGTCGCCGAGCGCGATCACGTCTCCGTCCCAGACGCCGACCAGACCCTCGACCCAGGCTCCGGTGGCAATGGCGTCGACGTCCGGACGGCCGCAGACCAGCTGCGCCTGCGAGCTGCGGGCCAGCTCGGCCAGCGCCTGCCAGTGATCGCCGTGCCGGTGCGTGGTGACGATGACCGCCGGCTGCTCGGAACCGATCACCGTCGTCAGCCGCTCCGGGTCGTCGGCTGCGTCGATGAGCACGCCGGCGCCCGGTTGACCACCGGCGCGGAGCAGATAGGCGTTGTTGTCCATCGGTCCCACCGAGATCTTGGTCAGGGTGACGGTGTCCGACAGCGCAGTGACCAGTGGTGGACCGCCGGGCTCGACATGTCCCAGACCAGGCATCGTTAACCATCCTCTCGTTGGGCGCACTCTCGTTTGATGACAAGGGTCGGCCGGGGCCGGTACAGCGGAGTTCAGAGTGGCGGAAGGGTGATGCCCTCGGCGCCGGCCAGCTGCGAGCCGGCCAGCCGACCGGTCAGCCAGCCCAGCAGCAGGTTGCCGGGTCCGCTCACCTCGGAGGGTTGGCCCGTTGACGGGTCGCCGACGGAGACGGTGTGGCCCGAGTCGGCGGTCAGCCTGAGCGCCGGGAAGCCCTCCCGCTGACCCAACCGGAAGGCGAACCACTCGAGCAACCACTCGGCCGACAGGTCGTCGATATCGGCCACCTCGAAGCCGATGTCCAGGTCGACATGGTGCAGCAGCACCTCACCCAACCGGGCCAGCGGGAGCAGTCGCGCCCTGACCGTCTGGCCGCCACGGAGCTCCACCTCGGTGTCCCATGCGGCGGCCTCGTCCAGCGCCTCGAAGGCCTCGGCCAGGTGGTCGGCGGTGGTATCCAGGTCGATCTGGATCTCCAACCCGGTGCGGCCGGCGCCGGCGGCGATCTCGGCGTCGCGTTGCTCACCCGAGGCGTACATTGCGGTGGGCTGACCGGTCCGGGCCCAGTCGGTCAACCGGACCAGCGCGTCGGCCTGCCGGGCCAGGTGGGTGCCGACGTGCGCCCGGGACCAGTCCGGCAGTCTGCTGGGGGCCGACCACTGCTCGTCGGTCACGGCAATGGTGTCACCCAGCAATCGTTGGGTGGCGTGGGTCACCAGGCTCCGGACCGCGTGCAGGTCTGACCTGGACCCGGGTTCGGTGGCCGCCTTCTCCGGCTCGGCCGGCACATCACGCGAATCCATGGAAGACAACTTAGTGCGCGGCCCGGACAGCCGTGTCGGCTGGTCCCCGGCACGGCACGAGTCGAGAATTGTCAGTACGGCGGCATAGCATGTTCGGCGTGACTGACCGGCTCATCGTGCGCGGCGCGCGCGAACACAATCTCCGCAACATCTCCCTCGACCTGCCCCGAGATGCGTTGATCGTGTTCACCGGCCTGTCCGGGTCGGGCAAGTCGAGCCTGGCCTTCGACACCATCTTCGCCGAGGGCCAGCGTCGCTATGTGGAGTCCCTGTCGGCGTACGCGCGGCAGTTCCTGGGGCAGATGGACAAGCCCGACGTCGACTTCATCGAGGGCCTGTCCCCGGCCGTCTCGATCGACCAGAAGTCGACCAGCCGCAACCCCCGCTCGACCGTCGGCACGATCACCGAGGTGTACGACTACCTCCGGCTGCTGTATGCCCGCGCCGGGCGCCCGCACTGCCCGGTCTGCGGCGAGCCGATCAGCCGGCAGTCGCCGCAGCAGATCGTCGACCGGTTGATGGCGTTGGAGCCGGGCACACGGTTCCAGGTGCTGGCCCCGGTGGTCCGCGGTCGCAAGGGGGAGTACGTCGACCTGTTCCGCCAGCTGGCCGGTCAGGGCTTCAGCCGGGCCAGGATCGACGGGCAGATCCACACCCTGACCGAACCGCCGACGCTGGACAAGCAGAAGAAGCACTCCATCGACGTCGTGGTCGACCGGCTCGCGATCAAACCCAGCATGAAGCAGCGGCTGACCGACTCGGTGGAGACCGCCCTCGGGCTGACCCAGGGCGTCGTCACCATCGACTACGTCGACCTGGACGCCGCCGACCCCGGTCGGGAGCGCCGCTACTCCGAGAAGATGGCCTGCCCCAACGAGCACGACATCGGCATCGACGAGCTCGAGCCGCGGGCCTTCTCCTTCAACGGGCCGTGGGGGGCGTGCCCCGAGTGTTCCGGCCTCGGCACCCGGATGGAGGTCGACCCCGAGCTGGTGGTCCCGGACGACCAGAAGAGCCTGTCCGAGGGTGCCATCGCCCCCTGGTCGTCGGCGCATGTCGCCGACTACTTCATCCGGCTGGTCGACGCGCTGGCCCAGAGCGAGGGCTTCAGCACCGAGGTGCCCTGGGCCGAGCTGCCCAGCTCGGCCAAGAAGACCCTGCTGCACGGCGTCGGTGACCAGGTGCACGTCCGCTACCGCAACCGCTACGGCCGCGAGCGCAGCTACAACGCCCGGTTCGAGGGCGTGGTGTCCTACATCGAACGTCGGCACGCCGAGGCGGAGACCGACACCTCCCGGGAGCGGTTCGCCGGCTACATGCGCGAGGTGCCCTGCACGGTCTGTCGCGGCGCCCGGCTGAAGCCGACCTCGCTTGCCGTCACGGTCGGCGACCGCAACATCGCCGAGGTGTCGGCGATGTCGATCGACGAGGCGGCCCGGTTCCTGTCCGGTCTCGAGCTGAGCGACCGCGAGCGACAGATCGCCGAGCGGGTGCTGAAGGAGATCAACGAGCGGCTCCGGTTCCTGCTGGATGTCGGGCTCGACTACCTCTCGCTGAGCCGGCCCACGGCCAGCCTCTCCGGCGGGGAGGCGCAGCGGATCCGGCTGGCCACCCAGATCGGCTCCGGCCTGGTGGGCGTGCTGTACGTCCTCGACGAGCCGAGCATCGGCCTCCATCAGCGCGACAACCGCCGGCTGATCGAGACGCTGGTGCGGCTGCGCAACCTGGGCAACACCCTGATCGTCGTCGAGCACGACGAGGACACCATCAGAATGGCCGACTGGGCCGTCGACATCGGCCCGGGCGCGGGGGAGCACGGCGGTCATGTGGTGGTGTCCGGCACCGTCGAGGAGCTGCTGAACCATCCGGACTCGCTGACCGGCGCCTACCTCTCCGGACGGCGGAGCATCCCGCTGCCCGCGACCCGCCGGCCACGCGATCCCCAGCGGGCGATCACGGTCCACAACGCGGTCGAGCACAACCTGCGCGACGTCTCGGTGACCTTCCCGCTCGGACAGTTGATCGCGGTCACCGGGGTGTCCGGGTCAGGCAAGTCGACGCTGGTGAACAGCATCCTCTACACCGCGCTGGCGAAGCGGATCTACAACGCTCGGGAGGTGCCGGGCCGGCACCGCACCATCAGCGGCGTCGACCAGATCGACAAGATCATCCACGTCGACCAGTCCCCGATCGGGCGTACGCCACGGTCCAACCCGGCCACGTACACGGGCGTGTTCGACCATGTCCGGCGGTTGTTCGCCGAGACCCCCGAGGCGAAGGTCCGCGGCTACCAGCCGGGCCGGTTCTCGTTCAACGTCAAGGGCGGTCGGTGCGAGAACTGCACCGGCGACGGCACCATCAAGATCGAGATGAACTTCCTGCCGGACGTCTACGTCCCATGCGAGGTGTGCCACGGCGCCCGGTACAACCGGGAAACCCTCGAGGTGCACTACAAGGGCAAGACGATCGCCGAGGTGCTGGACATGCCGATCGAGGAGGGGCTGGAGTTCTTCGCGGCCCTGCCGGCGATCGCCCGGCACCTGCGCACGCTGGTCGATGTCGGCCTCGGCTATGTCCGGCTGGGGCAGTCGGCGCCGACCCTGTCCGGCGGTGAGGCCCAGCGGGTCAAGCTGGCCAGCGAGCTGCAGAAGCGCTCCACTGGGCGCACCATGTATGTGCTGGACGAACCGACCACCGGGCTTCACTTCGAGGACATCCGCAAGCTGCTGGGGGTGCTCGGCCGGCTGGTCGATGCCGGCAACACGGTGGTGGTGATCGAGCACAACCTCGACGTGATCAAGACCGCCGACTGGCTGGTCGACATGGGCCCCGAGGGCGGCTCGCGGGGCGGCATGGTCGTCGCCGAGGGGACCCCGGAGGAGGTGTCGATGCATCCTGCGTCGCATACCGGCGCCTTCCTCCGCCCCCTGCTCGACGGCCGGGAGGTGCCGGTCGGTTCGGCACAGCCTGAGCTGCTGTCCACGAGCAACGGGGCCGGCGGCAAGGCGGCCAACCCGTCGTCGGCCGGCAGGACCAGCGGTGCCAGGGGGGCCAGCCCAGCGAAGAAGAGCACCGCGAAGAAGAGCACCGCCAGCAAGAGCACCGCCAGCAAGAGCACGGCCACGACCGGCGTCGCCAGTGGAAGCGCCACCCAGAAGGCCGCCGGGAGCAGGAGCACCGCCAAGAAGAGCCCGGCCAAGAAGAGCCCGGCCAAGAAGAGCCCGGCCAAGAAGAGCACCGCCCGCAGCACCCTGGGGACCAGCCCGCGCGGCGCCGCCACCGCGGCGACGCCACGGGTGGCGGGCAAGGCGGGCGACGACAGGAGACCGGCGCGCAAGGCGAGTTGACGTTTCCAGCCTGGTCAGTTCCAACAGCTGAGACGGGATGAACCTCGGCCTGCTCGGCGTCGTCCCGTCAGTGGGAACCAACGGTGGTTCCCGGTCGTGAACCCAACAAGCGTGCCCGCCGACAGGAGAACCCCGTGTCCAAACCCGCTGGTCCCACCCGCCGCACTGTGCTGAAGTCCGCCGGCCTGGTTGCACTGGCCGGCACCGGTGCCGCCGCCCTCGGCGCCTGTACAACCGAGAGCCGGATCACCTCCCCGTCCGCCGCCAAGACCACCGGCGCCGGCGCGCGGGTCGCCAAGGCCGACGTACCGGAGGGCGGTGGTGTCATCCTGCCCGATGCGGACTATGTGGTCACCCAGCCGGCGGCCGGCCAGTTCAAGGCGTTCAGCAAGATCTGTACGCACGCGGGCTGCCCGGTTGGGCAGATCCAGAACGCCGAGATCATCTGCCCCTGCCACGGCAGCCACTTCTCGATCACCGACGGGTCACCGGTCAGCGGACCGGCCCAGAAGGCCCTGCCGGCGGCGAAGGTGACCGTGTCCGGTGCGGACCTGGTGATCAGCGGGTAGCAGTCGGGCCTGGGCCGGGCACTGTCGGTCGGCCCACCTAGTCTGGTGCAGTGGCCGACCCCTCCTCCTACCGTCCCGCGCCGGGAGCCATTCCGACAGCGCCGGGCGTCTACCGCTTCTTCGACCAGCATGGCCGGGTCATCTACGTCGGCAAAGCCAAGAGCCTGCGCTCGCGGCTGAACTCCTACTTCGCCGACCTGAGCAACCTGCACTCGCGCACTCAGTCGATGGTGCTGACGGCGGCCAAGGTCGACTGGACGGTGGTGCAGACCGAGGTCGAGGCGCTGCAGCTCGAATACTCCTGGATCAAGGAGTTCGACCCGCGGTTCAACGTCAAGTACCGCGACGACAAGTCCTACCCGTGGCTGGCCGTCACCCTGGCGGAGGAGTTCCCCCGGGTGATGGTCGGCCGCGGCCCCAAGCGCAAGGGCAACCGGTACTTCGGGCCCTACTCGCACGCCTGGGCGATCCGGGAGACGGTCGACCTGCTGCTTCGGGTGTTCCCAATGCGTTCCTGCACCAAGGGCGTGTTCAAGCACGCCAAGCAGATCGACCGGCCGTGCCTGCTGGGCTACATCGGCAAGTGCTCCGCCCCCTGCGTAGGCCGGGTCAGCGCCGATGAGCACCGGGCGATCGTCGAGGACTTCTGCCGCTTCATGGCCGGCCAGACTGCTCCGATGCTGCGACGGCTGGAGAACGAGATGAAGGCGGCCAGCGCCAGCCTCGAGTTCGAGCGCGCAGCCCGGCTGCGCGACGACATCGGTGCGCTGCAGCAGGCGATGGAGAAGAACGCCATCGTGCTGCGGGACGGCACCGACGCCGACGTGGTCGCCCTGGCCGAGGATCCGCTGGAGGTGGCGATCCAGATCTTCCACGTCCGCGGGGGCCGGGTCCGCGGCGAGCGGGGCTGGGTCGCCGACCGGGTCGACGATGCCGACACCGGTGAGCTGCTGGAGAAGTTCCTGGTCCAGCTGTACGCCGAGCAGCTGTACGCCGAGGGCGACCCCGAACCGCCGGAGGCCGCGTCCATCCCGCGGGAGATCCTGGTACCCGCCGAACCCTCCTCGGTGGAGACCCTCACCCGGATGCTCAGCGACCGGCGCGGCTCCCAGGTCGCCATCCGGGTCCCGCAGCGGGGAGACAAGAAGGTGCTGATGGAGACGGTGTCGCGCAACGCCCAGGAGGCGCTGATCCGGCACAAGACCAGCCGGGCCGGCGACCTGTCCACCCGCAACCGCGCCCTGGAGGAGATCCAGCAGGCGCTCGACCTGCCGACCGCGCCGCTGCGGATCGAATGTTTCGACATCTCCAACCTGCAGGGCACCGAGGTGGTGGCCTCGATGGTCGTGTTCGAGGACGGGCTGCCGCGCAAGGGGGAGTACCGCCGGTTCGTCATCCGCGGTGTGGAGGGGCAGAACGACGTCGCCTCGATGCACGAGGTGATCACCCGCCGGTTCCGTCGGCTGCTGGACGACCGTGCCGCCGCCGCCCCGGTCGACGGCGAGGGTCCGCTGCTGGTCGACCCGACCACCGGTGCTCCGCGCCGGTTCGCGTACACGCCCAGTCTGGTGGTCGTCGACGGAGGTCCGCCGCAGGTGGCGGCCGCCGCCCAGGCCATGCTCGAGCTGGGGATCGACGACGTGGCGCTCTGCGGGCTGGCCAAGCGGCTCGAAGAGGTCTGGCTGCCTGACACCGACGAACCGGTGATCATGCCCCGCACCAGCGAGGGGCTCTACCTGCTGCAACGGCTGCGGGACGAGGCCCACCGGTTCGCCATCACCCACCACCGGTCCCGGCGTAGCAAGTCGATGGTCGAGTCGTTGCTGGACCAGGTGCCGGGTCTCGGCGAGGTGCGGCGCAAGGCACTGCTGGCTCACTTCGGCTCCCTGAAGAAGCTCCGTGCGGCCACCGTTGAGGAGATCGCCGACGTGCCCGGGTTCGGGTTGAAGACCGCGTTGGCCATCAAGTCGGCGTTGCAGCAGAAGCCGGAAGGGGAGTCGATCAACACCGCCACCGGAGAGGTGCTCGGCGGCGTAGACAACCGGGCGGGATAATGGCCGGGTGAGCACCGAGCAGCCTGCGACCCCTGAAGCACCGGAGCCCTTCCGGCTGGTGGTGCTGACCGGCATGTCAGGCGCCGGCCGCAGCACCGCAGCCAACGCGCTGGAGGACCTGGGCTGGTATGTGATCGACAACCTGCCGCCGAGCGTGCTGCCGCAGGTCTGCGCGCTGGCGCAGCAGTCCGAGATCAGCCGGCTGGCCGTCGTCCTGGACGTGCGGACCCGGACCTTCTTCGAACAGCTGCCCACCATGTTCACCGACCTGAACGCGGTCGGCACCCTGCCCGAGATCCTCTACCTCGAGGCGAGCGACGACGTGATCGTCCGTCGGCAGGAGTCGGTCCGCCGACCGCACCCGCTGCAGGGCGACGGCCGGCTGCTCGACGGCATCCTCCGTGAGCGGGAGACGCTGGCCACGCTCCGCGCCGCGGCCGACCTGGTGATCGACACCTCGTCCCTCAATGTGCACCAGCTCACCTCCCGGGTCGCCCATGCCTACGGCGGACCGGACAACGACCAGCTCCGGGTCACCCTCGTCTCGTTCGGCTTCAAGAACGGCATCCCGGTCGACGCCGACCTGGTGGTGGACGTGCGCTTCCTGCCCAACCCGCACTGGGTGCCGGAGCTGCGCCCGCTCACCGGGCTGACCCAGCCGGTCAGCGACTACGTGCTCGGACAGAAGGGCGCCGAGGAGTTCCTCGACCGGCTGCAGGACCTGTTGAATGTGATGGCCGGCGGCTACATCACCGAGGGCAAGCGGTTCGCCACCATCGCCATCGGGTGCACCGGCGGCAAGCACCGGAGCACGGCGATGGCGGAGGAGTTCGGCCGCCGGCTCCGTGCCCAGGGGATGGCCACCAAGGTGCTGCACCGCGACGTGGGCCGGGAATGAGCTCGGCGCTGTCGCTGCCGGGGGGGCTGACGATCAACCCGCGACTGCCGGCGGTGGTCGCCTTCGGCGGTGGGCACGGGCTGTACGCCAACCTGACCGCCCTACGTCGCGTCACCGACCAGCTGACGGCGGTGGTGACGGTGGCCGACGACGGCGGCTCCTCCGGCCGGCTCCGCGACGAGCTGGACTGTCTCCCGCCCGGCGACCTGCGGATGGCACTGGCGGCGCTGTGCGGCGACGACGAGTCCGGCCGGACCTGGGCTGAGGTGCTGCAGTACCGCTTCCGCGGTACCGGCCCGCTGAGCGGTCACGCGATCGGCAACCTGCTGATCGCCGGGCTGTGGGAACGGCTGGGCGACCCGGTCGCCGGGCTGGACATGGTGGCCTCCCTGCTCGGCGCCCGTGGTCGGGTGCTGCCGATGTCGTCTGTGCCGCTGGAGATCGAGGCCGAGGTGATCGGGCTGGACCCGATGCTGCCGGACGAGATCTCCTCCATCCGCGGCCAGGCGCAGGTGGCCAAGACGACCGGCGAGGTCCGCGCCGTACGGCTGCATCCGCATGATCCGCCGGCCTGCCCGGAGTCGGTCGAGGTGGTGCTGGCGGCCGACTGGGTCATCCTGGGCCCCGGCTCCTGGTTCACCTCGGTCATCCCGCACCTGCTGGTGCCGGAGCTCGCCGCCGCCGTCAGCAGCACCCCCGCCCGGCGGTTGCTCACCCTCAACCTGGAGCCCGCCGGCGAGACCGAAGGCTTCACCGCGGCCCGGCATATCGAGCTGCTGGCCGAGCACGCGCCCCGGCTGCGGCTGGACGTGGTCCTTGCCGATGCGCGGTTCGCCGCCGAGGACAGGCACCTGAAATCCTACGCCGCCTCACTCGGTGCCGAGCTGGTCGTCGCCGACTTGGCAGCCCGGGACGGCTCGCCGCGCCACGACCCGCTGCGGCTGGCGTCCGCCTACGCGGAGATCTTCGACAGCTGACCACAGAGTCTTAGCCGGCCCGGGCCGGAGGCGGATTTCCGGGGCTGATGGGCTATCCGGCGGGTGAGCGTGGCATCATGCAGCAATGGCGATGACGGCGCAGGTGAAGGCAGAACTGGCGACGATCAAGGTCACCAAGCCCAGCTGTCGGAAGGCGGAGGTGGCTGCGACGCTCCGGTTCGCGGGCGGCCTGCACATCGTCAGCGGCCGGATCGTGATCGAGGCCGAGCTGGACACCGGTGCCGCCGCCAGGCGGCTGCGGACCGAGATCGCCGACGTGTTCGGTCATCCCAGCGACCTGGTCATCGTCAACGGCTCCGGCCTGCGGCGCGGCACCCGCTACATCGTCCGGGTGATCAAGGAGGGTGAGGCGCTGGCCCGGCAGACCGGGCTGATCGACTCCCGTGGTCGGCCCGCCCGGGGACTCCCGGCCCAGGTCGTCAGCGGCGGCCTGGACGAGTGCGTGTCCGCCTGGCGCGGAGCCTTCCTGGCCCACGGTTCGCTGACCGAACCGGGCCGCTCGATGGCCCTCGAGGTTACCTGCCCCGGCCCGGAGGCGGCGCTGGCCCTGGTGGGCGCGGCCCGGCGACTCGGCATCAGCGCCAAGGCGCGCGAGGTCCGCAACGTCGACCGGGTCGTCATCCGCGACGGGGACGCGATCGGCCAGCTGCTGACGAGGCTGGGCGCGCACGAGTCCCTCCTCGCCTGGGAGGAGCGCCGGATGCGGCGGGAGGTCCGTGCCTCGGCCAACCGGCTGGCGAACTTCGACGACGCCAACCTGCGCCGCTCGGCACGGGCCGCGGTGGCCGCAGGGGCCCGGGTGGAGCGTGCTCTGGAGATCCTCGGCGACCAGGTGCCGGACCACCTCAAGGCGGCCGGGCTGCTCCGGATCGAGAACAAGCAGGCCAGCCTGGAGGAGCTCGGCCAGCTGCACAACCCGCAGCTGACCAAGGATGCCGTCGCCGGCCGGATCCGCCGGCTGTTGGCCACGGCCGACAAACGGGCCGCCGAGCTCGGCATCCCCAACACCGAGGCCAACCTCAGCCCGGACATGCTCGAGGACGCCGAATAGCCGGCGGCCGGCCCCGGCACTGAGACCAGCGTCGGCCTGGTCTGGGCTGCGTACCACCGCTAGGTCCGGTACCTAGCGCAGAACGCGAAGTTCGTTACTGTGGGTAGTGTCCGAAACGACTTCGAGAATTGCCCCTGAGCAGGATGGAGACACACCAGCATGACCGTACGTGTGGGTATCAACGGCTTTGGCCGCATCGGCCGCAACTTCTTCCGCGCCGCCGTCGCCAGCGGCGCCGACATCGAGGTGGTCGCCTTCAACGACCTGGGCGATGACGACACCCAGGCCCATCTGCTCAAGTACGACTCGATCCTCGGCCGGCTCGGCCAGGAGGTCGCGGTCGTCGAGGGCGGCATCAAGGTCGGCGACAAGGTCATCAAGTCCTTCGCCGAGAAGGACCCGGCCGCGTTGCCGTGGAAGGACCTGGGCGCCGATGTGGTGATCGAGTCCACCGGCTTCTTCACCGACGCCACCAAGGCCAAGGCCCACATCGACGCCGGCGCCAAGAAGGTCATCATCTCGGCTCCCGCCAAGAACGAGGACTTCACCGTGGTGATGGGCGTGAACGACGGCGACTACGACGCCGCCACGCACCACATCATCTCGAACGCCTCCTGCACCACCAACTGCCTGGCGCCGATGGCCAAGGCACTCGACGACGAGTTCACCATCGTCAAGGGCCTGATGACGACCATCCACGCCTACACCCAGGACCAGAACCTGCAGGACGGCCCGCACAAGGACCTGCGTCGCGCCCGCGCCGCAGCCATCAACATCGTGCCGACCTCAACCGGTGCGGCCAAGGCCATCGGCCTGGTGCTGCCGCAGCTGAAGGGCAAGCTGGACGGCTTCGCCCTGCGGGTCCCGGTGCCGACCGGCTCGGCCACCGACCTGACCTTCGAGGCCGGTCGGGAGACCACCGCCGAAGAGGTCAACGCCGCCGTCAAGGCGGCTGCCGAGGGCCCGCTCAAGGGCTACCTGCTCTACACCGAGGACCCGATCGTCTCGACCGACATCGTCACCGACCCGCACTCCTGCATCTTCGACGCGGGCCTGACCAAGGTCATCGGCAACCAGGTCAAGGTCGTCGGCTGGTACGACAACGAGTGGGGCTACTCCAACCGGCTGGTCGACCTGGTGAATCTGGTCGGACAGTCTCTCTGATCTCCTCCGCTGACCCGTCACGCCTCTCGAACGCCTCGGCCGACGAGAAGGGTGACGGGTCGGTGCATGGAATCACTCACGTGAGAAAGGCAGACCGATGAAGTCCGTTTCCGACCTTGGTGACCTGCGCGGCAAGAGGGTCCTGATCCGCTGTGACCTGAACGTGCCGCTGGACGGCCAGACGATCACCGACGACGGCCGCATCCGCGCCTCGTTGCCAACCCTCAACCAGCTGCGCGAGGCGGGCGCCCGAATCGTGGTGCTGGCGCACCTCGGTCGCCCGAAGGGCAAGGTCAAGCCGGAGTTCTCGCTGGCCCCCGCCGCCAGCCGGCTGTCCGAGCTGCTGGGGGTCCCGGTCACGCTGGCCGAGGATGTTGTCGGCCCGTCGGCGCAGGCTGTCGTCGCGGGTCTCGGCGACGGTGACGTGGCCATGCTGGAGAACGTCCGGTTCGAGCCAGGTGAGGAGTCGAAGGACGAAGCGGAGCGCGGCGCCCTGGCCGACCGGTACGCCGCCCTCGGCGACTTCTTCGTCTCCGACGGGTTCGGTGTGGTGCACCGCAAGCAGGCGTCGGTCTATGATCTCGCCTCCCGGCTGCCGAGCGCGGCCGGCAGCCTGGTCAAGGCCGAGGTGGAGGTGCTCCGGCAGCTCACCGAGTCGCCGAAGCGCCCGTACGTCGTCGTTCTCGGTGGCGCCAAGGTGTCCGACAAGCTGGCCGTCATCGCCAACCTGATCAAGACCGCCGACACCCTGGTGATCGGCGGTGGCATGGTGTTCACCTTCCTTGCCGCACAGGGGTACGAGGTGGGCAAGAGCCTGCTGGAGGCGGACCAGATCGAGGCCGTCAAGGGCTACCTCAACGAGGCTGCCTCGGGCGGCAAGCAGATCGTGCTGCCGTCCGACATCGTGGTGGCCCCGGAGTTCAAGGCCGACGCGCCGGCCACCGTCGTCGCTGCGGACGCGATGCCCGCCGACCAGCTCGGCCTGGACATCGGCCCGGAGTCGGCCAAGGTCTTCGCTGCGGTGATCAGCTCGGCTCACACCGTGTTCTGGAACGGTCCGATGGGGGTGGCCGAGATGGAGCAGTTCGCCGCCGGGACCCGGGCGGTCGCCCAGGCGCTGACCGAGGTCGACGGGCTGTCCGTCGTCGGCGGCGGCGACTCGGCCGCGGCGGTCCGCGACCTCGGCTTCGCCGATGACGACTTCGGCCACATCTCCACCGGTGGCGGCGCCAGCCTGGAGTACCTGGAGGGCAAGACCCTGCCAGGCCTTGAAGTACTCGAAACCAACCCACAGGAGTCCTGATCGTGGCCAGCAAGACCCCCGGCCAGAGCCGCAAGCCGCTGATGGCCGGCAACTGGAAGATGAACCTCAACCACGTCGAGGCCGTCGGCCTGGTGCAGAAGCTGACCTGGACCCTGGACGACAAGCGGCACGACCCGGAGAAGTCCGAGGTGGTCGTGCTGCCTCCGTTCACCGACCTCCGGACCGTGCAGACCCTGGTCGAGGGCGACCGGCTCACCCTCGGCTACGGCGCCCAGGACGTCTCGGCCCACGACAACGGCGCCTACACCGGCGAGATCTCGGTCGAGATGCTGGCCAAGCTCAACTGCAGCTATGTCGCGGTCGGGCACTCCGAGCGGCGGCAGTATCACGCCGAGGACGATGCGCTGGTCAACGCCAAGACCGCCAAGGCGCTGAGTGGGGGCATCACCCCCATCGTCTGTGTCGGCGAGGGTCTGGACGTCCGGCAGGCAGGTCAGCAGGTGCCGTACACGCTGTCTCAGGTCGACGGCGCGCTGGCCGGTCTCACGGCCGAGCAGGTGGCTGCCCTGGTGATCGCCTATGAGCCCGTCTGGGCCATCGGCACCGGTGAGGTGGCCACCCCCGAGGACGCCCAGGAGGTCTGCTCGGCCATCCGCTCCCGGCTGTCCGAGGTGCACGGTGCCGACGTCGCCGACAAGGTGCGGATCCTCTACGGCGGTTCGGTGAAGTCGAACAACGTGGCCTCGATCATGGCTCAGCCGGATGTCGACGGCTGCCTGGTCGGGGGTGCCAGCCTGCAGGTGGAGGAGTTCGCCGCGATCGCACGGTTCTACGATCTGCCCGCCCTCTGAGGTGAGTTCTCGCGGCGCGACGGTGTGAGTTAGGCTACGTCAGTGGATTTTGCGCTCGTTTACCTCACCCCTCTGTTGGTGCCGATGATGTCGGCGCCGATCACGGTGTTCTCGATCCTGCTGCTCGTCACCAGCGTCGCCCTGGCCCTGGCGGTGCTGCTGCACAAGGGTCGTGGCGGTGGTCTGTCCGACCTCTTCGGCGGCGGCATCTCGTCGTCCATGGGCGGGTCGTCGGTGGCTGAGCGCAACCTTGACCGGCTGACGATCATCGTCTCGGTGGTGTGGCTCGCCTGCATCGTGGCGTTGGGCCTGTTGTACAAGCTGCAGGCGTAGTCTGCACACACTCGAACGCTCGCGTTCGCACTCTACGAAGGACAAGGGAGAACTAATCGTGGCTGGTGGAAGTGCCATTCGTGGCAGCCGGGTCGGCGCTGGGCCGATGGGGGAGGCTGAACGCGGCGATGCGGCGCCTCGACTGTACGTGTCGTACTTCTGTTCGCAAGGGCACGAGACCAAGCCGGCCTTTGCCGCCGACGCGCAGGTGCCCGACACCTGGGACTGTCCCCGCTGCGGGCTGCCGGCCAACCTCGACTCCAAGAACCCGCCGCCGCCGCCGCGGATCGAGCCGTACAAGACCCACCTGGCGTACGTGAAGGAGCGGCGGACCGACAAGGAAGCCGACGACATCCTCAGCGAGGCTCTGCAGGCGCTGCGGGACCGCCGCGCCCGCGGCGAGGTCATCTACTGATCGCCCCCACTTCGCGCACCTTGGTGTGACCTCGCACAGGGTTGACCCTGTGTGACGACCACCAAGGTGCGCGAAGTCGTGCTTTTGCTGCTATTCGGGGAGCTGGCTGGCAGCAGCGCGGTCGACCCACCAGAGCGTGTCGCCGGCGGCCGACACCGCGGACCCCGGCAGGGCCAGGTCACCGTCGCGGACCCTCCGCAGCGCCTCCGCCTTGTCGTCGCCGCTCACGCAGAACCACACCTCGCGGGAGCGGTTGATCGGGTCGAGGGTGAGGCTGATCCGCTCCGGTGGCGGCTTGGGGGAGGAGCGCACCGGCATCACCGTGCCGGTGCGGGCCGCCTCCAGGGACGGATGGTCCGGGAAGATCGACGCCACATGGCCGTCGGGTCCCAACCCGAGCAGGCAGAGGTCGAAGACGGTGTCGGCCAGCTCGGCTGCATAGGCCGCCGCGGCCCGGTCCAGGTCCAGCCCGCTGTCGCTGGCCGGCATCTGATGCACCCGTGCCGGCGCCAGGCCCTCGACCTCGCCCAACGCGTCCAGAGCCTGCTTCGCGTTGCGGTCGGGATCGGCGTGCGGCACCCAACGCTCGTCGCCCCACCAGAGCTCGACCCTCGACCAGTCGACCGGACGCGCGCCCAGGCGCTGGTAGATGCTGGCCGCTATCCGACCACCCGTGAGTGCCAGCTGGACCACCCTCGTCGGGCTCTGGCTCTGCAGCTCGGCCAGTCGGGTGGCCAACCGGTCGGCGACGGCGTCGGCGAGCCGGTCACCGTCGGCGAAGCGAACCAGGTCCTGGGCCACCATCAGCCCTGCTTCGCGGTCCGGGCGGCGGCCGACTTCTTCTTGGCGCCGGCCCTCGTGCCGCCGGCCTTGGTGGCGCCGGCCTTGGTAGCAGTGGCCCTGGTAGCAGTGGCCTTAGTACTGTCGGCCTTCCGCGTCGCCGGTGCCTTCCGGGTGGGCTCCTGGGCCTCCACCGCTCTGCGGACGGCGGCCTTGGCGGCGGGCGACTTCGTGGCGGCGGACCTGGTGGCGCTCTTCCTGGTGGAACTGTTCCTGGTCCGGCGCCTCAGCAGGGCCTGCAGCGTCTGCTCGAAGATGTCGTCGGGGTCCATCCGGCGCAGCTCCTCGGTGATCAGCTCCGAGACACCGCGCCGCTTCAGCGCCACCAGCCGGTTCGGCTGGCCGGGGACCGAGTAGGACGCGAGCAGACCATCCGGACGGGTGATCGCGATGTCACCGGCGGCGGTCGTCATCCGGACCGCGGTGATCCCCGGCCCCTCGCTGACCACCTGGTTGACCTCGATCTTCAGCCGCGACTGCAGCCAGGCCGCGAGCAGGTCGGCCGACGCGTTGTTCCGCTCCGCCTCCACCACTGCGCCCGACACCTTGGCCGGGTACTGGTCCAGCGCGGCCGCCAGCAGCGCCCGCCACGGCGTCAGCCGGGTCCAGGTCAGGTCGTTGTCGCCGGGTGCGTAGTTGCGGGCCGTCGACTCGAGCGCGGCCCGTGGCCGGGCCGTCCCCATCGCGTCGGTGATCCGACGTCGGGCCAGCTGGGCCAGGTCGTCGCTGGCCGGGTCGACCGGTCCCTTGCCGGGCCACCAGATCACCACCGGTGAGTCGGGCAGCAGCAGGGCCCGGATGACCGAGGCCGGGTGTCGGGCGACGGCGCCCCGCATCCTGATCACCACGACCTCGCCCGGGGTGCCCTCGCCGATCCGGACCTCGGCGTCGAGGCTTGTGGTCCGGCTGGGTGCGGTCACCACCAGCAGGATCCTGGACGGGTGCTCCCGACCGGCTTCCGTACTGGCCTTGAGCGCCTCCTGAAAGCCGTCCTCGCCACAGACGATGATCAAGGTCAGCACCATGCCCATCGCCGGGCTGCCGGCACTGCGCCGTGCCGACAACAGTGCCGAGGAGATCTTGGCCGCATTCGTGTCGTGCAGGTTGATGATCATCAGGGACGCCTCCAGACAAAGCCGTCGCGGGCCAGCATCTCGTTCGCGCTCTCCGGACCCCAGGTCCCCGACAGGTAGTCCTCCGGACGTTCGTCCTGGCTCGCCCAGTAGTCGAGGATCGGGTCGAGGATCTGCCAGGCCAGCTCGACCTCCTCATGCTGGGGGAACAACGGCGGGTCGCCGAGCAGCACGTCCAGGATCAGCCGTTCATACGCCTCGGGGCTGGACTCGGTGAACGAGCCGCCGTAGGCGAAGTCCATGTTGACCTCGCGGATCTCCATCTGGGTGCCGGGCACCTTCGCCCCGAACCGCAACGTCACACCCTCGTCCGGCTGGATCCGCAGCACCAGGGCGTTGTAGCCGAGCTCCTCGGTGTCGGTCTTGGTGAACGGCAGGTGCGGCGCACGCTTGAAGCCCAGGGCGATCTCGGTCACCCGCCGAGCCAGCCGCTTGCCGGTACGCAGGTAGAACGGCACGCCGGCCCAACGCCGGTTGTCGATGTCGACCCGGATGGCCGCATAGGTCTCGGTCTTGGTGTCGTCGGGGATGCCCTTCTCGTCCAGGTATCCCTTGACCTTCTCGCCCCCGGCCCAGCCGCCGGTGTAGCGACCGCGGGCGGTGTGCAGGTCCATCCGCTGCGGTGGCTGGGTGGCCGCCAGTACCTTCTGCTTCTCCGCCCGCAGCTGCCGGGCGTCGAACGAGGTCGGCTCCTCCATCGCGGTCAGCGCGAGCAGCTGCAGCAGGTGGTTCTGGATCACGTCCCGGGCCGCGCCGATGCCGTCGTAGTAGCCGGCCCGGCCGCCGATGCCGATGTCCTCGGCCATCGTGATCTGGACATGATCGACATAGTTGTTGTTCCAGACCGGCTCGAACAGCTGGTTGGCGAAGCGGAGCGCCAGCAGGTTCTGCACAGTCTCCTTGCCGAGGTAATGGTCGATCCTGAACACCGACGAGGAAGGGAAGACCTGCGAGACGACCCGGTTGAGCTCGCGGGCACTGCGCAGGTCGTGACCGAAGGGCTTCTCGATCACCACCCGGCTCCACCGGCCCTCGTGCTGCTCCGCCAGTCCGTTCTCCCGCAGCTGATCAACAACGGTCGGGAACAGGCCCGGCGGGATCGACAGGTAGAAGGCGTGGTTGCCGCCGGTGCCGCGGGCCTCGTCGAGGTCGGCGATGGTGGCCTTCAGCCGGGCGAACGACTCGTCGTCCCCCAGCTCGCCGGGAACGAAGCGGATCCCCTCGGAGAGCTGCTTCCATACCTCCTCGCGGAACGGTGTGCGCGCATGCTGCCGCACCGCCGAGTGGACGATCTGAGCGAAGTCCTGCTGCTCCCACTCCCGGCGGGCGAAACCCACCAGGGCGAAGCCGGGAGGAAGCAGCCCCCGGTTGGCCAGGTCATAGACGGCCGGCATCAGCTTCTTGGTGGACAGGTCGCCGGTGACGCCGAAGATCACCAGCACACAAGGGCCGGCGATCCTCGGCAGTCGGCGATCTTGTGGGTCTCTGAGCGGGTTCTCGCGGTCGAGGGTCACCTGGAGGACTTTACTCGCCCTCGGCGCCGCGGAGGGCGTCGGTCACCGTCGCGGCGAGCTCGTCCCAGGACTTCTGGAACTTGTCGACGCCTTCGCGTTCAAGGACCGCGACCACGTCGTCGTAGTCGACCCCGACAGCGGCCAGCGAGTCCATCAGCTGCTGGGCCTCGGCGGCCGCACCGGTCACCTTGTCGCCGAGCACCTCACCATGATCAGCAAAGGCCTGCATCGTCTTGCCAGGCATGGTGTTCACGGTGCCGGCCACCACCAGTTCGGTCACATAGAGGGTGTCGGGCAGCGACGGATCCTTCACTCCGGTGGAGGCCCACAGCGGACGTTGCGGGCGGGCGCCGCGGGCGGCGAGCGTACGGAACCGGTCAGAGTCGAAGGCCTCGGCGAAGATCGCGTAGGCCAGCCGGGCGTTGGCGATCGCCGCCTTGCCCTTGAGTGCCTGCGCTTCCTCGGTGCCGATCGCGTCCAGTCGCTTGTCCACCTCGGTGTCCACCCGGGACACGAAGAAGGATGCCACCGAGTGGATCTGGCTGAGGTCGTGTCCGGCCTCGGCGGCCCGCTCGAGGCCGGAGAGGTAGGCGTCGATCACCCTCCGGTAGCGCTCCAGGGCGAAGATCAAGGTCACATTGACACTGACGCCCGACCCGATCACCTCGGTGATCGCCGGCAGCCCTTCGACGGTGGCCGGGATCTTGATGAGGGCGTTCGGCCGGTCGACGATCTTCCACAGCTCCTCGGCCTGGCTGATGGTGCCCTCGGTGTCCTTGGCCAGGCCCGGCTCGACCTCGATCGACACCCGGCCGTCGACACCGCCGGTGGCGGCCGATGTCGCCGCCAGCAGGTCGCAGGCGTTCCGCACGTCGGTGGTGGTCAGGGTGGTGATCGCCTCGTCGACCGAGGCGTGCTGGCCGGCCAGCTCGTTGACCTGGTCGTCATAGGACTCTCCCTTGGAGAGCGCGCTGGCGAAGATCGTCGGGTTGGTGGTCACCCCGACGACCGAGGACCCGGCGACCAGCCGGGCCAGCTCACCGGAGTTGATCAGCTCCCGGGACAGGTCGTCGAGCCAGATGGAGACACCCGCGTCGGCGAGTGCCTTGAGTCGATCACTCATGAAGTCTCCTGATCACGTCGTTCGACCAGCGGTTCGCTGGTCAGTTGAGGGGGTTGGTTGCGGTGCCCTGGTTCTCCTGGTCGTCGCCAGGGCCGAGCGGGCCGCTGGCGGCGCGGTGAGCCGGCGCCGAGACGCTGCCGGCCGCCTCGATCGAGTCCCTGGCCGCGGCTACCACCGCCTCCGGGGTGAAGCCGAACTCCTTGAACAGGGTGGCGGCGTCGGCGCTGGCGCCGAAGTGGTCGAGGCTGATGATCCGGCCGGCGTCACCGACCAGCTCGCGCCAGCCCTGCGCCACCCCCGCCTCGATGCTGACCCGGGCCCGGACGTCCGGCAGGATCACCGAGTCGCGGTAGGCCTGGTCCTGCTCGTCGAACCACTCCCGGCAGGGCATCGAGACCACCCTGGCGGCGACACCCTCGGCGGCCAGTGTCTCCTGGGCGGCGACCGCGTACTGCAGCTCGGAGCCGGTGCCGATCAAGATCACCTCAGGGGTGCCGTCGCAGTCCTTCAGGATGTAGCCGCCCCGGGCGACCCCGTCAGCGGCGGCGAACCCGTCGGTGTCCCGCGGGAAGGTGGGGAGGTTCTGCCGGGACAGCGCCAGCCCGGCCGGACGGTCGGTGTGGCCGAGAACGGTCCGCCAGGCCACCACGGTCTCGTTCGCGTCGGCCGGGCGGACCACGTCGAGACCGGGGATCGCCCGCAGCGCGGCCAGGTGCTCGACCGGCTGGTGGGTCGGGCCGTCCTCGCCCAGACCGACCGAGTCGTGCGTCCAGACGTAGGTGACCGGCAGCTTCATCAGTGCCGCCAGCCGGACGGCCGGGCGCATGTAGTCGCTGAACACCAGGAAGGTGCCGCCGTAGGGGCGGGTGCCGCCGTGCAGCGCGATGCCGTTCATGATCGAACCCATGGCGTGCTCCCGGATGCCGAAGTGCAGCACCCGGCCGTACGGTCCACCGCTGAACATCTTCGACTGCCGGTCCTCGGGCAGGAAGCTGGGCTCGCCCTTCGGCGTGGTGTTGTTGGACTCGGCCAGGTCGGCCGACCCGCCCCAGAGCTCGGGGAGCTCGGCGGCGATCGCGCTCAGCACCTCGCCGGAGGCCTTCCGGGTGGCGACACCCTTCGGATCGGCGTCGAAGCTCGGCAGGGCCTTGACCCAGTCCTCGGGAAGGGTTCGGCTGGACATCCGGTCCAGCAGCGCCGCCGCAGCGGGGTTGGCCGCCTTCCAGGCGTCGAAGGACGGCTGCCACTCGGCCTCGGCCTGGGTACCCCGCTCGGCCAGCAGCCGGGTGTGGGCGATCACCTCGTCGGCCACCTGGAACGTCTGCTCCGGGTCGAAACCGAGCAGCTTCTTGGTGGCCGCCACCTCGTCGGCCCCGAGTGCGGAGCCGTGCGCCTTGCCGGTGCCCTGCGCGTTGGGTGCCGGCCAGCCGATGATCGTCTTCAGGTTGATGAAGGTCGGCCGGTCCGTCACCTCGTGGCCGGCCCGGATCGCCGCCTCGAGGGCAGCGACGTCCTCGGCGTAGGTGGTGTCGCCGCCGGTCCAGTCAACGGTGTGCACGTCCCAGCCGTACGCGGCGTAGCGGGCACTGACGTCCTCGGTCAGGGCGATGTTGGTGTCGTCCTCGATCGAGATCCGGTTGTTGTCGTAGATCAGCGTCAGGTTGCCCAGCCGCTGGGTCGCGGCCAGCGAGGAGGCCTCGGAGGAGATGCCCTCCTCGATGTCGCCGTCAGAGGCCAGGGCATAGATCTGGTGGTCGAACGGGGACGTCCCCGGCGCCGCCTCGGGGTCGTACAGGCCGCGCTCGCGGCGGGCCGCCATCGCCATCCCGACCGCATTGCCGACGCCCTGGCCGAGCGGCCCGGTGGTGGTCTCCACGCCGCGGGTGTGCCCGTGCTCGGGGTGACCCGGAGTCAGCGAGCCCCAGGTGCGCAGCGCCTTCAGGTCGTCGAGCTCCAGGCCGAAGCCACCCAGGTAGAGCTGGATGTAGAGCGTCAGGCTGGAGTGCCCGCAGCTCAGCACGAAGCGGTCGCGGCCCAGCCAGTGCGGGTTGGCCGGATTGTGCCGCATCACCTTCTGGAACAGCAGGTACGCCACCGGCGCCAGGCTCATCGCGGTGCCGGGGTGACCGTTGCCGACCTTCTGGACGGCGTCTGCCGCGAGCACCCTGACGGTGTCGACAGCGCGACGGTCGAGGTCGGTCCAGCCTTCGGGTACGGATGCCTGATCTGAGGAGGCCTGATCTGAGGTCGCTGTCACGGCGGGGGTCCTTCCGGGCGAGGGTGTCAGGGGCTGCGCGGCCAAACTGGTCGGCCTTCGTGAGCCTACCGGCCTGTTCGGTACCCGGATACGGGGTGGGCAAACCCCGGACGGGCACGGCCCTGGCCGGGGCGTCTGCCGGGCCGTGAGTCGATGTGCCAACCGCGTTCGGGGGTCATAGACTGCTCGAGGTGCTCTCGGTCCCGGGTGGCACGACGGCGAGAAGGATTTGAGGATCTTGACGAGCATCGACGCGTCCGCACCGACGACGGCGGCCCCTGCGGTCGCCGAATCCGTCCGGTGGCGGGACGTGGTCAGCGGTTACGTCGGGCTGACGAAACCGCGGATCATCGAGCTGCTGCTGGTCACCACGGTGCCGGCGATGTTCCTCGCCGCCGGCGGAGTGCCGCCACTGCTGCTGGTGCTGGCCACCATGGTGGGCGGCTGCTTCGCCGCGGCCAGTGCGAACGTCTTCAACTGCGTGCTGGACCGCGACATCGACGAGCGGATGCGCCGCACCCGACGGCGCCCGCTGCCCAGGCACACCGTCGGTCCGCGGGCCGCCACCGTCTTCGGCGTCGTGCTCGGCATCGCGGCCACCCTGTGGCTCGGACTCTTCGTCAACTGGCTCTCGGCCGCACTGGCGCTGGGTGCGAACGCCTTCTACGTCTTCGTCTACACCATCTGGCTGAAGCGACGGACGTCACAGAACATCGTCTGGGGCGGCATCGCCGGCTGCTTCCCGCCGTTGATCGGCTGGACCGCGGTCACCGGGTCGGTCGGCCTGGCGCCGTTCATCCTGTTCGCGATCGTCTTCTTCTGGACGCCGCCGCACACCTGGGCGCTCGCCTTCCGCTACCGCGAGGACTACGCCGCTGCCGAAGTGCCGATGCTGCCGGTGGTGATGGCCGCCCCCGCGGTCGCCGTCCGCATCCTGGTCTACTCGGTGCTGACCGTCGCCACCTCGCTCGCCCTCTGGCCGGTGGCCGGCACCGGGTGGCTCTACCCGACGGTCGCCGTGCTCGCCGGTGCCGCGCTGCTCTGGGAGTCGTGGCAGCTGCTGCGTCGCGCGACCGCCGGGCTGCTCGGGTCCGAGCTCCGGCCGATGCGCCTCTTCCACTGGTCCAACTCCTACCTGGCGCTGATCTTCGTCGCTGCCGCAGTCGACCCGCTGTTGCGATGAGTGCCCAGTCGCCGGCCGTCGAGATCGAGGTCGGTCCGCACCTGGTGCGGGTCACCAACCCGGACCGGGTCTACTTCCCCGAGCGCGGGTTGACGAAGCTCGACCTGGTCAACTACTACCTCGCTGTCGGCGACGGGATCTTCACCGCGCTGGAGGAACGGCCCTGCATGCTGCACCGCTATCCCACCGGGGTGACGGGGGAGAAGGTGCACCAGAAGCGGCTGCCCGCGGGTGCGCCGCCCTGGGTGCAGACGGTCCGGGTCGAGTTTCCGCGGTACGGCCGGCACGCCTACGAGCTGTGCGTGACCGAGCTGGCCAGCATCATCTGGGCCGTACAGATGTCGACGGTGGAGTTCCATCCGTGGAACTCGCGCCGGGCCGACACCGAGCGGCCGGACGAGTGGCGGATCGACCTGGACCCGATGCCGGACTGCGACTTTGACCGGGTCCGCCGGGTCGCGGCCGTGGCGCGCGAGGTGCTGGAGGAGCTCGGCGCGACCGGCTGGCCGAAGACGTCGGGCGGGCGTGGGCTGCACGTCTACGTCAGGATCGAGCCGGACTGGGGGTTCGCCGACGTACGGCGGGCGGCGCTCGCCTTCGCCCGGGAGGTGGAGCGGCGTGCCCCCGAGGACGTCACCACCGCCTGGTGGCGCAAGGACCGGGACCCGGCCGCCCTGTTCGTCGACTACAACCAGAACGCCCGTGACCACACGATCGCCAGCGCCTACTCGGTCCGCGGCGTCCCCGACGCCCGGGTGTCGGCGCCGCTGAGCTGGCACGAGGTGGCCGAGGCGGTCCCGCAGGACTTCACCGTGGAGACCATGCCGGACCGGTTCGCGCGGCTCGGTGACGTGCACGCCGGCATCAACGACACCGTCTTCTCGCTGCAGCCGCTGCTGGACTGGGCCGAGCGGGACGAACGGGCCGGTGCCGTGCTGCCACCCCTGGACGACGAGTAGGCACTGGCGGGTCAGGACGTCCAGCGGAACTTACGCCAGGCCGTCAGCCCGGCGACGACCAGCCAGAGCGCGAGGACGCCGAGCGGTGCGACCGGTGCGTGCCCACTGGACCAGGAGCGCAGCCCTTCGCCCAGTGCGGCCGTCGGCAGCCACTCCAGCACCGGCTGGGCCCAGCCCGGGTACCGCTCGACCGGCAGCACCAGTCCGCCGCAGCCGGCCAGCAGCAGGTAGATGAGGTTGGCCAGGGCCAGCGTCGCCTCGGCCCGCAGGCTGCCGGCCAGCGCCAGCGCCAGGCAGCAGAAGACGGAGACCGCCAGCAGCACCAGCACCAGCGCCAGCAGAGTGGGGACCGGGCGCAGCAGTGGACGCCAGCCCAGCAGCACGGCCGCCGTCGACAGCACCACCAGCTGGCCGAGCAGGACCAGCCCGACCGAGAGACCCTTGCCGGCCAGCAGGCCCGACCTGCGCAGCGGCGTCGCGGCCAGGCGCTCCAGCACCCCGTACCGGCGCTCGAAACCGGTGGCGATCGCCGTCGAGGTGAAGGCCGACGACCAGATCGCCAACGCCAGCACCGACGGGGCCAGCACCTGCATCTCGCCCAGCCGGCCGGCGAGCAGCCGGCCCGCCACCAGGACGCCGATCGGGATGACGAGTGCCACCAGCAGCTGCTCACCGTTGCGCACCAGCAGCTTGGCCTCGGTCAGCCCGTGGCCCAGCACCCGCCGCACGGCGGGTGCCGCACCGGCCGCCGGTCGGAGGTCGAGGGCGGTCACGAGCCCACCGCCGCGTGGGTGTTGGCCAGGAAGACGTCCTCGAGACTCTGGCCGTGACCGGTCAGCTCGGCGACCGTTCCGGTGACGGTCACCCGGCCCCGGTCGACGATGAAGATCCGGTCCGCCAGCGCCTCCGCCTCGTCCATCGCATGGGTGGTCAGCACTACGGTGACGCCGGCGTCCCGCAGCTCGCCCAGCAGCTCCCAGGTGCTCCGCCGGGCGTGCGGGTCCAGCCCGGCCGTCGGCTCGTCCAGGAACACCAGCTCGGGTCGACCGACCAGGGCACCGGCCAGGTTGACCGCCTGCTGCTGTCCGCCGGACAACCGTCGGTAGGGGGTGTCGCGGTAGCTGGTGATGCCTAGCCGCGACATCAGCGCCGGCACCGGTTGCGGGTGGGCGTACAGCGACGCGAGGTAGACCAGCAGCTCGCCTGGCCGGATCCCGGACCAGGCCCCGGTGCTCTGCGGCATCATGCCGACCCGTGCGGTGGCATGCGGCGAGCCGGGGGCTGACCCCAGTAGGCTGATGCTGCCGCTCGCGGGGGAGACCAGGCCGGTGCAGGAGCGGATCAGGGTGGTCTTGCCGGCGCCGTTCGGTCCGAGGACGGCGGTGATCCGGTTGGCCGCGGCGTTCAGGCTGAGGCCGTTCAGCACCGGCGTCGAGCCGAACCTGACGACCAGGTCGCGGACCGTCAACGGGTCGTGGATCTCGGGCACGGACGAGGACACGTCAGCAGTGTAAGCACGTCGATCTGTGGGCCCACGCTGGCAGGTGCCAGCGACGGCCGGGTAAGGCAGACCTTATTTGAATAGTCCGCTGGAATAAGAGCACACTAGTGTTGTGAAAAACATCCGGAACGTCGCTCCCGGCGTTTCGGCGGCACCCGAGACGGACGCCTCCACCAGGCAGCTGGTGGCCCGCTCGATCCTGGAGCACGGACCGTCGACTGCCGCCGAGCTCGCGGAGCGTCTTGGACTGACGGCCGCAGCGGTGCGTCGTCACCTCGACGTGCTGCTGGAGCACGGTCTGCTCGACGCGCGCGAGCAGCGCATCTACGGTGCCCGTGGACGCGGACGACCTGCCAAGGTGTTCGCCCTGACCGACAAGGGCCGGGCCGACTTCTACTCCGCCTACGACGACCTGGCGATCCAGGCTCTGACCTACCTGGCCGAGACCGGGGGACCGGACGCCGTGTCACAGTTCGCGCAGTCGCGGATCGCCGCCGTCGAGGACCGCTACGGCGAGATCCTGGCTGCGGCCGGCCCCGAGGTGACGCCGGCGCAGGCGCTGGCGCAGGCGCTCTCCGACGACGGTTACGTGGCCTCCACCCGGCCGTCGGCTCTCGGCGAGCAGCTCTGCCAGCACCACTGCCCGGTAGCGCACGTCGCCGAGCGGTTCCCGCAGCTGTGCGAGGTGGAGACCGAGACCTTCTCCCGGCTGCTGGGCGTGCACGTCCAGCGGCTGGCGACCATCGCCCACGGTGACGGCGTCTGCACCACCCACATCCCGCACCACCCGCAGCACCACGCGGACCCCGAAGTTGTCCAGCTGACCCCCAAGGAAAGGCCCTATTCATGACGCAGACTCAGGATCCGACCATTCAGCAGGGCCGGCCTGTCGGCACCGGCCAGACCCAGGACCAGCATCTCGAGGCGCTGGGCCGGTACCGGTTCGGCTGGGCGGACTCGGACGCGGCCGGTGCTATCGCCCAGCGCGGCCTGACGCCGGAGATCGTCGCCAACATCTCCAGGTTGAAGAACGAGCCGGAGTGGATGCTCAACCTGCGGATGAAGGGCCTGAAGCTCTTCGAGCGCAAGCCGATGCCGACCTGGGGCGCCGAGCTCGACGGGATCGACTTCGACAACATCAAGTACTTCGTCCGGTCGACCGAGAAGCAGGCCGCCAGCTGGGATGACCTGCCCGAGGACATCAAGAACACCTACGACAAGCTGGGCATCCCGGAGGCCGAGAAGGCCAGACTGGTGTCCGGCGTCGCCGCCCAGTACGAGTCCGAGGTGGTCTATCACAAGATCAACGAGGAGCTGGAGAAGCAGGGTGTCATCTTCCTCGACACCGACACCGCGCTGAAGGAGTACCCGGAGCTGTTCCAGGAGTACTTCGGCACCGTGATCCCGGTCGGCGACAACAAGTTCGCCGCCCTGAACACCTCGGTCTGGTCCGGCGGCTCGTTCATCTACGTCCCCAAGGGCGTCCACGTGGACATCCCGCTGCAGGCGTACTTCCGGATCAACACCGAGAACATGGGCCAGTTCGAGCGGACCTTGATCATCGTCGACGAGGACGCCTACGTGCACTACGTCGAGGGCTGCACGGCGCCGATCTACTCCTCCGACTCGCTGCACTCCGCAGTGGTGGAGATCATCGTCAAGAAGGGCGCTCGCTGCCGCTACACCACGATCCAGAACTGGTCGAACAACGTCTACAACCTGGTGACCAAGCGCGCCACCTGTGAGGCGGGCGCCACCATGGAGTGGATCGACGGCAACATCGGCTCCAAGGTGACGATGAAGTACCCGGCCGTCTACCTGATGGGGGAGTACGCCAAGGGCGAGACGCTCTCGGTGGCCTTTGCCGGCGAGGGTCAGCACCAGGATGCGGGCTCGAAGATGGTGCACTGCGCGCCGCACACGTCCAGCTCGATCATCTCCAAGTCGGTCGCCCGCGGTGGCGGCCGGACCTCCTACCGCGGCCTGGTCCAGGTCCAGGAGGGCGCCCACCACTCGGCCAGCACGGTCAAGTGCGACGCGCTGCTGGTGGACCAGATCTCGCGATCGGACACCTACCCCTATGTCGACGTCCGCGAGGACGACGTGTCGATGGCGCACGAGGCCACCGTGTCCAAGGTGAGCGACGACCAGCTCTTCTACCTGATGAGCCGCGGCATGGAAGAGGACGAGGCGATGGCCATGATCGTGCGTGGCTTCGTCGAGCCGATCGCCCGCGAGCTGCCGATGGAGTACGCCCTCGAGCTGAACCGCCTGATCGAGCTGCAGATGGAGGGCGCCGTCGGCTGACGCCGCGGACCGTCCGTCGATCAGGATCCCCGAGAAGAAAGCGAAATATCGTTGTCAGTCACCACAGATACGTCTGCGCCCAGCACCACCGGCAGGTCAGCGGCGGCCCGGCCCAGCATCGCCGGCGCGGTCGAGAGCAGCGACAAGGTCGCCAGCCACCTGCACCCGGAGGGGTCGTTCCTCGTCGATGATCATCCGATGCCGACCGGGCTGGAAGAGATCTGGCGTTTCACCCCGCTGAAGCGGCTGCGGAACCTGCACAAGGACGCCGAGCTCGTCGCAGGCGGGTGCGACCTCAGGGCCGAGCTGGCCGACGGGGTCACGCTGCGCGAGGTCGCGGCCGATGATGCGGTGGTGGGCTCCAGCGGCTACCGGCCCTCCGACCGGGTCAGCGCCCGGGCCTGGGCGGCCGCGTCGACGGCCACGGTGCTGACCATCCCCACTGACACCGTGGTCGAGGGGGCGAGCTTCCTCACCTACCGGGGTCTGGGCTCACCCACCGCGACCGCCGGTCATACGGTGATCGTCGCCGAACCGTTCAGCAAGGCGACCGTCGTCCTCCGGTTCGAGGGCTCGGCGGTGCTGGCTGACAACATCGAGATCGTGGTCGGCGACAGCGCACAGCTGACCGTGGTGTCGATCGAGGACTGGGCCGACGACGCGGTGCACCACAGCACCCAGCATGCGCGGGTCGGTCGGGACGCAGGAGTGCGTCACCTCGCCGTCTCGTTCGGCGGTGACCTGGTGCGGATGAACACCTCGGTGGCCTACGACGGACCGGGCGGGCAGGCCGAGCTGCTCGGGCTGTACTTCGCCGACGCCGGGCAGCACCTGGAGCACCGGCTGTTCGTCGACCACAACGCGCCGAAGACGCGCAGCAACGTCGACTACAAGGGCGCGCTGCAGGGCGCCGGCGCGCACTCGGTCTGGATCGGCGACGTGCTGATCCGCAAGGTGGCCGAGGGGATCGAGACCTACGAGTCCAACCGCAACCTTGTCCTGACCGACGGCTGCCGGGCGGACTCGGTGCCCAACCTGGAGATCGAGACCGGTGAGATCGCCGGAGCCGGGCATGCCTCCACCACCGGACGCTTCGACGATGAGCAGCTGTTCTATCTGCGCAGTCGTGGCATCGACGAGGAGGAGGCCCGCCGGCTGGTGGTGCACGGCTTCTTCGCCGACATCATCAAGCGGATCGCGGTGCCGGAGATCGAGCAGCACCTGCTGGACGCGGTGGAGGCTGAGCTGCGTCAGACGGTCGGTGTGCCCGCTGTGGAGGTGTCGGCATGAGCCGCTTCGTCCGTGCCTGCGCGCTGGCCGAGGTGGCAGCCGAGTCCGCTCTCGCTGTCGAGGTCGACAACGCCGACATCGCCATCGTGCAGAGCGAGGGCAGGTTCTACGCCATCGCCGACGAGTGCTCGCATGCCAGCATCCCGCTGTCCGAGGGTGACGTCGGCAACGGCGAGGTCGAGTGCTACCTGCACGGCTCGCGCTTCGACCTGCGGACCGGCAGACCGACCGGGCTGCCGGCCACCGAGCCGGTCAAGGTCTACCCCTGCATCGTCTCCGGCGACGACGTCCTGGTGGACGTGAGCTCGCCGATCGACCCGGATGCCGCGGTCGACGCAGACAACCCGCAACTCGTACCCGCATCAACTGAAACCCAGGAGTCCTGAAAGCCATGGCCACACTCGAAATCCGCGACCTGCACGTCTCCGTCATCGCCGAGGACGGCCCGAAGGAGATCCTCAAGGGCGTCGACCTGACCGTACGCAGCGGCGAGACGCACGCGATCATGGGCCCGAACGGCTCCGGCAAGTCGACCCTCGCCTACTCCATCGCCGGTCACCCGAAGTACACCATCACCTCAGGCTCGGTCACCCTCGACGGTCAGGACGTGCTCGCCCTGAGCGTCGACCAGCGTGCCCGGGCGGGTCTCTTCCTGGCGATGCAGTACCCGGTCGAGGTTCCGGGTGTCTCGGTGGCCAACTTCCTGCGTACCGCCAAGACGGCCGTCGACGGCGAGGCGCCGAAGCTGCGTACCTGGGTGAAGGACGTCAACGCGGCCATGGCCGCTGTCCAGATGGACCCGGAGTTCGCCAACCGGAGCGTCAACGAGGGCTTCTCCGGCGGCGAGAAGAAGCGTCACGAGATCCTGCAGCTGGAGCTGCTGAACCCGAAGTTCGCGATCTTGGACGAGACCGACTCGGGTCTCGACATCGACGCCCTGCGGGTCGTCTCCGAAGGCGTCAACCGGTTCAGCAGCCAGGGCGACCGCGGCGTGCTGCTGATCACCCACTACACCCGGATCCTGCGCTACATCAAGCCCGACTACGTGCACGTCTTCGTCGCCGGCCGGATCGCCGAGCAGGGCGGCGCCGAGCTCGCCGAACGACTCGAGGCCGAGGGCTACGACCGTTACGTGCAGGCCGCCAAGGCCGAGGCGGCGGCGGGAGCGGGGCAGGTCTGATGACGACGACCGCTCGGGTCGCAGAGCGCCCCCCGGTGGACCACATCCCGTTCGACGTGGACCACATCCGGGGCGACTTCCCGATCCTGGAACGCACCGTCGGGGACCGGCCGCTGGTCTACCTCGACAGTGCGAACACATCGCAGAAGCCGCGCGCGGTGGTGGAGGCGATCGAGGACCACTACCTGTCCCACAACGCCAACGTGGCCCGGGCGATGCACCTGCTGGGAGCCGAGGCGACGCAGGCGTTCGAAGCCGGGCGGACCGCCGTCGCCGAGTTCATCGGCGCGCCGTCGCGCAACGAGGTGATCTTCACCAAGAACGCCTCCGAGGCCCTCAACCTGGCTGCGTATACGCTCACCGCCGGACTGCGGCCCGGCGACGAGATCGTCATCTCGGTGATGGAGCACCACTCCAACATCGTTCCCTGGCAGCTGGCCGCGCAGCGGACCGGCGCGACCCTGCGGTGGTTCGACGTGACCGAGGAGGGACGTCTGGACCTCGAGGCCGCGGCCGCGTCCGGACTGATCAACTCCCGGACCAGGATCGTCTCGGTGACCTGGGTGTCCAACGTGCTCGGCACGGTGAACCCGGTGCCGGAGATCGCCTCGCTGGCGCACGCCGTCGGCGCCACCCTGGTGGTGGACGCCTCGCAGGCGGTGCCGCAGATGCCGGTCGACGTCACCGCGCTCGGCGCGGACCTGGTCGCCTTCACCGGTCACAAGATGGTCGGCCCGACCGGTATCGGGGTGCTCTGGGGCCGACTCGAGCTGCTCGAGTCGCTGCCGCCGTTCCTCGGCGGCGGGGAGATGATCGAGGTGGTCAAGATGACCGGGTCGACCTTCGCCCCCCCGCCGTACCGGTTCGAGGCGGGCACTCCGCCGATCGCGCAGGCGGTCGGGCTGGGCGCCGCCGTCGGCTACCTCACCGAGATCGGCATGGCTGCAGTGGCCGCCCACGAGCAGGAGATCACCGGCTATGCGCTGCAGGGCCTGAAGACGGTGCCCGGGTTGAGGATCCTCGGTCCCACGGAGGCTGTCGACCGGGGTGGCGCGATCTCGTTCACGCTGCCCGACGTCCACCCGCACGACGTCAGCCAGCTGCTGGACTCGCTGGGCATCGCCGTCCGCGGCGGGCATCACTGCGCCCGGCCGCTGCATGAACGGTTCGGGGTGCAGTCTTCGACCCGTGCCTCGTTCTACCTCTACACGACCCGAGCCGAGATCGACGCGTTGGTCGACGGGCTGCACTACACCCAGAAATTCTTCAGCCGATGAACGTAGAAGACCTCTACCAGGAGATCATCCTGGACCACTACCGGGCCAAGCACCACAGCGGGCTCCGCGACCCCTTCGAGGCCCAGGTGCACCATGTCAACCCGAGCTGCGGCGACGAGGTGACGCTCCGGGTGCACCTCGACGACGGCAACGTCTCCGACGTCTCGTACGAGGGCGTGGGCTGCTCGATCTCGCAGGCCTCCACGTCCGTGATGACCGACCTGGTGATCGGTCAGCCGGTCTCCCACGGTCTGCAGCTGCATGAGGAGTTCCTGGCCCTGATGCAGGGGCGAGGGACCGTGCAGCCGGACGAGGAGCGACTCGAGGACGGCATCGCCTTCGCCGGCGTCGCCAAGTTCCCGGCCAGGGTCAAGTGCGCCCTGCTGGGCTGGTCCGCCTTCAAGGACGCCGTGCTGCAGGCGCAGCACGTCGCCACCGACTCGACAGACACACCACCGACCGAGAGGCCGCAGCATGACTGACACCCACACCCACCAGAGCGAGCGTCCGTCCGACCTGGTCCGAGACGACCTGCCCGACGTCACCGGAACGACGGCGGCCACGGCGCCCAGCCTGGAGGACCTGACCGAGGCGATGAAGGACGTCGTCGACCCCGAGCTCGGCATCAACGTCGTCGATCTCGGCCTGGTCTATGGCATCAACCTCAACGACGACAACACGGTCACCATCGACATGACGCTGACCTCGGCGGCCTGTCCGTTGACCGACGTGATCCAGGACCAGACCGAGACCGCGCTGGAGGGCCTGGTCAACGCCGTCACCATCAACTGGGTCTGGATGCCGCCGTGGGGGCTGGAGAAGATCACCGACGACGGCCGTGATCAGCTCCGCGCGCTCGGCTTCAACGTCTGAGCGCACCGCCGAACGCCCCGTCTTCTCTCCTATCGCCGGTCGCCGTCGCGACCGGCCGACTCCTTACGTAGGGAACTTTCCGTCTGATGCTGGTGGCACGTGATGTCGAGGTGCGCGCGGGCGCGCGCCTGTTGCTGGAGCACGCCTCCTTCCAGGTGGCGGCCGGGGACAAGATCGGTCTGGTCGGCCGCAACGGGGCCGGCAAGACGACGCTGACGAAGATCCTCTCCGGTGAGGGTCAGCCGGCGGCCGGACTGGTCACCCGGAGCGGGGAGGTCGGCTATCTGCCGCAGGATCCCCGCACCGGTGACCTCGACGTGCTGGCCAAGGACCGGATCCTGTCGGCCCGTGGCCTCGACGCCGTGGTGGCACGGCTGCGGCGCGCCGAGCTGGCGATGGGGGATGCGGACGAGTCCGTCCGGGACGAGGCGATGGCGGCCTATGGCCGGGCCGAGGCGCAGCTGGCCGCCGCCGGCGGTTACGCGGCCGAGGCTGAGGCCGCCCGGATCGCCAGCAACCTCGGGCTGGCCGACCGGATCCTCCACCAGCAGCTGCGCACCCTGTCGGGTGGCCAGCGGCGCCGGGTGGAGCTGGCGCGGATCCTGTTCTCGGGTGCTGACACGCTGCTGCTGGACGAGCCCACCAACCACCTGGACGCGGACTCCATTGTCTGGCTCAGAAGCTTCCTCCAGGGCTATCCCGGCGGGCTGATGTTGATCAGTCACGACACCGGGTTGTTGCAGAGCACCGTCAACAAGGTGTTCCACCTGGACGCCAACCGGTCCGAGCTTGATATCTATGCGATGGACTGGAAGCGCTACCTTCAGCAACGCGAGACCGACGAGAAGCGTCGCCGGCGGGAGCGCCAGAACGCTGAGCGCAAGGCTGATCAACTGATGACCCAGGCGGACCGGATGCGGGCCAAGGCCACCAAGGCGACGGCTGCGCAGAACATGGCCAAGCGGGCCGAGCGGCTGCTGGCCGGCCTCGAAGCCGAACGTGCTCATGACCGGGTCGCGAAGATCAGGTTCCCCGACCCGGCTCCGTGCGGCAAGACTCCGTTGACCGCTGCGGATCTGAGCAAGAGCTATGGTTCGCTCGAGGTCTTCACTGGTGTTGATCTTGCGATCGACCGGGGGAGCCAGGTGGTGATCTTGGGCCTCAACGGTGCCGGAAAGACCACCCTGCTCCGGATCCTTGCCGGAGTCGAGCCCTCGGACACCGGCGATGTCACCGCCGGACACGGCCTCAGGCTCGGCTACTACGCCCAGGAGCACGAGACGCTCGACGTCACCCGGAGCGTGCTGGAGAACATGAAGACGGCCGCCCCGGCGCTGAATGAGACCGAGGTGCGCAAGGTACTCGGCTCGTTCCTCTTCTCCGGCGACGAAGTGGACAAGCCTGCCCGGGTGCTGTCCGGTGGTGAGAAGACCCGGCTGGCGTTGGCCAAGCTGGTCGTCTCCAGCGCCAACGTCCTGCTGCTGGACGAACCCACCAACAACCTCGACCCCGCCTCCCGGGCGGAGGTGCTGGAGGCCATCCGGACCTACGCCGGAGCGGTCGTGCTGGTCACCCACGATGAGGGTGCGGTAGACGCACTGGACCCGGACCGGGTGCTGCTGCTGCCCGATGGAGTCGAGGATCTCTGGAACCCCGAGTACGCCGACCTGATCTCGTTGGCCTAATCACCGCGGTTTGGGCGAAAAACCCGGCCGGAAGTGCTACAAATGAGTGATCAATGATCATGGAATGTCGATCATGGTCGTTGTCAACCCATCGAGCGCACGGCGAGATGGCGTCCGATATCAGGGAGGCACAGTGGCCAAGACACTGGCAAAGGGCTCACGCATCACTGGTGCAACACGGGACACGCTGGCGTCGCAGTTCGCCAAGCGCTACGCCGCCGGCGAGAGCGTACGAAAGATCGCGGAGAGCGTCGGCCGTTCGTACGGCTTCGTGCACGGCGTTCTGAGGGATTCCGGCGTCGAGCTCCGCAGCCGTGGCGGTGCCACCCGGGGAGCCAAGAAGGCCGCCGCCAGGAAGGTGGCGCCCACTCGCCCCGCCACCAGGACGACGGCGACGAAGGCCCCGGCGAAGAAGGCGGCCACCACGAAGGCGGCAGCGAAGAAGGCTGTCACCACAAGGGCGCCGGCAAAGAAGACCACTGCCAAGGCCCCAGCGAAGAAGGCCGCCCCGACCAGGGCGCCGACGAAGAAGACAGCCGCCAAGGCTGCCGCCAGCAAGGCTCCAGCCGCCACGAAGAAGACCGCTGCCAAGAAGACTGCAGGCAAGAAGGCTGCCACCACGACGGTCGTCAAGACCGCGGCGAAGAAGACTGTGACCAAGGCACCGGCGACCAAGGCGGCCGCGAAGAAGACCGCGGCGAAGAAGACCGCCACCGCGAAGACGACCACCACGAAGGCCGGCGCCGCCAAGACCAGCGCCGCCAAGGCCGGCGCCACGAAGGCGAGCACCACGAAGGCTGGCGCCACGAAGAGCAGCGCCACGAAGAGCAGCACCACGAAGGCGACCGCGAAGAAGTCCGCCGCGAAGAAGACCGCCAGGAAGGGCTAGATGCCCGACCGTGAGGGCCCGGACGTCGACGGCGTCCGGGCCTTTCCCGGTGGGGTGAAGGTCAGCAGCACCGATCGTGTCACCGCCGTCCTGCTGGACCGTCCGGCGGTCAGGAACGCCCAGTCGTTCGCCACCTGGTCCTCGTTGGCGACTGTGGCCGAGACCCTTCCCGCTGATACCCGGGTGGTGCTCCTCCGCGGCAGCGGAGGCGACTTCAGCTCGGGTCTTGATCTTCGGCTGCTGCGGGCCGGCGGCCTGCCCGCTGAGGGTTCGCTGTCCGACCTGGTGAGCGGCTCCGACGAGGAGATCGAACGAACGCTGGCCACCTTCCAGCTGGCCTTCAGTCGCTGGCGCGACCTGCCGGCCGTGGTGATCGCGGTGGTGCGCGGCAGGGCCATCGGTGCCGGCTTCCAACTGGCGCTGGCCGCCGACCTGCGGATCGCCGAGACGGGCGCGGTCTTCGACATGGCCGAGCCGCGGCTGGGCCTGGTGCCCGACCTCGGCGGCACCCACCGGCTGGTCGAGCTGGTCGGCTTCGCGCGGGCGCTGGAGATCTGCACCAGCACCCGGCCGGTGACGGCGACCCAGGCCGCGCAGTGGGGCCTGGTGAACCGGGTCGTGCCGGACGACCAGCTTGACTGGGTGGTCCAGGCCAGGGTGGACGAACTGTGTTCGCTACCGGCTGAGTCGGCGGCGGCGGTGAAGGACCTACTATCGAAGGCGTCGACCCGAGGCTACCCCGAGCAGCTTGCTGCGGAACGCGGTGCCCAGGTGCCGCTGTTGAGGAGCCTGGCGGCACGATCCGGGTGACACGATCCAGAGGAGGAAGCCGCAGATGTCGATGATGGGTGGCGGGGTGATGCGGCGGATGGCGCATGACGCCGAGATCAAGAACCATCGGCTGACCAAGGGACTGGTGTCGCGGATACTGAGGTTCGCGAAGCCGTACCGGCCGTTGATCCTGGTCTTCCTGGTGATGGTGATCATCGCCGCCGGGCTGGCAGTCGCTCCGCCGCTGCTGTTCAAGCAGATCATCGACGAGGGCGTGCTGAAGGGGAACCGGTCGCTGGTGATCACGCTGGCGGTGACCGTCGCGCTGCTCGCGTTGCTGGAGGCCGGCCTCGGTCTGGTGCAGCGATGGTGCTCCGCGCGGATCGGCGAGGGGCTGATCTATGACCTGCGGACGAGGGTGTTCGATCATGTGCTGCAGATGCCGGTGGCGTTCTTCACCCGGACCCAGACCGGCAAGCTGGTGTCCCGGCTGAACTCCGACGTGATCGGTGCGCAGCAGGCCTTCACCTCGACCTTGTCGACGGTGGTCTCCAACCTGATCAGCCTGGTCCTGGTGCTGGTCGCCATGCTGGTGCTGAGCTGGAAGCTGACGATCGCAGCGCTGATCCTGCTGCCGATCTTCCTGATTCCGGCCCGCATGTTCGGGCGCAAGCTGGCCGAGCTGACCCGGGCGCAGATGCAGCTGAACGGTGACATGTCCGCAGTGATGACGGAGCGGTTCAGCGTCAGCGGCGCCCTGCTGGTCAAGCTGTTCGGCCGACCGCAGGACGAGCACGGCCGCTTCGCCGAGCGGGCCGGCGCGGTCCGCGACGTCTCGGTCAAGATCGCGATGAACGGCCGGATCTTCATGACCTCGCTGACGTTGGTGGCGGCCCTGGCGACCGCACTCGTCTACGGCGTCGGTGGGCTGTTCACCATCGACGGGACGCTGACTGTCGGTACGCTGACCGCTCTCGCCGGTCTGCTCGGCCGGCTCTACGGCCCGCTGACCCAGCTGACCAACCTGCGGATCGACGTCATGTCGGCGCTGGTCAGCTTCGAGCGCGTCTTCGAGGTCCTCGACCTGAAGCCGATGATCGCGGACGCCGAGAAGGCCCGTCGCTTCGACGGGGCGGCATCGGTCGAGTTCGACTCGGTCAACTTCACCTACCCCGGCCCGGACGAGGTCTCACTGGCCAGCCTCGAGTCGGTGGCCTCCCTTGACCAGCGCCGCAACACCACCGTCCTGCACGACGTCAGCTTCCGGATCGAGCCGGGCCAGACGGTCGCCCTGGTCGGGCCGTCCGGGGCCGGCAAGACCACGATCACGCACCTGCTGGCGAGGCTGTACGACGCCACCGGCGGCACGGTCCGGGTCGGTGGGGTCGATGTCCGCGAGCTGCAGCTCCAGTCGCTGCAGGACGCGGTCGGCTACGTCACCCAGGACGCCCACATGTTCCACGACACCATCCGCGCCAACCTCACCTATGCCCGACCGGACGCCGGTGAGGACGAGATGTTCGCAGCACTTGAGGCGGCCCAGGTCCGGCGGCTGGTGGAGAACCTGCCCGATGGTCTGGACACCGTGGTCGGTGAGCGGGGCTACCGGCTGTCCGGCGGTGAACGGCAGCGGCTGGCCATCGCCCGGCTGCTGTTGAAGGCGCCGCCGATCGTGGTGCTGGACGAGGCGACCGCCCATCTCGACTCCGAGTCGGAGGCGGCGGTGCAGCGTGCGCTGGACCTGGCCATGCGGGGTCGGACCAGCCTGGTGATCGCTCACCGGCTGTCGACGATCCGCAACGCCGACCTGATCCTGGTGGTCGACGGCGGCCGGGTGGTCCAGCAGGGCAGGCACCCGGACCTGCTGGCGGCCGGCGGGCCCTATGCGGAGCTCTACCGGACCCAGTTCGCTGAGCGGGTGGCGGTGGGCGAGGCCGGCTGACGCGGCCGCAGCACGGTCACCGACACGGCCACCGTCACCGTCGGCGCCGGATCGAGCGCGGCGACCCGGGCGGCGATCTGCTCGGTGGAGAGGTGGAACGCGTTCGGCCCCATGGCCACCAGGTCGGTCAGCTCCGACCGGGTCGGCCGGATCGGGTAGCGGAGCTCGCGATGCACGCCCTCGCTGAACAGACCGGCGGAACCGGTTTCGAGTCGTTCCCGCTTGCCCGGCTCGATCTCCAGCAGCTGCAGCGGACCGCGCACTTCGCTCAGATGCTCTGGCAACGGGGTCACGATAAGCAGCCGCCCGGCCGGGCCGAGCACCCGTCGGAACTCCGCCAGGTTGCGCGGGGCGAACACCGTCAGGACGGCGTCGATACCGCCCGTGCGTACCGGCAGCGGCTGCCAGGTGTCGGCGACGACCGCGCCCAGTCGACGGTGGACACGGGCGGCCCGGCGACAGGCGGCGACCGACACGTCCAGAGCCAGCCCACGGGCACCGGGCAGGCCGTCCAGCACGCTGGCGAGGTAGTACCCGGTGCCCGCGCCGGCGTCGAGGACGGTCGTCACCGGGGCGGAGCCGGACTCGAGCTCGTCCCGCAGCGCGTCAGCGATCGGCTGGTAGTGGCCGCCGGCCAGAAACCTGTCCCTGGCCTGGATCATGGCCGTCGTGTCGGCGTTCTTCACCGGCCCGCTCCGGAGCAGGTTGAGGTAGCCCTGCCGGGCCAGGTCGAAGGAGTGGCCCTGTTGACAGTGGACGCCGCGGCGGTCGGCCGTCGGACTCAGAGCGTCACCGCAGTGCGGACAGCGCAGCAGGTCGAGGACGTCGCTCAGGGCCATCGGAGTGCAGTCACAGCGAGCGGAGCGCCCCGCCCTCGACCGGGATCACGCACCCGGTGAGGTAGGACGCGGCCGGTGAGAGCATGAAGGCGGCCACCCGGCCGAACTCGGCCGGCTGACCGTAGCGGCGCAGCGGGATGCTCTGCTCGCTGGCGGCCCTGGCCGCCTCGGGGTCGTCGGACAGCGAGTTCAGATGCCGCACCCGCTCGGTCTCCACGCTCCCCGGCATCAACCCGAGCACCCGGGTTCCCTGCGGGCCGAGCTCGTCGGCCAGCTGCTTGATCAGCACCCCCAGGCCGGGACGCAGCCCGTTCGAGGCCGCCAGGCCGGGGATCGGCTGCTTGACGGAGGTCGACAGCACCCACGCGATCGCCAGGTCCGATCCGGTGCCGTGCCGGAGCACGGCATGGTTGACCCGCAGCCCGGCGAGGAAGACCGAGTCGAAGGCCGAGCGCCACTGCTCCTCGGTGGTGCCGACCGCGCTGCCGGCCGGCGGTCCGCCGACGCTGATCAGGGCTCCGTCGAGGCGACCGAAGCTGTCCAGGGCCAGTTGGCAGACGGCCTCGGCCGTGGCCGGGTCGGCCAGGTCGGCGGCAAGGCCGACGGCGCGGTCGGACCCGAGCTCGGCCACCACCTCGGCCAGCACGTCGCCGCGGCGGGCCACCAGCGCCACACGGGCGCCCTCGGCCACCAGCGCGGCGGCACTCGCCCGGCCCAGTCCGCCACTCGCGGCGGTGACGACGAAGACGCGGTCGGTCAGTCCAAGGTCCATGACGGTGATCTTGCCATGTCGGCGAGCACCCGCTGCGCCCGCTGGGGAGGGCGGCCCTGATCAGGGGCCGGCCGACCCGGCCATCTCCGGCGGTCGGTCGGCCTGCGCAGCCGCCTCCTCGCGGCGGGTCCTGATGTCACCCCGGATGAAGACCACCAGACCGAGAACCCCGATGCCGGTGAACATGAACCACTGCACCGCGTACCAGAAGTGCGGCCCGTCGGACAGCTCCGGCAGGACGATCGGTGCGAAGCCGCCCTGTTGGGCCGGGGTGACGGTGATGGCGCTGAGGTAGCCGTCGGCGACCGGGTAGCCGAGCGCCTGACCGAGGGCGACCGCGTTGATCAGCCGGGCCTGGCCGTCGCTGGGGCGGATGGCGCCCCCGCGCCCGTGCTCGTCGCGCCGGACGTGCCCGACGACGCTCACCGGTCCGGTCGGCGGAGGTGGCGCCGTGCTGGGGATCTGGGTACCCCGGGGGACCTCGATGAAGCCCCGGTCGACCAGCACCACGGGGCCGGCATCGGTCCGCAGCGGGGTGACCACCTCGTAGCCCTTGGCGTCGCCGTTGTTGCGGTAACGGATGACGAACTGCTGGGCCGGGTCGAACGTGCCGCGCGCCTCCACCCGCTGCCACTCGTCCTCGGTGGTGATGGGGTGATTGAACACCTGGTCGAACGGACGGACCGGTTTGCCCTCATTGGCCACCGTGACCGCGTTGCGGTGCTTGCGCTCATCGAGGCGCCGCAGCTGCCACTCGCCCATGTTGACGAACACGAAGGCCAGCACTGCCACGAAGAGCAGCAGACAGAGCCAACGGACCCACAGACGACGCACGCTTCGAGACTAGCCCGTCTGCTCCGGGTGCTTCATCGCCAGGGCGGTCGCCTTGGCAGCGGCCTCGCCCAGCGGCACGCCGCGCCCGACCGCGACCCCGACCAGGAACGTCGTCAGCGGAGCCGCCACTCTCTCGACCTCATGGGCGGCGTCGCGGGCGAGGTCGAGCAGGGTATGGACGGCGTCGTCGTCGAACTGCAGGTCGTCGGTGCCGATCTCCTCGGAGAGGGCGGCCATCCAGTCGTCGAGGGACATTGGTTCGAACTCCTGTCGCGTATCGGGACACCACGGTCGCGTCATGTCATTTCTTCCACCTGACAGGATGATGGCATGGGACGAGTGACGCGCAAGCACTCGGTGCTGCGAACCGGCTCCGACGGCTCCCGCCGGATCGTCGATCTCCTCGCCGTCGAGGAGCCACTGGAGGTGCGGCTGAACGGCACCTCCTTCTCGGTGACCATGCGCACCCCGGGCGATGACATCGACCTGATCCACGGGCTGCTGCATGCCGAAGGGGTGATCGCCGAGGTGGCGGACATCGCCGGCGCGCGGTACTGCGACGGCGCCGGGCCGGACGGGATGAACACCTACAACGTGCTGGACGTTGCACTCGCCCCCGGGGTGGCGCCGCCCGAACCCGGCCTGCAGCGGAACGTGCTCACCTCCAGCGCCTGCGGGGTCTGCGGCACCACCTCCATCGACCAGGTGGTCAGGGACTCCCGGCACGACCTGGATGCGCGGGTGACGTTCGACCAGCCGCTGGTCGCGGCCGCGCCGGACCTGTTGCGGGAGCGGCAGAAGACCTTCGCCAAGACCGGTGGCCTGCACGCTGCCGGGTTGCTGACGGCGGCCGGCGAGATGCTTTGCGTCCGCGAGGACGTGGGTCGGCACAACGCCGTCGACAAGGTCATCGGCTGGGCCGTGCGGGAGGGCCGGCTGCCGTTGTCCCAGGTGTTGTTGGCGGTGTCGGGGCGGGCGTCGTTCGAGCTGACCCAGAAAGCGGTCCTCGCCGGCATCCCCATGCTCGTCGCCGTCTCGGCGCCGAGCTCGCTGGCGGTGGAGCTTGCCGACCAGGCCGGGCTGACGCTGGTCGGGTTCGTCCGCGGGTCGTCGATGAACGTCTACACCCATCCCGGCCGGGTGGCCGGCTCAGGCGACCCGGGTTAGGTCGATCTCGACGCCCGGATTGCCCGGATAGGCCTCGAGCTCGGCGGCCTGCAGCCGACCGGCAGCGGCCCAGATCTCCGCGGCGAAGCCGTCGTCGCCGAGACTGTGGGTGCCGTTATGGTCCACCAGGAAATACCAGCCGGTGGGGGAGCGCCACAGATAGCTGCCCGCCCGGGGTTGTCGCAGCCGCCACCGACCGTGGGTCTTGATCCGGTGGGAGAACCGGGCGACCAGACCGCCGTTACCGATCCGGGTCTGCCCCGGTGGGCCGCCACGGTCCGGTGGTCGGTACGGCACGGTGTGGTCCACGTCCTTGCGTCGCGTCACGTTGGTGCCGAACGGGAAGACGTCGACCGGGTTGCGCAGATACAGCCCGTCGCGCAGCCGCGCCGGGAACTCGTAGCTGTCGACCGCCTTGAAGTTCTCGAGGTCGACCACCGGGGTCACGGTGACCCGGCAGTTGGTGCCGAGGAAGCTGCGGACCTGCTTCAACGTGACCGGGCCGACATCCTCGAGCCGGGCCACCCCGCTCCCCGAGAGCAGGGACTCCCGGTCGACGTGGACATACAGCGTGACGGGGCGCAACCGGGCAGCCAGGTCGTCGGACGAGGTGACCAGGTCGGCCAGCTGCTGGTCCGGGTCGGTCTCCGCGACGCGCCCCTCATGCGCCAGCAGCAGCTTGAGGGCGGTCGCGGGCTGGGCGAGGATCCCGATGGCCTTGGACCGCCGAACGTCGACCGGGTCGACGTCTCCGTTCTGCAGCAGGATCTGCGCGATGCGATCGGCCATGGCGACGAACCAGATCACATCGCCGGCCTGAGCCTTGGCCACCAGCAGCTTCAGGCCGTGCTCGTTCGACTGGCCGGCACGGACGAACCGGTCGGCCGCCTCCAGCTCGGCCCGAGCCTCAGCCTGAGCGGGGTCGGCGGCGATCACCCGGGCCTCCACGAGGCGCTGGAACCGCGACCAGGGCAGCGTGTTCGCATACTCGGCCACGCTGGCGTCGACGCAGTCCGCCGCCTGGCTGGACAGGTGCCGGGTGTTCTGGGCGACCCAACGCGCCTGATACGCCCGGACCTGACCGTCCAGCACGCGACGCCACAACCGCGGCAGCCGGTGACGCAGGTCCAGAGCGTCGGCGATCAGCCGGCTGGCACTGAGCCGGCTCATCTCCTGCAGCGCGCCGAACTCGGCAGCGGCGAACTCCAGCATCTGCGGGGTGCCGGGCCCGCCGAACTCCCTGGCCCGTTCGGTGCCGGGCTGCGCCGCCTCCGAGGTCGGCTGCTCGGGAAGGTGCAGGTCCGCCCACTGCGCGGCCAGCCTCAGCTGGGTGCACTCGGCGGCCACCAGCGCCCGGAAGCAGTCCGCGACGGCGCCGGCCACCGCAGCCCGGTCCTCCGTCGCGCCCACACCCGGAGTCTCGCCCGCAGCCGATTCGAACATATGTTCACTCTAAACGCGCCCACCGACAAATCCGCCTGCACGCACCACCAGCCGCGGGCCTAGACTCACCGGTATGAGCACTCCGCTGCCCACGCCCCGGCTCCGCACCACCCAGGTGCTCTCGGACGCGTACGGCCGGGTGGCGACCGATCTGCGGGTGTCCCTGACCGACCGCTGCAACCTGCGCTGCACCTACTGCATGCCGGCCGAGGGTCTGGAGTGGCTTCCGGGTGACGAGGTTCTCACCGACCAGGAGATCACCCGGCTGATCCGCGTCGGCGTCGAGCGGCTGGGCATCACCACGGTCCGGCTCACCGGCGGCGAACCGCTGCTGCGCAAGAACCTCGAACAGCTGGTGGCCGACATCAACTCCCTGGTGCCGCGGCCGACGGTCGCCCTGACCACGAACGGGATCGGCCTCGCGGCCAGGGCCCAGCGGTTGGCGGACGCCGGGCTCAGTCGGATCAACATCTCGCTGGACACCCTGAACGCGGACACCTTCGCCCAGCTGACCCGGCGGCGCAGGCTCAGTGACGTACTGGCCGGTGTCACCGCCGCCCGGGCTGCGGGGCTGCAGCCGGTCAAGATCAACACTGTCCTGATGCGCGGTCTGAACGATCATGAAGCCGCCGACCTGCTCCGCTGGGCGATGGCCGAGAACGTCCAGTTGCGGTTCATCGAGCAGATGCCACTGGATGCCCAGCATGCCTGGCAGCGCACCGAGATGGTGACCGCCGCCGAGATCCGCGCCGCGCTCGAGCAGCACGTCGTCCTGACCGAGGATCCCGAGGATGCGGCCAGCCGGGGGAGCGCGCCAGCCGAGCTGTTCCGAGTGGCCGGGACCGGGCACCGCGTCGGCATCATCGCCGCTGTCTCGAAGCCGTTCTGCGGCGCCTGCGACCGGGTCCGGCTGACCGCCGACGGCCAGATCCGCAACTGCCTGTTCGCCCGGTCCGAGTCCGATCTGCGGACTCCGATGCGCTCCGGCGCCAGCGACGACGAGCTGGCCGATCTGTGGGTGGCTGCGGTCGCGAGCAAGCAGCCCGGGCACGGGATCAACGACCCGTCGTTCCTGCAGCCGGACCGGCCGATGTCGGCCATCGGCGGCTGACCGGTCAGCGCTGGAGCGGGTGCACCTCGCGCAGAAAGCCTCGCGCTGACAGGAACGCGCTCAGGCTGTCGCGATGGGCGTCGCAGGCGAGCCAGTGCTTGCGTCGCTCGGGGGTGTGGATCTTGGGGTTGTTCCACTGGACGTCGAACACGGCCTCGCTGGCGCAGCCCTTGGCCGAACAGATCGTGGTCGCCGGACCGGCGCCCCGGTCGTCGTCCGAGGCCGTCACCAGCGGACGCTTCGGTCGTGCTCGATCGCCGTCACCCGCTCGATCCCTGTTCGGTGGTCGACCTCCACGTCGCCGATGATGACGTCCGGCTCCTCCGGTCCGGAGGTCAGCTGTGGGGCCGGCTCCGGTTCGCCGCGCTGGATGCGCCCGGCCCGGTCGCTGCGCGAGTTCGTCTGGTTGGCCAGCACCACAGCGACGTACGGTAGGAAGACGGCTCCGGCGAACAGCACCCATCGGAAGGCGCCGGGGACGAACACCATGCAGATGAAACAGGCGGTGCGGAACGCCATCGTGATGGCATAGCGCTTCTCCCGGGAGCTGAGATCACTGCTGGCGCCGGACTTGGCGTCCGTGATCACGGTTGCCCCGGACCTGCCCTGGGACGGGTTGCCATCTGCCACGCGGACAGCCTACGCCTGCTCGCCAGGCACCCGGCACAGTCGGTAGCGTGGCCCCGTGACTGAAACGGGCGCGACTGAGACGGGCGAGACCACCTCGAGGACAGCGGTCAGCCGCAGCGTGCTGGTGACCGGCGGCAGCAGAGGGATCGGCCGGGCCATCGCCGAGCGGATGGCGCGCGCCGGACACAAGGTGGCCGCCACCTACCGCAGCGGTTCGGTGCCGCACGGGGTCCTCGGCGTGCAGTGTGACGTCACCGACCCCACCCAGGTCGAGGCGGCGTTCGCCCAGGTCGAGGCGGCCAACGGACCGGTGGAGGTGCTGGTCGCCAATGCCGGCATCACCCGGGACACCCTGCTGATGCGGATGAGCGACGAGGACTGGGATGCGGTGATCGCCACCAACCTCACCGGCGCCTTCCGGGTGGCCAGGCGCGCCGCCCGTCCGATGATCCGCAACCGGTTCGGCCGGATCATCTTCATCTCCTCCGTCGTCGGACAGCTCGGATCGGCCGGGCAGGTGAACTACGCCGCGTCCAAGTCGGGTCTGGTCGGGATGGCGCGCTCCCTGGCCCGTGAGCTCGGCTCGCGCGGGATCACCGCCAACGTGCTGGCGCCGGGGTTCATCGAGACCGACATGACCGCCGAACTGGGCGAGGACCTGGTGAAGAAGTACGCCGAACAGATCCCGCTCGGCCGGATGGGCTCGGTGGACGACGTCAGCGGCACCGTAGAGTTCCTCGCCGGGGAGTCGGCCGGCTACATCACCGGCGCGGTGATCCCTGTCGACGGCGGCCTCGGCATGGGCCACTGACAGCGGCACCGTACGGCACCTCGGGCAGACGGACACATCGATCGGAGCAGAAGTGGGAATTCTCGAAGGCAAGCGGATCCTGGTCACCGGCGTCACGCTGGACACCTCGATCGGGTTCCAGATCGCCAGGATCGCCCAGGCGGAAGGGGCGACGGTCGTGGTGTCCAACTTCGGCCGGGCGATGAGCCTGACCCGGCGGGTGATCAAGAAGCTCGACCCGGAACCACCGCTGCTCGAGCTGGACGTCACCGACGAGGAACACCTGGCGAGCCTGGCCGACCGGCTGCGTGAGCATGTCGACGGGCTGGACGGTGTGGTGCACTCACTGGCGTTCGCCAACCCCGAGACCGCGCTCGGTGGCGGGTTCCTGACCACGCCCTGGGCCGACGTGGCGACCGCGGTGCAGGTGTCGGCCTACTCGCTGCAGTCGCTGACGATGGCCTGCAAGCCGCTGTTCGCCGAGACGGCATCGGTGGTCGGGCTCGACTTCGACGCCACCGTGGCCTGGCCGGTTTATGACTGGATGGGGGTGTCCAAGGCCGCGCTGGAAGCGACGAGCCGCTATCTGGCCCGCTACCTCGGGCCGGAGGGCGTACGGGTGAACCTGGTTGCGGCCGGGCCGCTGGAGACGCTGTCGAAGCGGTCCATCCCGGGTGCCGAGGAGTTCAACGACCTGTGGGCGCAGCGGGCGCCGCTGGGCTGGGAGCCGAAGAACATCGAGCCCACGGCACGGGCCGTGGTGGCGCTGCTGAGCGACTGGTTCCCGAAGACGACGGGCGAGATGATCCACGTCGATGGCGGCATGCACGCCATGGGCGCCTGAGCTTCGGCGTCGGCCGTGCAGGAGCGACGATCACTCGTCGAGTTCCGGTTGCTGGAGGGGCCCAACCTCTACTTCCCCCGACCCGCCGTCAAGCTGACCCTCGACCTGGGGTCGGTGATGGAGCTGACGACCGCGCAGGCACGGGAGTTCGCGAAGAACCTCGGGCTGGCCAAGGTGCGGCCCGGCCCGGAGCGGTCACACTTCCGACAGCGCTTCGCCGCCCGGCTGGTGGCCCACCTGGTGCGACGGCTGGCCCGAGCCGGCGGGGTGAACCGGCTCGCGGTGCGCTCCCGGCCGGGGGGAACGGTCTCGCAGCTCGTGATCGCCTTCCCCTGGCGGCACGCCGGCCGGGCTGAGGCGCTGGCCGACGGGGTGGCGGCGGTGCTGGACGCGGCCGGTCAGGGGGAGCGCGCGATCGACCAGGCGATGGAGGCCTCGGCCTTCGGGCTGGCCAACGCCCCGCTGGGCAAGTCGCCGCAGCTGCTGCGCCCCAGGATCCCGGTGGTCGCCGTCACCGGGACGAACGGCAAGACCACCACCTCGCGAATGCTCGGCCACATCGCCCAGCTGGCGGGCCGCTCGGTCGGCTGGTCGAGCACCGACGGCGTCTACATCAACGGAGAGCTCGTGGAGGCCGGCGACTACTCCGGCCCCAGCGGCGCGGGCCAGGTGCTGCGACACCCCGGCGTCCAGCTGGCGGTCACCGAGACCGCTCGCGGCGGCATCCTGCGCCGCGGCGTCGGCGTCGCCTACAACGACGTGTCCGTGGTCACCAACATCACGGCCGACCATCTCGGTCTCGGTGGCATCGACACGCTGGACCAGCTGGCCGAGGTCAAGGCCGTCATCACCAAGATCACCCGGCCCAAGGGGTGGTGCGTACTGAACGCCGACGACCCGCGGACGTTCGCGATGCGGCTCGGGACCAAGGCCCAGGTCTGGGTCTTCAGCCGCGATCCCGACTCACCCTCGGGGCGCGCTGTGCTGGACGACGGCGGCCGGGTCACCACCCTGCTGGACGGCTGGGTCGCCGTGTTGTCCGCCGGCTCCGACCCGCTGCCCGTGGTGCCGATCATCGACGTACCGATGACGCTGGCCGGCCTGAGCCGGGTCAATGTCGAGAACGTCCTGGCGGTGACGTCGGCGGCGCTGGCGCTCGGCTTCACCGTCGAGCAGGTCGCCGAGGGTCTGCGGAGCTTCCTGCCCGGCGAGAACAACCCCGGGCGGATGAACATCTGGTCGCTGCCGACCGTCGACGGAACCGGCGAGCTCAGCGTCGTCATCGACCTGGCCCACAACGAGGCCGGGCTGGAGGCGCTGCTGGAGATCGTGCACGGGATCCAGCCACCCGGCGGCCGGGTGCTGCTGGGCATCGGCACCGCCGGTGACCGGACCGACGACGTGTTCGTCCGGCTGGGCGAGATGGCCGCGCTCGGTGCCGACGTGGTCGAGATCGCCCACAAGAGCGAGTATCTGCGCGGCCGACAGATGACCGAGCTGGGCGAGCTGCTGCGTCAGGGTGCCACCCATGCCGGCGTCGCGATCAGCGCCGAGCACGAGGCCGAGCTGCCGGCGCTGGTCTCGCTCGTCGGCCAGGCCCGGCCGGGCGATGTGGTCGCTCTGATGGCCCACCAGGACCGGGCCGAGATCGACCGCTGGCTGACCGGGCACGGTGGCACCCGCGACTCCGCCGAAACCCTGAGGGCCAAGGTCAGTCGGGCTGAGACCGCGCAGCCTCCGGGTTGAAGTCGGGATCGGCGACCGCGTTGTTGAACTCGCTCTCGTCGTCGGGCCGAGCTCCGGGCTGGGCCTGCCGGCCGTAGGACTCCAGCTCGGCCATCACTGCCGCATGCTTGTCGACGCAGATCACGATCAGGTCGCCGGGGTTGGACCGGGCGATCGCGTGCCGGGTGCTCTCCAGCTCGTCCAGGACGATCTCGACCTGCTTGCAGCGCACCCCCTGGGCCATCGCCTTGCGTGCACCCTCGGCGACCAGCTCGGCCACCTCGCCGCGCTTGCGACCGCGCAGGGCCGTGTCCTCGCGGACGATCACCACGTCGAAGTGGCTGGCGGCCACCTCGCCGAGCTCGCGCATGTCGTCGTCGCGGCGGTCACCTGCGGTCGCGATCACGCCGATCCGCGACACCTTGCCCAGCTCTGTGGTGGTGTCCATCGACGCGCCCGTCTTGTCGACGAAGTCGCCGAGCATCCGCATCCCGGGGACATTGTGGCAGTAGTCGATGATCACCGTACGGCCTTCGACGGCGACCTCGTTCAGCCGGCCAGGGGACAGGTAGTAGTTGGTGGAGAAGGTCCGCAGGCCCTGCCGGATGTCGTGCAGGGACGCCCCGGCTGCGAACGACGCGGCCGCTGCCGCCATCGCATTCTGCACGTTCATGGTGGCCCGGCCGCCGAACGTCGACGGCAGCAGATGGGTCCAGGCGATCTGCATCGACCGGCGGCCCTCCTTGACGATGATCATGTCGCCCAGGTCGCTGTGCTCCAGCACCACCGCCCGCCCGCCCCGCCGGCAGTGATCATCGACGGAGTCCCGGATCTCACTCCCCGGCTCGGCCATGGTGAACCAGATGATCCGGCCGGAGCAGCGGCGGCGCATCGCTCGGACCAGCGGGTCGTCCGCGTTCAGCACGGCATATCCGTTACGTGGCACGGCTTCCACGACGACGGCCTTCACATCGGCGAGCTGCTGCAGGGTGTCGACCCCGCGCAGCCCCAGATGGTCCGCCTGCACGTTGAGCACCACGCCGACGTCGTTGCGCTCGTAGCCTAGCCCCTCGCGAAGGATGCCGCCGCGCGCCACCTCGAAGACGGCGAAGTCGACCCGCGGGTTCTGCAGCACCATCTTGGCCGACCGCGGACCGGACGCGTCGGACCTGATCACCAGCCGCTCGTCGATGACCACGCCATCGGTGGAGGTCATCCCCACCTTCTTGCCGATGCCCTTGAAGATGTGGGCGATCATCCGCGAGGTGGTGGTCTTGCCGTTCGTGCCGGTGACGGCCACGATCGGGATCCGGCTCGGTGCTCCCGGCGGGAAGAGCATGTCGATGACCGGCTTGGCGATGTACTGCGGGTCGCCGATGGTGGGATGGGTGTGCATCCGGAAACCGGGTGCCGCGTTCACCTCACAGATGCCCCCACCGGTCTCGCGCACCGGCAGCGTGATGTCGGGGGCGATGAAGTCGATGCCCGCAATGTCCAGCCCGACCACCCGGGCCGCCTCCTCGGCGATCTCGATGTTCTCCGGGTGGGCCTCGAAGGTGCGGTCGATGGAGATGCCGCCGGTGGACATGTTCCCGGTCAGGGTGAGCTTCACCATCACGTCGGCGGGGACCACGTCGTCCAGGCTGTACCCCTGCTTGGCGGCGAGGTCGATGGCGGCCTCGTCGACCTTGATCCGGGTCAGCACCTTCTCGTGCCCGACCCCCCGCCGGGGGTCGGCGTTGGTCTTCTCGACCAGCTGCCGCAGGGTCAAGGTGCCGTCGCCGACCACGTGCGCAGGGACCCGCTCCGCGATCGCGGCGATCCGGCCATCGATCACCAGGCAGCGGTAGTCCCGCCCGGTGACGAAGGTCTCGACGATGACCTGACCGCGCCGCGACTCCTGCTCGGCCAGCGGGAACGCGGCGCGGACGTCGTCGGCGCTGTGCAGGTTCAAGATCACACCGCGGCCGTGGTTGCCGTCCAGTGGCTTCACCACCACCGGGTAGCCGATCTTGGTTGCCAGCCGGACCGCCTCCTCGACCGTACGGACCGACTGTGACCTCGGCACCGGCAGGCCGGCGGCGGAGAGCAGCGCCAGGGTCAGCTCCTTGTTGCTGGCGATGTCCACCGCGACCGAGGACGTGTGCGAGGTCATGGTGGCCCGGATCCGCTGCTGGTGGACCCCCTGGCCCAGCTGCACCAGCGAGGCCGTGTTGAGCCGCATGTGCGGGATGTCGCGGCTGACCGCCTCGTCGACGATGGCCTGGGTGGAGGGCCCGAACGCGGTCCGCTCTCCGCGGACGATGAACTGCTCGAGCTCGCTCCGGAAGTCGAAGCCGTCCTCGGGCGCCACCAGATGGTTGACCATCCGCACCGCCAGCTCACCCGCCGCCAGCCCGACCGACTCGTCGGAGTAGGCGTAGATCACGTTGTACTGCCCGCGGACGCCACGGACCTGACGGGTCTTGCCACGACGCATGTCATGGCCCACCGACTGCTGCAGCTGCAGGGCGACGTGCTCGGCGACGTGCCCGACCCAGGTGCCCTCGTGCAGCCGCTCGACGAAGCCACCGCGCCTGCCCCGGCTGCAGCTGTGCGACTTCAGCCCCGGCAGCATCTCGACCAGCCCATCGGCGAAACCCGGCAGCAGGTTGGTGGGGAAGTCCTCCAGCACGCCCAGGTCGACGACGAGCTGGATGGCCGGCTCGTAGTGCCAGACGTTCGGGCCCCGGTAGACGCGACTGGAGAGGATCTTCAGGTCAGGCGATGGTGACTGGACTGGGGCGGGGGGACCGTCGGTCACTGAGACTCCTCGGATGCGCTCTGGTCGGGTCCGCCAAGGCCGGCGGGCTAAGGCAGATCCTGCCACCTCCGGCAGCCGGCTGAACACCCGCAGGCGACCGAGGTCTCGTTGACGTGTGACCGAATAGTCACCTATTCTGATGGCGTGCCGACCAGCTCCGGACAGTCCGAGCAGGCTGTCTTCCGTGCCCTGGCGGACCCGACCCGGCGGGCCCTGCTGGATGCGCTGTACGGGTCCGACGGGCAGAGTGTCAGCCAGCTGGCGGCCCGGTTCCCCGACATGTCGCGGTTCGGCGTGATGAAGCACCTGGCGGTGCTGACCGAGGCCGACCTGGTCGTCAGCAGCCGCCGCGGGCGGACGAAGCTGCACTTCCTCAACCCGGTGCCCATTGCCGAGATCGCCGACCGCTGGATCAGCAAGTACGCCCAGCCGTTCAGCACCGGGCTGCTCGAGCTGCGGGACAGCGTCGAGCGCGCCCACCCAGCACCATCCGCCCAGGAGCGAGCATGACCATCACCACGCACGTCTACCAGATCTTCATCAGGGCCACGCCGGAACAGGTCTGGCAGGCCATCACCGACTCGGACTGGACCCGGCGGTACTTCCACCAGACGGCGTTCGTCGCACCGCCGGTGCAGGGCCAGCCCTACCGGACCGTGCTGCCGAACGGGGACCCGGCCGTCGAGGGCGTGATCGAGGAGATGGATCCGCCGCACCGCTTCGTGCAGACCTGGCGCGTCCTCTACGACGCGGCAATGGCCGAGGAGCCGCCCAGCCGGGTGGAGTGGCAGATCGACCTGGTCGGGGAGAACCTGACCCGGGTGCGGCTGGTGCATGGGGACCTGGCGTTCAGCCCGTTGACCTGGGCCAGCGTGAGGAACGGCTGGGTCTGGGTCCTGGACAGCCTGAAGTCGCTGCTGGAGACCGGTGCGGGGCTACCACGGCTGTCGGCCGACCAGCCGGACAGATCGAGTGAGCAGGACAGGTCGACGGATGCGGACTGGCACCGGGCCCAGGCGGTCGAGGCCAACAACTCGGTCTGGGAGCTGGTGCAGCGCGACCCGCGCAGCGCCGAGGACGACGAGGAGCTGCTGCGCCGGGCCTATGCCGCCGGCTACCACTGGGACCGGGCAGCCGGTCGCGGACCGCAGACGGCGGCCCGGGCCGACTACATGATCGCCAAGGCGCTGCTGCTGACCGGCCATCCGGGTGCCTCGCTCAGCTCGGCGGACCGCTGCCTGGACCAGTGCGTCCGGGCCGGTCTGGCGGACTTCGACCTGGCGTACGCGCATGAGGCGCGGGCCCGGGCGTTGCGTGCGCTCGGGCGACCGGAGGAGGCGGCCCGGGCCTGGGCCGAGGCGACCTCGGTGCCGATCGCGAATCCGGAGGACCGCGCCATCCTGCAGCAGGACTTCGCGGACTACTGAGGGTCGACCATCGCCGTAGGCTGAGCCTCCTCGCTGGGCCGGTGCTGCCGGCCGCGGCGCAGCCGCCGGGCGTAGTTGGCCGGGGACACGTCGTCGGAGGCTATGTCGCGGGCCAGCCTGCGCAGGTCCGCCTCGGCGGCCTGCACCTCCCGGACCTCGTCCGGCGGTACGGGGGTGACGTGCCTCACGAACGTGCGGGTGGCCAGGTCGAAGTGACTGCCGGCCGGCAGCACGTGCAGGGTGGCGCCGGAGAACAGCAGCGGCGCGGTCCGCTTGGCGGTATAGGCGTTCGAGGTGAGGTTGCTGCCGTCCACCACGGTGACGGCGCCACGTCCGACGACCTCGAGCAGATGCCCTTGACGGACGACTGCGGCCGTGTCCTCGTCGACGCCGACCCCCAGCAGTGAGGGGGACTGGGCGACGATCGACATCAGCCGGCCGTAGCGGTTGCGCTGCTCGAAGTGCTGGTCGATGACCATTCCGGGTATCAGGCCCAGACCGACCGCCAGTTGGCTCATCCGCTGCTTCGGGGTGGAACCACCGGAACCGAACGCGATCATATGGTCGGAGAGGATGCTCGCTCCGGCCGAGGTGCCGCCGACGACGGCGCCACGGTGGTAGGCCTGATGGATGGCCGCGCCGAGCGGGGTGCCGGTGACGAAGGAGCTCAGCTTCAGCTGGTTGCCGCCGGTCATGAAGATGCCGGTGGCGTCGTCCAGCCGGGCGACCAGGTCGGGGTCGTACGACTCGGCCCGGCTCTCCGGCCGGACCGCGACCACCGTCGAGACGCCGAGGGCGGTGAACACCGCCCGGTACACCTCGACCACCTCGACCCCCAGCGACGAGGCGGTGGGGATCACCACGATCCTGGCGTCGGCGCCGCCCGCCTCGGCGACGAACGCCCGCAGCACGTTGCGACGCCGCAGCTTGGCCTCAGCCCCTCCGATGGCGAACAGCGATCCCGCATGCATGCGCCCACCCTACGGAACGGATCCCAAACTGTGCGCAACCGCCTTCGGGGAGTCGGCCGCGACGCTAACCTGAGCCATGGCCGAGCCCGGGGGATACGACGCCTTCATCTCCTACAGCCACGCCGCCGACGGTCAGCTCGCCCCGGCGCTGCGGAGCGGGCTGGAACAGCTGGCCAGGCCCTGGCGGCGACGCCGGGCGCTGCGGGTGTTCCAGGACTCGTCCGGGCTGGCGGCGACGCCGGGGCTCTGGTCGACCATCCAGGAGGCGCTGGACCGGTCCCGGTCCTTCATCCTGCTGGCCTCGCCGGCCGCGGCGTCCAGCGCCTGGGTGCAGCAGGAGATCGACCACTTCCGCCGGACCCACGGCACCCGGTCGATGTTCCTGGCCCTGACGGACGGCTTCTGCCAGTGGGACCCCGGCCGGCGCGACTTCGACTGGGCCGCCTCGACCGCGCTGCCGCGACAGCTCAGCGGCGCCTTCGCCGAGGAGCCGTTGTTCGTCGACCTCCGGTGGGCGCGCAGCGAGGGCCAGCTGGATCTCCGCAACCCGCGGTTCCGCAACGCCGTGGGCGACCTGGCCGCGCCGCTGCACGGAGTCGCGCGGGACGAGCTGGACGCCCTGGACCTGGTGCAGTACCGCCGAGCCCGGCGGGCCCGTCGGGTGGCCACCACCGGCATCGCCGGGCTGGCCGTGCTCGCCACCGTGGCCGGCTCGGTCGCGGTGCTGAACGCGGCCGAGGCGCGGGCCCAGCAGCGCAGCGCCGAGGCCAGCGCGTTGCGCGCCGACCGTGCCTCGAAGGTGTCCGAGGCGGGCCGGCTGGCCGCTATCAGCAGCGGGTACGCGGCGCCGCAGACGGATCTGGCGCTGCTGCTGGCGCTGCACAGCCTGAAGCTCGCCGATACCAGGGAGGGACGGCTGGCCCTCGCCACGGCCATGACCAGACCGGCGGCCAGCTCAGCCGTCCTGCCCGGTACGTCCACAGTGGGACTGTCACTGGCCGTGGGCCGCAGCGGGCAGCTGGCCTCCGGCGGCGGGGACGGCGACGTGCTGGTGTGGGAACGGGCCGGTGCGGGGAAGCCGCAGCGGCTCAGTGGGCACCGGGCCGCGGTGACCGAGCTGTCCTTCGCCTCCGATGAGAGCCTGCTGGCCTCGGTCGACCTGGCCGGCCGGACGCTGGTCCAGCGACCGTCGGGCGGTGCTAAGCCGGTGACGCTGGACGGGGTCGCCGACGCCGTCTTCCGGCCGGGGACGGTCGAGCTGGCGGTGGTGGGGCTGGACGGCGCAGTGGCGCTGCTGGACGGCCGTTCGGGCGAACGGCTCTGGCAGACGCCCGCAGTCGGACCGGCGTCCACCAGCTCCAGCGACCACATGGCCGTCGCGGCCAGCCCGGACGGCAAGACGCTGGCGGTGGCCAGCCCCGATCGCCGGATCGTGCTGCTGGCCGCCGACACCGGGCGGCGGCTGCGGACCTGGCGCATCGACGGCAGCGCCGGCAACGACGTCACGTTCGACCCGAGCTCGACCGTGGTCGCCGCCGGGGGTGACGACGGCGTGGTCCGCAGCTGGCAGGCCACCACCGGCACCCTGCTGCACGAGTTCCGGGGCAACCAGTCCGGCATCCGCCGGGTCTCGTACGGGCTGGACGGCCGCACCATCGCCAGTGGTGGGCTGGACGCGCGGCTGCGCATCTACGACGTCGGCAGTGAGCGGATCGTGGGCGACCTGGCCGGGCACAACTGGGGCGTCTCCGGGGTGGCTTTCGCCGCGGACGGCCACACCCTGCTGTCGTCGGCCCCGCAGGACGGGGTGCGGCAGTGGAACGTCGACACCGGCAGGCCGCGCTGGGTGCTGACCGGTCACCGTGCTCCGGTGATCGCGGCCGACTTCACCACAGACTCGACGGTGCTGGCCACGCTGAGCACGGACCGGGTGATGCTCTGGCACCCGGACCGTGACGAGGGTCCCTTCGCCAGCTTCAGCTCACCAGGCTACGACCTCGACCTCACCCCCGACGGGCGCACGGTGGTGGTGGCCGGGTTCGACGGCCGGGTGCATCTCCACGACACCACCGGCGGCCGGGAGACCGGCCGACTGGGCTCGGCGGGGGAGCCGCTGTGGAGCGTCTCGGTGTCGCCCGACGGCCGGCAGGTCGCCGCTGTCGACAGCACCGGCGTGCTCCGGACCTGGGCGCTGGGCGACGGTCGACAGCGGCTCCAGCAGAGGGTGCTGCCGGCCGGGGCGGCCCGGGTGCGGTTCAGCCCGGACGGTGCTCGGCTGGCCGCCGTCGGCGAGGGCTCCCGGGTGGTGCTGCTGGAAGCCGGGACCGGTCGACGGCTGCTGTCCTGGGCGCCGCCGGGCGACCCCGGCCGGGGTGCCGCAGCAGTGGCGTTCAGCCCGGACGGCAGCCGGCTGGCGGTGGGCCTGCCGAACGGCTGGCTGTACCTGCTCGATGTGCGGTCCGGAGCCGTGGTGCGGTCGTTCGCCGCGCACCAGAACAAGATCTATGCCCTCGCGTTCTCCCCGGACTCCTCGATGCTGGCGACGGCAGCGTTCAACGGGGGCGGCATCTCGGTCGGCGGTTTCGACGGCGGCCTGCGGCTCTGGGACCTCCTGACCGGCCAGCAGGTCGGTGAGCTGGTGTACCACGACAGTCAGGTGGAGACGGTGGCGTTCTCCCCGGACGGGCAGTGGCTGGTCAGCGGTGGCGCCGACCGGGAGGTGCTGCTCTGGTCCGCGTACCAGCAGTGGCGCCGGCGGGCCTGCCAGATCGCCGGCCGGGAGCTCACCGACGCCGAGAAGGAGGCCTTCCTGAAGCCCGCCGACCGCACGAGTCGGGTCTGCTGAGTCAGCTCCAGACGCCCCGGTCCGCCGCGTCGACCCAGCTGCAGGCAGCGCACAGGGCGTGGCTGGCCGCCTCGCGCACCCGGCGCAGCTCACGGGAACGGAGGCCGGCCTCGAACGAGGAGATGCTGCCGCCGTCATCGGCCAGCGCGGCGTCGCAGGCGAGCAGCAGCCGCAGGGCCCGGTCCGCCGTTGCCAGCTGCCGTGGACCGTAGCCGGGGGCCAGCCGGGCCTCGAAGGAGGCGCGGGGGCGGCTGCCGGCCGCCACGTCCAGGTCGCTCAGCACCCGCGCCGCGGACAGCACCGCCTCGTTCAGGGCCCGCTCGGCCTCGTAGGGGGTGGCCACCGCGAACGGCCGACGGGCCGAGAAGACCCGCCACTGGACGCCGCGGCCGACCAGGTACGGCACCAGCGCCAACTCGGCGGTGGTGGCGATGACCACCTGGCCTATCTCCAGGGCGGCCTCGTTGAGCTCGCGCGGTCCGCGCAGCGGCAGCAGCGAGCCCGGCACCGGCAGCCCGAGGGCCCAGCCCTCCCGCTCGGCTGCCAGCAGCGCAGCCAGACCGGTCTCCAGCTCGCTCGCCCGCAGCGGGTCCAGCCCCAGCACGGCGTCGGGGTCGAGCACGTGGTGGGCCACGTCGTCGGCGACGATCGTCCGTGCCGCAGCCTCGACGCTGATCAGGTTGCCGATCAGCGCATTCAGGTGCGTCGTCATCCGGACAGCAGCAAGGTGCACCAGCCCACCGTACGATCTCCAGTGTCGGTGCCGGGGCGGTGGTCCACCTCTTGTAGGTTTACCCCCATGGTGGCTGTGGTGGATCTTGCGGACGTGAGCATCGTTCGGGGCCAGGCGACCCTGCTCGACGAGATCAGCTGGCGGGTCGACGAGACCGACCGCTGGGTGGTGATCGGCCCCAACGGTGCGGGTAAGACCACGCTGCTGCAGGTCGTGTCGGCCCAGATCCACCCCACCTCCGGCGTCGCCGGGCTGCTCGGCGAGGTGTTGGGCACGGTCGACGTGTTCGACCTCCGACCCCGGATCGGGCTCACCTCCGCCGCCCTGGCCGACCGGATCCCGAAGAGCGAGCCGGTGCACGACGCGGTGGTGTCCGCCTCCTACGCCGTACTGGGCCGTTGGCGCGAGGACTACGACCAGCTCGACCACGAGCGGGCCGACGAGCTGCTGGACCAGCTCCGCGTCGGCCATCTGGCCGAGCGGACCTTCGGCACCCTGAGTGAGGGCGAGCGCAAGCGGGTCCAGATCGCCCGGGCACTGATGACCGACCCCGAGCTGCTGCTGCTGGACGAGCCGGCGGCGGGGCTGGACCTGACCGGCCGGGAGTCGCTGGTCCGCACCCTCAGCGAGCTGGCCCAGGACCCTTACGCCCCGGCCACCGTGCTGGTGACCCACCACGTCGAGGAGATCCCGCTCGGCATCACCCACGCACTGCTGCTGAAGCAGGGCCGGATCGTCGCCGCAGGGCCGCTCGAGGCGACGCTGACGGCGGAGAACCTGAGCGCCACCTTCGACCTGCCGCTCTCGCTGACCAGCGAGGCCGGTCGTTGGTCCGCCAGGGCGCTGTGACCCGTCTGGCACCATTGACCTGGAAGCGCCTGGAAGCGACGGAAGCGGGGAGGCATGGAGGTGAACTTGACGGACTGGCTCGGTGACAATGCGTGGGCGCTCTGGTTGAGTATCGCCTTCCTGCTGGCGATCGCCGAGATCCTGTCGCTCGACCTGGTGTTGATCATGCTCGCCGCCGGCGCTCTGGCCGGGGCCGGGGTCGCGGTCCTCGCCCCTGGACTGTGGTGGCTGCAGGTCCTGGTGGCCGCTGCGGTGGCCGTCGGGATGCTGATGCTGCTTCGGCCGACGGTGATGCGCAGGGTCCGCAACATGCCCGGCTACCGTTCGTCCACCGCCAAGATGGTGGGCAGCACCGGCATCGCCACCTCCGACATCACCCGCAGCGGCGGCGAGATCAAGGTCGACGGTCAGCTCTGGTCCGCGCGTGCTTTCGACCCCAGTGCGGAGATCGCCGCCGGTGACGAGGTCGAGGTGTACGAGATCGACGGCGCTATCGCCGTGGTCTACCCCAAGCACGAACAGCTGCCCTGAAACATGGGAAACGACAGATGGGAAACGACGTGAACCCCGCAGGTCTCATCGCGCTCTTGATCGCGATCCTCGCGCTGGCCTTCTTCCTCGGCAGTGCCATCCGGGTGATCAGACAGCAGCGTGTCGGGGTGGTCGAGCGCCTGGGCAAGTTCAACCGGATGCTCGAGCCAGGCCCCCATCTGCTGGTGCCGATCGTCGACAAGGTGCGCTACAACATCGACATGCGCGAGGCGGTGGTGCCGTTCCCGCCGCAGGGCGTGATCACCGAGGACAACCTGATGGTCAACATCGACTCGGTAATCTACTTCCAGGTGATCGACCCGGTCCGCGCCGCCTACGAGGCGCAGGACTACATCAAGGCGATCGAGCAACTGACCATGACGACGCTGCGCAACATCATCGGTGGCCTGGACCTGGAGCAGGCACTGGTCAGCCGGGAGGAGATCAACCAGAAGCTGCGGGTGGTGCTGGACGAGGCGACCGGGAAGTGGGGCATCAAGGTCAACCGGGTCGAGCTGCGCGCCATCGATCCGCCGGCGACGATCCGGGACGCGATGGAGAAGGGTGCCCGGGCCGAGCGGGACAAGCGGGCCGCGATCCTGATCGCCGAGGGCCAGCGGCAGTCCCAGATCCTGTCGGCCGGCGGTGACCGTGAGTCGGCCATCCTGCGGGCCCAGGGTGAGCGGGAGTCCCAGGTGCTGCGGGCGCAGGCCGACCGGCAGGCCCAGATGCTGCGGGCCGAGGGCGAGGCTCAGGCGATCACCACCGTGTTCAACGCGATCCACGCCGGCCAGCCCGACCAGGCGCTGCTGGCCTACCAGTACATGCAGATGCTGCCCAGCATCGCCCGCGGCGACGCCAACAAGGTGTGGATCGTGCCGAGCGAGCTGAACAAGGCGCTGGAGGGTCTCGGAAGTGCCGTCAGCGGCATCTCCTCGGCGATCCCGGCTGCGGCGAAGGGAACGTTCCAGGCACCGGAGAAGATCGACGTCCAGGCCGAGATCGCCACCCAGAAGGACGAAGAGGCCGAGGCGACCGAACGGACCGTGCAGGCGGCCATCGCGGCGGCGGCCGAGCTGGAGAAGAACCCGCTGATCGGTGGCCGGCGGACGACGCCGGCGTCGCTGTCAGCCGGGGCACCCGCCGCCCCGCAGGCCGACACAGTCGAGGGCACGGCGCACGAGAGCACCCCTGGTTCGTGAGCCTCTGGGAGCTGCTGGCGCTGCTGGGCGCCGGTACGGCCGCGGGCCTGATCAACACCGTGGTGGGCTCGGGCACCCTGGTGACGTTTCCGACCCTGCTGGCGCTCGGCGTGCCACCGGTGATCGCCAACGTGTCCAACACCGTCGGTCTGGCACCGGGGTCGCTGTCGGGCGCCTGGTCGATGCGAGACGAGCTCAAGGGCCAGCGCAGCCGGGTGCTGCGACTGGGCCTGGCCTCGCTGATCGGCGGCATCGTCGGGGCGCTGCTGCTGCTGAGGCTGCCGTCCTCGGCCTTCGACGCGATCGTGCCGGTACTGATCGGGCTCGGCTGCCTGTTGGTGATCATCCAGCCCCGGCTGTCCCGGATGGTCACCGCCCGCCGAGAGCGCCAGGGCATCCAGGTGGACCCTCCGCACGGCTCGCTGCCGATGTGGCTGGGGGTGGCCGGTACCGGCGTCTACGGCGGCTACTTCGGCGCGGCCCAGGGTGTGCTGCTGCTGGCTGTGATGGGGATCGGGCTGGACGAGACGCTGCCGAGGATCAACGCCGTCAAGAACGTGCTCGCCTTCATCGTCAACGGCATCGCCGCGGTGATCTTCATCGCCATCTCCGACGTCAACTGGTGGGCCGCCGGGGCCATCGCCGTCGGCGCTGTCGTCGGTGCCCAGGTCGGCGGCCGGGTCGGACGCCGGTTGCCGCCGACGGTGTACCGGGTGATCATCGTCACAGTCGGGGTGGCTGCGATCATCAGCCTCTTGTCCAGCTGATGGAATGTGTGCCCGCCGCGGCCTAGCCGGAGCGAGGACGGTGCCCTGATCTGCAAGGCTGTAGGTCGCGCCCAACGCGCGTGAACACCATCCTCACCAGTTCCCGGAGTGCTGAATGCATAGTGACCGTATCCAGATCGAGCGACGCCTCGACCGCATCCTCAACGAGCGACTGAAGCCGGCGGTGTATCCCGAGTCGGTGCCGCTGACGGTGGGCCGCTGGGACGCCCCGGGCGAACCGGTCCCGGTCAGCGAGGGCCTGGCGGCACCGTTCAAGCCGGCCGCGGTCGGCGATGCGTGGGGCGCCCCCTGGGGCACCACCTGGCTCGAGCTCACGGCCGAGGTGCCGGCCGACTGGGCCGGCCGCACCCTGGAGTGCGTCATCGACCTCGGTTTCGCCGGCACCGGCCCCGGGTTCGCCGCCGAAGGTCTGGCGTACCGCCCGGATGGCACCGTGGTCAAGGGCCTGCACCCGTACAACACCTGGCTGCCGGTGGACGCGGGAAGCACCGAGGTGCACTACTTCGTGGAGGCCGCCTCCAACCCGCAGATCACCATGCGGGTGCCGACCGATATCGGCGACGTCCAGACGGCACCCAGGCAGCCGATCTACACCCTCAGCCGGTTCGACCTCGCCGTGGTCGACCTGGAGGTCCGCGAGCTGGTCAGCGACCTCGACGTGCTCGGCCAGCTGGCTGCACAGGTCGACCCCGACCAACCTCGGGGACACCAGATCCGGGCCGCGATCTCGGACGCGCTGGACGCCATCGACCTGCACGACATCGCCGGCACCGCAGCCGCCGCCCGCGCCATACTGGCCCCGATGCTGGCCAGCCCCGCCCACGCCAGCGCCCACCGGCTGAGCGCCGTCGGGCACGCGCACATCGACTCGGCCTGGCTCTGGCCGCTGCGCGAGACCGTGCGCAAGGTGGCCCGGACCTGCTCCAATGTGACCCAGCTGATGGACGACCACCCGGAGCTGGTGTTCGCCATGTCGCAGGCGCAGCAGCTGGCCTGGATCTCCGAACACCGCCCGGAGGTGTTCACCCGGGTGAAGGAGAAGATCGAGGCCGGCCAGTTCATCCCGGTCGGCGGCATGTGGGTCGAGTCCGACACCAACATGCCCGGCGGCGAGGCGATGGCCCGCCAGTTCATCCACGGGAAGCGCTACTTCCTGGAGGAGTTCGGCATCGACACGCCGGAGGTCTGGCTGCCCGACACCTTCGGCTACTCGGCCGCGCTGCCGCAGCTGATCGCGCTGTCCGGCTCGCGCTGGTTCCTGACCCAGAAGATCTCCTGGAACAAGACCAACGTGTTCCCGCACCACACCTTCTGGTGGGAGGGGATCGACGGCACCCGGATCTTCACCCACTTCCCGCCGGTCGACACCTACAACTCCGACCTGTCCGGGGCGGAGCTGGCCCTCGCCAGCCGGCAGTTCGCCGACAAGGCCCGGGCCAACCACTCGCTGGTGCCGTTCGGCTACGGCGACGGTGGCGGCGGCCCGACCCGGGAGATGATCGCCCGGGCACAGCGCACGGCCGACCTGGAGGGATCCCCGCGGGTGACGATCGAGACCCCGGCCAGCTTCTTCCAGAAGGCGGAGGAGGACTACGCCGATGCGCCCGTCTGGTGGGGCGAGCTCTACCTCGAGATCCACCGCGGCACGTACACCTCCAACGCCAAGATCAAGCAGGGGAACCGGCGCAGCGAGCACCTGCTCCGCGAGGCCGAGCTGTGGTCGACGCTGGCCACCCTCCGGCACGGCGCCGAGTACCCGTACGCGACGCTGGACCGGCTGTGGAAGACGGTGCTGCTGCACCAGTTCCACGACATCCTGCCCGGGTCGTCGATCGCCTGGGTGAACCGCGAGGCACGCGACACCTACGCCGCGGTGGCGGCCGAGCTGGAGCAGCTGATCGCCGAGGCGCTGGCCGTGCTGGCCGCAGACGGCGACCGGGAGCTGGTGTTCAACGCCAACCCGCACGCCCGTAACGGGGTGCCGGCACTCGGCGCCGGCCCGGTTGCGGTCGCCGCGGCCGGCACGCTGACGCCGGCGGACGGGGGCTTCGTGCTCGACAACGGCGTGGTCACGGCCACCCTGGACGTCGAGGGTCTGCTGACCAGTGTCGTCGACCGGTCCAGCGGCCGGGACGCAATCGCCCCCGGGGAGGTCGGCAACCTGCTGCAGCTGCACCAGGACGTGCCGAACGATTGGGACGCCTGGGATGTCGACTCGTTCTATCGGCACACCGTGACGGACCTGCGGACCGCGGAGACAGTCGAACCGGCCGACCTCGGTGACGGGGCGGTCGGGGTCCGGATCATCCGGCGTCACGGCGCGTCGACGTTCAGCACCGTGGTGGCGCTGCGGCCGGGCTCGGCCAGCCTCGACATCGAGCTCGACGTCGACTGGCAGGAGCGCGAGACCTTCCTGAAGGCCGGTTTCGGTCTCGACGTCCGCGCCGAGGACTCCAGCTCGGAGACCCAGTTCGGCCACGTCAAGCGCGCCACCCACCAGAACACCACCTGGGAGGCGGCGAAGTTCGAGATCTGCGCGCACCGGTTCCTCCATGTGGCCGAGCCGGGCTTCGGTGTCGCGCTGGTCAACGACTCCACCTACGGCCACGACGTGACCCGCGACATCCGCGCCGACGGCGGCACCACAACGACGGTCCGGCTGTCCCTGCTCCGCTCACCACGCTGGCCGGACCCGGAGACGGACCTCGGCCGGCACGTGCTGCGTTACGGCATCGTGCCCGGCGCCGAGATCGGAGACGCCGTCCGGGAGGGCTACGACATCAACCTGCCGGAGCGCACCGTCACCGGCGGTGCGACCGAGGTCGATCCGGTGGTGTCGGTGGACACGCCGGACGTGGTGGTCGAGGCGGTCAAGCTGGCCGAGGACCAGAGCGGGGATGTGGTGGTGCGGCTGTACGCGGCCACCGGCGGCCGGGCCACGGCCACGGTCCGGTCCGGATTCGAGGCGGCCTCGGTGCAGTCGGTCGACCTGCTCGAGCGGCCGCTGGACATCGGGCAGAGCTGGGACGACCCGGCCGCGGTGACGATCCGCTTCCGGCCGTTCCAGATCGTGACGCTGCGCTACCTGCGCGGCTGACCGTTGGGGCTAGCCCCGCTGCGCCAGGTCCAGCACCTGCGCAGCGGGCAGCCTTGCGGTGGCGGCTCCGCGGATCGCGATCTTGCTGCCGCGGATGCCGCTGCCGACCACGACCCACTCGCTGTCGGTGACGGCGGTGTCGACCAGCAGCGGCCAGTCGGCCGGTAGCCCGATCGGGGTGATCCCGCCGTACTCCATCGAGGTCCGGGCCACCGCCTCCGTCATTGCTGCGAAGGAGATCTTGCGTACGTCCAGGTGGCGGCGGACCGTCTTGTTGACGTCGGCCCGGTCGGTGGCGAGCACCAGGCAGGCGGCCAGCGTGGAGACCTCGCCTCGGCGGCCGGCGACGACGACACAGTTGGCCGACACCTGCAGTGGCACTGCGTACGCCTCGCAGAAGGCGGCGGTGTCGGCCAGGTCGGGGTCGATCGGAGCCACGAACGCATCCGGCACCGAGGCGACCGCGCCGGCGACCGGAGCCGCCAACAGCTCCGGGTGGTCGACCGCCGGCAGCCAGCGCAGCGTGCCGATCTCGGGTGGGGCAGAGAAGTCGGACATCTGGCCAGGCTAGCGCCACACCACCAGGGCGACGCCGGCACAGGCCGCCGCCCAGCCGATGCTGGCGAAGGTGCCGATGATGAACCGCTCGGCGGCGCCGGTGCTCTGGAAGGTCTTCAGCTCCGGGTAGCGGGCGAGCCCCTTGACGGCCAGGATGACGGCGATGCCGTCCGGCCAGCCGGCCAACAGCGAGGCGACGATCCCGACCCGTTCCAGTGCGCCGATCCAGGTCCCACCGCGCAGCACGTTGCGTTGCACCCGCTGCGGGGTGGGCCGCGACGCGGCGTCGGCCAGACCCAGCACCGAGGTGGTGAAGGCGCCGCCGGTCAGTACCGCAGCCAGGCAGCTCACCCCGACGGTCAGCCAGGACCAGACTCCCTCGGTGCCGTTGCCCCACCGGCCGAGCAGGGCGATCGCCGTAGTGGCGACAACCAGGACGACGATGACCGCGATCAGTGCCGTGGTCCGGGCGAACAGCGGCCTGGCCTGCCGTGGCCGAGGTGGCAGCCAGACGACGATGCTGGCCAGGCTCAGCAGCAGCCAGCAGAGCAGGGCCAGCAGGGTCGATGCCGTCACCGGCCGGCCCCTCCGGTGGCGGCCTTCCTGCCGGTGGAGATCGCCTCGGCCCGATCCAACAGTCGGGCCAGCACCGGGAGGGCGTCGCTCTCCACCGCCCAGTTGGCGGCCGCCAGTCGCTGTCCCACCGCCTGCCGGCTGATCTTCAGCGTCTCGGCCACCTCCGCCATGGTGGCACCGGCGTTCATCAGGTCGACCGCGTCCCACCCCTGCTCGGAGCGTCGCTCCCGGATCGTGGCCAGCAGCTGGAGCACCACCTCGGCGTCCCGGGTCGCCTCCTCGGCCGGTGGGGCTCCGACGAAGCTGACATGGGTGACCTCCCGCTTGGCCTGGTCGACGGCCGTCCGGGCCGCGACGAAGGCCGGTCCACGTCCGGAACGGGTGTCGGCGGGCAATGGGGTGTCGACCGGGCCGATCCCCAGCCCGATGTGCCACTGGTTGCTGCGCATGAGCTCCAGCATGGCGGTGACGACCGACAGCGGGTCGTCCAACAGCCCCTGGAACTCGTCGCCGATGGTGCGCTCGAATCCGAGCAGGGTGTCCAGAGTGGACAGCGCGGCCATGGCTTCGTCGACGGCATCGGGCAGGTTCCTGCTGTCGCGCTGGTCGACGGTCAGAACGTACGGCATAGGGCAAGGATAGAAACTTTCTGTGGTAGAGAACAAGGGGTGAGGCTTGCATCCACCATCTGGACGGGCCGCGGCGGCCGGACCGCATGGCCGAGGATGGGCGGGTGAGCACCGCCGAGCCCTACCTCTCCGGACTGCAGCTGGCAGGCCGACGCGTCGTCGTGCTCGGCGGCGGCTCGGTGGCCCAGCGGCGCCTTCCTCGACTGCTGGAGGCCGGCGCGGACATCCGGCTGGTCTCCCCGGCGGTGACCCCGGCCATCGCCGAGCTCGCCCGTACCCGGCAGATCGTCTGGCATCGCCGCCGCTACGCGATCGGTGACCTGGCCGAGGCCTGGTACGTGTTGGTCGCGACGGACGATGAGACCAGCAACCGGGCCGCCTCGGTGGAGGCCGAGGCCAACCGGACCTTCTGTGTCCGTGCCGACCGTGCCGACCAGGCGACCGCCTGGACACCGGCCACCGGGCAGGTCGACGGCGTCCAGGTGGGGGTGCTGGCCGGCGGCGACCCGCGCCGGTCCCGTCAGGTGCGTGACCTGCTGGTGGACCGGCTGCACCGGCTGCGCCGGCTGGCCGCCTGACGGTGCTGGCCAGGGACCAGCGGGTCGCCGTCGAGTCGGCCGACGACCCCCGGCTCGGCGACTACGTCCGGCTCCGGGACGTGGCCCTGCGGCGGCATCTGGAGAGCGATCGCGGGCTGTTCATCGCCGAAGGGGAGAAGGTCATCCGCCGCGCCGTCGACGCGGGCTACCGGCCGCGCTCGTTCCTGCTGGCCGAGCGCTGGCTGGCGTCGCTGGCCGACGTCCTCGCCCGGCACCCGAGCGTCCCGGTCTACGTCGTCACCGAGGCTCTGGCCGAGCAGGTCACCGGCTTCCACGTGCACCGCGGTGCGCTGGCGTCGCTGCACCGGGAGGATCGGGACACCGAGGCCGGGCTGCTGTCGTCGGCTCGTCGGCTGGTCGTACTGGAGGACATCGTCGACCACACGAACGTCGGCGCCATCCTGCGCTCGGCCGCCGGCCTCGGCTGGGACGGCGCTCTGCTGGCGCCGCGGTCGGCCGACCCGCTCTACCGTCGCTCCATCAAGGTCAGCATGGGTGCGGTGTTCAGCCTGCCGTGGGCCCGGCTGGGCGACTGGGCTGGCGCCGTCGACCTGCTGAAGCGGTCCGGCTTCCTCACGGTTGCGCTGGCCCTGACCGACGATGCGGTCGATCTGCGGCTGGTGCAGGAGGAGCTCCGGGCGGCCCCACGGAAGGTGGCGGTACTGCTCGGAACCGAGGGGTCCGGGCTGTCCGGGCGCTGGGTCGCCGAGGCCGACCGGGTCGCCGCCATCCCGATGCAGGCGGGGATCGACTCGCTCAACGTCGCCGCGGCCGCGGCCATCGCCTGCTGGTCGCTGGCCTGACCGGCCCCGGTCATCCCTCCCCTCAGTCATCCTCGTCGGGAACACGCGGCGAGACCGGCCAGTCGGCCGGGTAGTGGTCGGCGGCCGCCTCGTGCAGTGAGTACAGCTTCTTGCGGACCCGGCCGGCCAGCCGGTCACCGAAGACCACACCGTTGAGATGGTCGGTCTCGTGCTGCAGGCAACGCGCGAGCAGGCCGGTACCGCGCACCTCCACCGGGTTGCCGAACGCGTCGGTGCCGCGACAGACGGCGGTGTCCGGCCGGGACAGCGCGACGTAGGCGCCGGGCAGCGACAGGCAGCCCTCCTCGGCGCTCTCCAGTCGGCGGTCCTTGCCCTCGGGCAGCTCGACCTCCGGATTGCAGACCACCCCCACGTGCCGGACGTGGTCGTCGTCCGGGCAGTCGTAGACGAAGACGGCGAGGTCGACACCGACCTGGGTGGCCGCCAGACCGACACCCTCGGCCGCCTCCATCGTCGCGAACATGTCGCGGACCAGCGCGTGCAGCGCAGCGCCGTACTCGGTCACCGGCTTGGTGCGGGCGTGCATCACCGGCGTTCCCCAGCGGGTGATGGGCAGCACGGTGCCGCCCTCGGTGAGCTCCTCCAGGGTGGTCATCGGCGGGTGAGTCCCTCGGTCCGCACACTGTACGGGTCCAGCGTCACACCCTCGCCGGTGGTCTCGTCGAAGGTGTACACCTCGCGCCCGGAGATGATCACCTGTCGGGCCCGGCTCATGATCTCCAGCGGGTCGCCGTCCCAGATCACCACATCACCGTCCTTGCCGGCCTCCAGCGAGCCGACCCGGCCGTCCAGACCGAGGATCTCCGCCGGGTTGATGGTGATCGAGCGCAGTGCGGTGTCGCGGTCCAGGCCGTCCTTGATCGACAGGATGGCCTGGTAGACGAGGAAGTTGATCGGCACCACCGGGTGGTCGGTGGTGATGGCGATCTTCACTCCGGCGGACGCCAGCAGCCCCGGATTGCGCAGGTGGCGCTGGTTGACCTCGACCTTGCTGCGGGAGGTGAAGAGCGGCCCGATGATCACCGGGATGTCGCGCTCGGCCAGCACATCGGCCAGCAGGTGACCCTCGGTGCCGTGGTTGATGACCAGCCGGTAGCCGAACTCGTCCGCCAGCCGCAGTGCGGTGGCGATGTCGTCGGCCCGGTGGGTGTGCTGGCACCAGGGGACCTCGCGGTCCAGCACCCGGACCAGGATCTCGCTGTTGGAGTCCCGCTCGAACGGCTTCTGCTCCTGGGCGGCGTAGTCGCGCCTGGCCCGGTAGTCCTCGGCCTTGCGGAGAGCGTCGCGGATGACCGACGCGACCCCGAGCCGGGTCGAGGGGGTCTGCTTCTTCTCCCCGTACACCCGCTTGGGGTTCTCGCCCAGAGCGGATTTCACACTGCACGGCTGGGCGAAGACCATCTCGTCGACGATCCGACCCCACGACTTCACAGCGACCGTCTGACCGCCGATCGGGTTTCCCGAGCCCGGCTTGACCACGACCGAGGTGACCCCACCGGAGAGCGCGTCGCGAAACCCCTCGTCGGCCGGGTTGATCGCATCCAGCGCCCGGAAACGGGCTCCGACCGGATCGGTCATCTCGTTGGTGTCCTGGCCGGCCCAGCCGTTGCCCTCCTCGTGGACACCGACATGACCATGGGCCTCGACGAAGCCCGGCAGCACCCATCGGCCGGTGGCGTCGATCGTCTCGATGCCCTCCGGCAGCTCCACATCCGAGCCGACCGCCTCGATCCGGCCGTCGATGATCAACACGGTGCCGCCCTCGATGGACTCGCCGACCACCGGCACCACATAGCCGCCGACGATCGCCAGATCGGATCGGCTGCCGGCAGGGGTCTGCTGTCGATGTTCCGTCACGGCCGACAGGTTATCGCGCGGCCGCCTGGTCCGAACCAGCCACCGCAGTCAGCACGATGCAGGCCGGCGAGGGTGAGGGGATCTGGAAGTCCAGCCGCGGATCGGCCAGGTCGCCGGTCCGGTCGAAGACCGAGATGACGTGGTTGGCCTGGTTCGCGACCCAGGCATGATTCGGGCTGAGCACGAGGTCACGTGGCCACTGGCCGGCGGTGCCGAACTCGCCGACAGGGGTGAGGGTGCGGGCAGCCGGGTCCAGTGCGAACACGGCCACGGTGTCCGAACCGCGGTTGGCGACGAAGACCTGCCGGCCGTCGGCGACCACTGCCGACGGGTAGATCCGGGCTGTCGTCTCCGCTGCGGAGCTGGGAACAGCCCGGCCGGGACCCCAGCCGCCGTCGCGTCGGGGCGCCACCCACAGCTCGGCGGACAGTTCGCAGGCCACCACCAGATGGTCGTCGACGACCACCAGATGTCGCGGTCCCGAGCCGGCCGGCAGCCGCACCGGCTCGCCGGCCGTGCTGATCATCCCGTGCTCGTCGACCCTGATCACGTGCACCTGGTCGGAGCCGAGGTCCGGCACCAGGATCGTGTCACCGTCGCAGACCACCTGGTGGGCGTGTGCCGCCTCCTGCCGCTCCGGGTCGGGTCCCGAGCCGGTGAACCGCATCAGGTCGCTCACCTCGCCGAGCGACCCGTCAGCGCCGACCGCCAAGGTGGCCACCGACCCGGAGGTGTAGTGGGCGACCACAACGAACCTGCCGGTGGGGTCGAGGCACAGGTGGCAGCCGCCGTCGTCTCCGGAACCGACGGTGCTGAGCAGGCTGAGGGCGCCCGTCTCGTCGATCCGCAGGCTGCTGACCTGGCCCGGGTTGCCCTCGGACACGGCGTACAGCCAGGGCTGCGACGGGTGCCGGACCAGGTAGGTGGGGGAGACCAGCGGGGTCGGGTCGAGCTCGAGCAGCTCCACCTGGTCGTCGCTGGTCGTGGAGACGGCCAGACTGTGGATCCCGGCGGACTCGCCGTCCATCTCCGAGGTGTAGCCGCCGATGTAGATGTGGGAAACCTGCGTTGGGACGCCGTCTGTAGCCATGCCGTCCTGGATATCACGGGGCCGGACATCGCGGTCGGCGACCCGGTGCGGCGCCTTGCGCGGGACAGGGACTGCGGTCAGGGTGGGGCTGTGACCGATGCTGCCCAGGATCCGGACGAGCTCGGTGCCGCCTTCGACCGGCTGCTGGAGGACTACGTCCGCCACCTCACTCTGCGGCGTAACCTCTCCGAGCACACCATCCGCGCCTACCGCGGCGACATCGCCACCCTGCTGCGCCACCTCGAGCGGTTGGGGCACAGCAGCCTGGACGACGTCGACGTCCGGGCCGTGCGGAGCTGGCTGGCCAAGCAGCAGACGCTGGGACAGGCGCGCACCACCCTGCAACGGCGGGCCGCCGCTGCCAGGGTCTTCCTGAGCTGGGCGCACGAGACCCAGCGGGCGTCGCACGACCCGGGCGCCTCGCTGCGGTCCCCGAAGGCGGCCCGGCGGCTCCCGCCCACGCTGGAGCAGTCGGATGCGGACGCGATGCTGACCCGCGCCATCGCGGCCGTCGAGGATGGCGGCGGCGCGGTGGCCGAACGCGACGTCGCGATCCTCGAGCTGCTGTACGCCACCGGCATCCGGGTGTCCGAGCTGTGCGGGCTGAACCTGTCCGACGTGGACCAGGAGCGCCGGGTGATCCGGGTACTCGGCAAGGGGAACAAGGAGCGGACGGTGCCGCTCGGTGCCCCCGCACTGCGAGCGCTGACCGGCTGGCTCGACGGGGGGCGTGGTGAGCTGGCGGACGCCGGCTCCGGGGCGGCGGTGTTCGTCGGCGAACGCGGTCGGCGGATCGACCCACGGGTTGTCCGGCGGGTGGTGCACCGGGCCCTGGGGCTGGTGGAGGGTGCGCCAGACCTCGGACCGCACGGGCTCCGGCACGCGATGGCGACCCACCTGCTGGAGGGGGGCGCCGACCTGCGCAGTGTGCAGGAGCTGCTGGGGCACGCCTCGCTGGCGACCACCCAGATCTACACCCACGTCAGCAACGAGCGTCTCCGCCGCGCGTTCGAGCAGGCCCACCCGAGAGCCTGACGGCACCGCCTCAGGACACAGCGGTCGGAGGCTCAGAACCACAGCAGCGGGTCCGTCAGTGCGCCGTCCAACCAGAGCATCAGGTGCAGATGACAGCCGGTGGACCAGCCGGTGCTGCCGACGTAGCCGATCAGCTGCCCCCGCCGGACCGTCACCCCGACCCCGACCGTGTAGCGCAGCGCATGGTTGTACCCGGTCACCACCCGTCGGCCGTCCACGCTGCCGTGGTCCAGCAGCAGCCGGTTCCCGTAGCCCGGGTTGGCCGACACCTGGCTCACCCGACCGTCCGCAGCGGCGCGGATCGGCGTCCCGCAGCCGGCGGCGAAGTCGGTACCGTCGTGCAGCTTCCAGATCCCCGTCACCGGGTGCCGTCGCATGCCGTACCGCGAGGTCACCGCACCCGCCACCGGCAGGCTGAAGCCGTGCCGGCCCGCCGGGACCAGGTCAGCGGCTGCAGCGGCCGGCGCGGCCGCTGCCAGCACCGCACGTTGCACCGCCCGCCGTTGCGCCTCGCCGACGGCCGAGCGGGGGAGCAGCCGGACCCGGACGGGTCCCACCAGGGCCAACGGGTCGAGATAGCTGCCGTCCCTGATCAGGCCCCAGTGCAGACAGGACCGGAGCAGGCAGTGGTCGCCCGTCGTCAGGACGCCGAGCGCCGTCTGCGCCCGCACCCGAGCGCCGACCGGAAGCAGCGGCGCGACCGGTTCGTAGGTGGTCCGGGCGGCACCATGGTCGACCACCACCACGCCGCGACCGGCGACCCGGCCGGCGAACGTGACCGTTCCGGCCGCGGCCGCGAGCACCGGGTCCCCGACGTCGGCGGCGAGGTCGACCCCGCGGTGTCCCGGCCCCCACCTCGAGGTCGGCGGATCGAACCCGCGCAGCACCTGCGGACGGCCGGCCAACGGCCAGCCGGCAGGGGGCGGCAGCAGCGGCTCGGCCAGCGCCGGTACGGGATGCAGCCACGTCATCAGCGCCAGCAGCAGGCTGATCAGCAGCCCGCCAGGCAGTCGGCCAGCGGGGGTGGCGGGCGGTCGCACGCTCATGTTCTGATCCTGCGGGCGGAGGTCATGTCCTCACACTGCGGACGGCAGCAGGAACCGTGCGGGGGTCGACCGGATCTGTGGATGGCGCTCGGACTGCGGTGCGGCCTGTGGACGCCGCTTCGGCGGCCTCGGGGACGATTGGCTTCAGGGGGCGAAAACCACGTAAACTCAGCCCTTGCACCCCTCGGGGTGACTTCGCATGCAGGCTCTTCTCCCGTACCGGGTGAGCAAGACGCACGGTCCAGGCCAGTTCTGGGGCGTCTTGCGTCTGCATCAGGCGGTACCGAAAGGCTCGGTACCGGACAACCGTACGTCGGCGCGCCCAGCGGCGGTCGACACAAGGAGGACCCGGCCATGGCCGTCGTAACCACCCGCCAGCTCCTCGAGAGCGGCGTCCACTTCGGACACCAGACCCGCCGTTGGAACCCGAAGATGAAGCGCTTCATCTTCACCGAGCGCAACGGCATCTACATCATCGACCTGCAGCAGTCGCTGTCCTACATCGACCAGGCGTACGCCTTCGTCAAGGACACCGTCTCCAAGGGCGGCCAGGTGCTGTTCATCGGCACCAAGAAGCAGGCCCAGGAGGCCATCGCCGAGCAGGCCACCAGGGTCGGAATGCCCTACGTCAACCACCGCTGGCTCGGCGGCATGCTGACCAACTTCCACACCATGGTCAAGCGGATCCAGCGCCTCAAGGAGCTGGAGGGCACGGACTTCGACGACGTCGCTGGTTCGGGCCTGACCAAGAAGGAGCTGCTCGGCCTCCGCCGGGAGAAGGACAAGCTGGAGAAGACCCTGGGCGGCATCCGGGAGATGACCAGGACGCCGCAGGCGGTCTGGATCGTCGACACCAAGAAGGAGCACCTGGCCGTCGACGAGGCCCGCAAGCTGCGGATCCCGATCATCGGCATCCTGGACACCAACTGCGACCCGGACGAGGTCGACTACGCCATCCCCGGCAACGACGACGCGATCCGCTCCGTCGCACTGCTCACCCGGGTGCTGGCCGACGCTGTCGCCGACGGCCTGCTGTCGCGCTCCGGTGGTTCCGCCGCCGAGGCCTCCGAGCCGATGCCCGACTGGGAGCGCGAGCTGCTCGGCGAGGCCCCGGCCGCTGCCGAGGCGCCCGCCGCCGCCGAGACTGAGACACCGGCTACCCAGGAGCCGGCCGCTGTTGAGGCCCCCGCCGCTGCCGAGGCTCCGACCGTTGTCGAGGAGCCCGCCCCGGTTCCCTCTGCTGAGGCAGCAGAGGTGGTCGCGGCGTCGGCCGACGCCGATGCCCCGGCCGAGGACGCCAAGTAACCGTTTGACGAGAACGACGAGACAGGACGAGGGATATATATGGCGACATTTGCCGCTGTCGATGTGAAGAAGCTCCGGGACGCCACCGGCGCCGGAATGATGGATGCGAAGAGGGCCCTGACCGAGGCCGACGGTGACTTCGACAAGGCGATCGAAGTGCTGCGGGTGAGCGGTCAGGCCAAGGCCGCCAAGCGGGGCGCCGAGCGCTCGGCCGCCAACGGGCTGGTGGCCAGCGAGAACGGCGCGCTGATCCAGCTTGGCGCCGAGACCGACTTCGTGGCCAAGAATGACCAGTTCCAGGCCCTGGCCGGCGAGATCGTCAGCGCCGCAGCAGCCGGCAAGGTCGATGGTGTCGACGCGGTCAACGCCGTCGAGCTGCCGTCCGGCAAGACCGTTGCCGAGGCCATCAGCGGCCTGGCTGCGGTGATCGGGGAGAAGCTGGAGCTCAGCAACGCCGCCTACTTCGACGGCCAGACCGTGGTCTACCTGCACAAGCGGGCCTCGGACCTGCCACCGCAGGTGGGCGTGCTGGTGGAGTATGAGGGCGGCGACGAGTCCGCCGCCCGCGCAGCAGCGATGCAGATCGCCGCGATGCGGCCGCTGTACGTGACGCGCGACGAGGTCCCCGCCGAGACGGTGGAGAACGAGCGTCGGATCGCCGAGGCCACCGCCAAGGAGGAGGGCAAGCCGGAGAAGGCGCTGCCCAAGATCATCGAGGGTCGGGTGAACGGCTTCTTCAAGGAGGTGGCGCTGCTCGATCAGCCGTCGGTCACCGACAGCAAGTCGACGGTCGGCAAGCAGCTCGAGGCCGCCGGGGTCACCGTCAAGCGTTTCGTGCGCTTCGAGGCGGCTGGCGCCTGAGCCGACCGGCCAGTGGTGGACATGCGCTACGAGCCGTAGATTCGTAGCGCATGTCGCATCTTCACCCGCAGTCATCCGACAGCACAGGTCAACGGAGGCAGAAATGACCCATCCCTATCGACGAGTCCTGCTGAAGCTCTCCGGTGAGGCGTTCGGCGGCGGCAAGGTGGGCGTCGACCCCGACGTCGTGGCCAGTGTCGCCAAGCAGATCGCCGAGGTGGTGGCCACCGGCGTCCAGGTGGCCATCGTCGTCGGCGGCGGCAACTTCTTCCGTGGGGCCGAGCTGCAGCAGCGCGGGATGGAACGCGACCGGGCCGACTACATGGGCATGCTCGGCACGGTGATGAACTGTCTGGCGCTGCAGGACTTCTGCGAGAAGGCCGGCGTCCAGACCCGGGTGCAGACCGCGATCGCGATGGGCCAGGTGGCGGAGCCCTACATTCCGCGCCGGGCCGAGCGGCACCTGGAGAAGGGTCGGGTCGTGATCTTCGGCGCCGGCTCCGGCATGCCGTACTTCTCCACCGACACGGTGGCTGCTCAGCGCGCGCTGGAGATCGGGGCCGAGGTGCTGCTGATGGGCAAGCAGGGAACCGACGGGGTGTACGACTCCGACCCCGCGCACAACCCGGACGCGGTCAAGTTCGACGACCTGACCTACGACGAGTATCTGGCACGGGACCTGAAGGTGGCCGACGCCACCGCCATCAGCATGGCCCGCGACTACTCGCTGCCGATGATCTTCTTCAGCCTGGACGACGACGGCAACATCGGCCGGGCCGTCGCGGGTGAGAAGATCGGTACAACAGTCCACAACTGACGCGGGCCCGGATCGACCCGGGCTGCCGCCGGCACCAGCCACGACCCAGAGAGGATCATCGTGATCTCCGACATCCTGCGCGACGCCGAATCCAAGATGGCCAACGCGATCGAGTACGCCAAAGAGGAGTTCGCGGCGATCCGTACCGGCCGTGCACATCCGGCCATGTTCGCGAAGCTGACCGCCGACTACTACGGCACCCAGACCCCGCTCCAGCAGCTGGCCACCTTCCAGGTGCCGGAGGCTCGGATGGTCATCATCAGCCCGTTCGACAAGAACGCCACCAGCGCGATCGAGAAGTCGATCCGCGACTCCGACCTGGGCGCCAACCCGACCAACGACGGCACCACGCTCCGGGTCAGCCTGCCCGAGCTGACCGAGGACCGGCGCAAGGAGTACATCAAGCTGGCCAAGACCAAGGCGGAGGACGCCCGGATCTCGATCCGCGGCGCCCGCCGGACCGCCAAGGAGGCCCTGGACAAGCTGGTCAAGGACAAGCAGGTCGGTGAGGACGAGGCGGTCCGGGCGGAGAAGCAGCTCGACGCTGCCACCAAGAAGCACACCGATGTCATCGACGACGTCCTCAAGCACAAGGAAGCCGAGCTCCTCGAGGTCTGATCTGTGACCGACACCCCCCCCGCCGAGGTCCCCTCGACCGCCCCGGTACAGCGACATGGTCGGGCCGGTCGCAACCTTCCGGTGGCGATCGCGGTCGGGGTGGGGCTGGGCGCCTACGTCGTGCTCACCCTGCTCTTCTTCAACTGGGGCTTCGTCGCCCTGGTGGCCCTCGCCCTCTGCCTCGGCTCGGTCGAGCTCTACCAGGCGCTGCAGCGCCAGGGCATGAAGGCGGCCATCGTGCCGATCCTCATCGGCACCATCGCCATCGTGATCGGGTCGTACTTCGCCGGCCAGCAGGAGCCGGTGGTGTTCGCCACCAACTCCATCCTGCTGGCGTCGCTGGCCCTGACCGTGCTGGCCTGCCTGCTGTGGCGGATGCCGCAGGGGGCCCAGGGATTCGTCAAGGACGCGGCGGCCAGCCTGATGATCATCGGCTATGTGCCGCTGCTGGGTTCCTTCAGCGCACTGTTGCTGGCCGGTGAGAACGGCACCGTGAGGGTGGTCACGTTCCTGCTGGTGGTGGTGATGGGCGACACCGGCGGATATGTGCTGGGGGTGCTGTTCGGCAAGCACCCGATGGCGCCGCGGATCAGCCCGAAGAAGTCCTGGGAAGGGCTGGCCGGTTCGTTCCTGTTCGGAGTCGTCGCCGGCGTCCTGATGGCGATCTACGGTCTGCACGTCCCGTTCTGGGTCGGCCTGATCCTCGGTGTGTCACTGGTGGCGGTGGGCACCTGCGGTGACCTGGTCGAGTCGATGATCAAGCGCGATATGGGGATCAAGGACATGAGCTCCTTCATCCCCGGCCATGGCGGGGTGATGGATCGTCTCGACTCGCTGCTGATCGCTGCTCCGGTAGCCTGGCTGATTATGTATGTACTGGTGCCCGGCGGATGAGCCGACAACTCCCGCTGGTGTTCGAGGCCCCGAGGCGCGGCCAGCCGCCCAGGCACTGGGCGGACCTGAGCGTGTCCGAACGCCGAGAGGCGATGGTGACCGCCGGCCAGAGCGCTTTTCGGGCGCGGCAGCTGTCGGTGCACTACTTCGAACGCCTGGCTGCCGACCCGGCTGACTGGACCGACATCCCGGCCGCTGTCCGGTCGCAGCTGAGCGAGCTGTTCCTGCCGCCGCTGCTGCACCCGGTGCACGTGCTGAGCTGCGACGGTGACACCACGGTCAAGACGCTGTGGAAGCTGCATGACGGTGCCCTGGTCGAGAGCGTGCTGATGCGCTACCCGGACCGGGTCACGATGTGCGTGTCCAGCCAGGCCGGCTGCGGGATGGCCTGCCCGTTCTGCGCCACCGGACAGGGCGGGCTGCAGCGCAACATGAGCACAGCCGAGATCGTCGAGCAGGTCCTCGACGGCGCCCGGAAGCTCGCCGCCGGTCAGGTGCCGGGTGGCATCGGCCGGGTCAACAACGTCGTCTTCATGGGCATGGGCGAGCCGCTGGCCAACTACAAGGCCGTGATCGGCGCCGTCCGGCAGCTGACCGCCCCCCAGCCGGACGGTCTGGGAATGAGCGCCCGCGGCATCACCGTCTCGACCGTCGGCCTGGTGCCGCGGATGCAGCAGCTGGCGACCGAAGGCATCCCGGTGACCCTGGCGCTGTCGCTGCACGCCCCCGATGACGAGCTGCGCGACGAGCTGGTGCCGATCAACACCCGGTGGAACGTCGACGAGGTCGTCGACGCGGCCTGGGAGTACGCCCGGACCACCAAGCGCCGGGTGTCGATCGAGTACATCCTGATCCGCGACATCAATGACCAGGCGTTCCGGGCCGACCTGCTGGCGAAGGTGCTGAAGCGGCGCGGCAACTGGGGCTGGGTGCATGTGAACCTGATCCCGCTGAACCCGACCCCCGGGTCGAAGTGGACGGCCTCGAGGCGGCGGGACGAGGAGGAGTTCGTGGCCCGGCTGAGGGCCAAGGGCGTCCCGGTGACCATCCGCGACACCCGCGGCCGTGAGATCGACGGTGCCTGCGGGCAGCTCGCGGCGCACGAGGCCTGAGACTCCGACCCGGTCTCACAGCGGCTGCGGCCCTTCGACGGGCTCAGGCGCGGATGGCTCGGAGCGCGGTTTGGGTCTTCGGAGGTGCAGGGTGCAAAACTGGCACCTGTGACCAGCACCGACCACCTGACCGGCACCGGCCGGATCGCCTACCAGGGCGAGCCCGGATCGAACTCGCACATCATCTGCCAGCGCGCCTATCCTGACTGGCAGTCGGTGCCGTGCGCCTCGTTCGAGGACGTCTTCGCCGCCGTCTCCGGCGGCGTCGCGGAGCTGGCGATGATCCCGATCGACAACTCGATCGCCGGCCGGGTCGCAGACATCCACCACTTCCTGCCCACCTCGGACCTGCACATCATCGGTGAGCACTTCCTGCCGATCCAGTTCCAGCTGCTCGGCATCCCCGGCTCGTCACTGGAGACGATCAAGAGCGTGCACAGCCACGTGCACGCGTTGGGCCAGTGCCGCAAGATCATCCGCCGGTACGGCCTGACGCCGGTGATCTCCGGCGACACGGCCGGTTCGGCGCGGGAGGTGGCCGAGGCCGGTGACCCGACCATCGCCTCGCTGGCCACCCCGCTGGCCGCCGAGATCTACGGGCTGGTGACACTGGCTGCCGACGCCGAGGACGAGGATCACAACACCACCCGCTTCGTCACCCTGTCACGGGAACCGGTGATCGCCCCGGCCGGCAACGGACCGACCGTGACCAGCTTCATCTTCAACGTCCGCAACCTGCCGGCCGCGCTGTACAAGGCGTTGGGCGGCTTCGCCACCAACGGTGTCAACATGACCAAGCTGGAGAGCTACATGGTCGGTGGAGAGTTCACCGCCACGCAGTTCCTGGCCGAGGTGGACGGCCATCCCGAGGACACCCCGCTGAGGAACGCACTGGAGGAGCTGGCCTTCTTCACCACCGATGTCAAGATCCTCGGCGTCTACCCGGCCGACCCGTACCGCCGGGCGGCTGCGGCCGGGTAGCCGCGGCGTCGGCCGCCCCGTTCTCGGTGCTGTCAGTGGGCGCGGGCATCCACCTCGTAGGCCGTGTTGATCGACTCGAAGAAGTTCACCAGCTGCAGGGTGTCATTGGCGGTCGCCATCCACTTGGCCGGATTCACGGCGTGGAACGCCGGCGCGAACCCGAGCTCCTCCAGTCGGCGGTCGGCCAGGTAACGGACGTAGCCGTTGACATAGTCGGCGTTCAGCCCGAGGATCCCGGTCGGCAGCAGATCGTTGTTGTACCGCTCCTCCAGTGCCACCGCGTCCAAAATCATCTGGCGGATCTCGTCGGCGAACTCGTCGGTCTGCAGGTCCGGGTTCTCCTCCAGCACGGTCAGGACCAGGTTGATGCCGAACTTGAGGTGCAGGCTCTCGTCCCGGACGACCCAGTCGATCAGGGCACCGAAGTTGCGCAGCAGGTTCCGCTGCCTGAACGACAACGCCACCACGAAGCCGGAGTAGAACCAGATGCCCTCCAGGATCACGTTGTAGGCAACGAGGTTGCGGACGAAGTCCTGCTTGCCCTCGATGCTGGTGATGTCCAGCGTCTGCTCGGTCATCCGCCGCAGGTAGCTGATCTCGAACTGCTCCTTGGCGGCCATCGACGGCACCCCGATGTGGGCGTCGTAGGCGGCTGCGCGGTCGATGGGGAAGGTCTCCAGGACGTACTCGAAGGCCATGCAGTGGTTGGCCTCCTCCCACATCTGCTTGGCCAGGTAGAGATGGCACTCGGCCGAGCGGAGGTAGGGGTAGACGCCGAACGCGAGCGCCTTGTTGACCAGCAGCTCGCTCGGGTTGAAATAGCTCAGCAGGAACGTCAACGCGTGCCGTTCCTGGTCGGTCATCCGGGCGAAGTCGGCCAGGTCCTCGCCCAGCTGGACCTCGTGCGGGAACCAGGTGTTGGCGACCGCCTGGTGGTAGAGCTCGTACGCCCAGGGGTAGCTGACCGGCTTGAGCAGCAGGCCCTCCTGGAGCCCGATACCGAGAATGCCGGTCTGGATGGTCGAGGTGCTCATGGCTTGCTCCTGTACGGCAGGGGAGAAGGGGCAGAAGGAAGTGAGGCAGTGGAGAGGAGGTCGGGGTCGGCTACTGGCAGGAGTCGCACTGCAACCTCTCCTGTGGGTCGATGGGGCAGGCGGCATCGCCGATCAGCTCGACGGCTGTGCTTAGAGCCTGACGCGGTGGCTCGTCGACAGTGTTGGTTCGGACCGGGGCGGGGCGACCGAAGCCGAAGCCGCGCCCGGTGCCGGCGGAACTGCGGAGCCCGGCCGCCTTGTTGACACTGACGGTGCTCTGCTCGGCCGTGTGGCGCTGCATCATGTGCAGGTAGTAGGTGGTCTTGACTCCCCGCTCCCAGGCGGCGGTGTACAGCTCGACCATCTCAGAGACGTCCCGGCTGGCCAGGTAGATGTTCCGGCTGATCGCCTGGTCCACCCATTTCTGCGCCCGGGCCGCCACCTGCAGGTAGGCGTACGGCGACAGCTGGAACGAGGTCCGGTAGACCGACTTGAGGTGGTCCGGCACCATGGCCAGGCCGGACACGTCCCCCTGTGCCCGCAGCAGGTCCTCGCGCACCTCCTCCCACAGCCCCAGTCGCTTCAGGTCTTCGACCAGGTTGCGGTTGACCTCGAGGAACTTGCCGGACGAGGTGGCCCGGCTGAACAGCTGGCTGAACTGCGGGTCGAGCCCGGGCGTGGTGCCGGCCACCAGCCCGATCGAGGCGGTCGGTGCGATCGCCATCAGGGTGGCGTTGCGGATCCCGCCGCGGACCTTGTGCCGCAGCGCGTCCCAGTCCAGCCGGCTGGTCCGGTCCACCTGCACGGCCACGCCACGGTCCTGCTCGAGCAGGTCGAGGGTGTCGATCGGGACCAGCCCGCGGCTCCACGCAGACCCGGGGAAGTTGGTGTAGCTGCCGCGGTCCCGAGCCAGGTCGGCACTGGCGTCGATGGCGTGGTAGCTGACGAACTCGCAGATCTCGTCGGCGAGGGCGTAGGACTGCTCGCTCTCGTAGCTGAAGCCGAGCCGCTCGACCAGGTCCGTGAAGCCCATCACACCCAGACCGATCGCCCGGTTCCGCTCGTTGGACCGCTCCGACTCGGGCACCGAGGAGATGGTGATGTCGATCAGGTTGTCGAGCTGACGGACGGCCAGCCGGGTGGACTGTCTGAGCTGGTCCCAGTCGATCCTGGCCTGTCCCTTCGAGCCGTGGAGGTGCCGGGACAGGTTGATCGACGCCAGGTTGCAGACCGCGACGTTGTCGCGGTCCTGTGGCAGGCAGATCTCGGTGCACAGGTTGGACAGGTGGATGGTGCCGGTGTTGTTGTTCAGCGCCCGGGTGTTGACGGTGTCCTTCCAGGTCAGCCAGGGGTGCGAGGTCGTCTGCAGGGAGATCAGGATGGCCCTGAACTGCTCGCGGGCCCGGATCCTGCTGAACCGGCGCAGCTCGCCGCGCTCGGCCTGCTCGACGTAATCGGCGTAGCGGGCCGAGAACTCCGCACCGTACAGCTCGGGCAGGTCAGCCACCTCGAGCGGGTCGAACAGATACCAGTCGTCGTCGGCGCGGACCCGCTTCATGAACTCGTCCGAGATCCAGACCGCGGTGTTGGCGGTCCTGGTCCGGCGGTAGGGGTCGCCGGCGTTCTGCCTCAGGTCCAGGAACTGGGCGAAGTCGAGGTGCCAGTTCTCCAGATAGAAGCACAACGCCCCGAACTTCTTGCCGCCCCGGGACACGGCCCGCAGCGTCGAGTCGATGGTGTGCATGAACGGGATCGGCCCGGTGGAGGTGGTGTTGTTGCTGCGGATGGGGGACCCCTCCGAGCGCAGCTTGGTGACGGACAGCCCGATGCCACCGGTGCCCTTGGTCAGCCACATGACGTCGCGGATGGACTTGGCGATGTGCTCGATATCGTCCTCCAGCTGCATCACGAAGCAGTTGGACAGCTGCGCGTACGCGGTGCCCGCGTTGACCAGGGTGGAGCCGGCGGCGAGGTACTCCAGCCGCGACATCTTGTCGTAGAACTGCAGCGCGGCGGCGGTGGCGTCCGCCTCGTTCAGGGACAGGCCCATGGCGACCCGCATCCAGAAGAACTGCGGCACCTCGATCGGCTGCGCATCGGAACCGTTCAGCAGGTAGCGGGTCCTCATCGTCTGCGCACCGATGTAGTGCAGCAGGTCGTCCCGGCCCGGGTCGAGCGCGGCCGCAAGCCTCGGCAGGTCGAACGCCCCCGGCAGCCTGTGGTCCAGCAGGCCCTGGTTGACACCTCGTTGGAGGTAGCCCTCGAACAGGTCGCGGTGCCGGCGCCGAAGCTGGTCCGGGTCGGCGCAGAACGCCGCGCCGGACTCCGCCGGTCGGGCGAGCACCTTCTTGTACAGGGTCTTCACCAGCAGCCGGCTGGCGATCGTGTCGAAGGCCGGGTCCTCCTTGACGTTCTGCAGGGCGACCTGGATGACGGACTCGTCGAGCTGCTCGCTGGTGATCCGGTCGAACAGGGTGATCTCCAGCTCGGACTGGATCTGGGTGGCACGGGTGACGGCGTCATCGAGACCGCGGGCGGCCTCCTCGATCGAGCGGGCGACCTGGTAGCCGTCGTAGGGCTCGATGCTGCCGTCACGCTTGACGACGCTGACGTCCGCCGGGGTGATCGTTGGATGGTGGTGGGTGGGCTCTGACTGCATGGGACATCCCTCGTGTCGCACTGACTGGTGCAGCCCGTGGTCTCTGGGAGGCAGGGAGGACCGACCGCCGAGACGGCGCGGCACGTCCCCTGGCTCTCCCACGGAGCCGCGGACCATCTCCCGACTCTGCGCGGGAGATGCGCTGGCAGGTCTTCGGACTCGCGAGCAGCCGATCGGGCTCGGCCGGGGATGATCACCGGTCGGGGCCGTCTCGGTGGCCTACTGGTCGTCGCTTCCCAGGTGTTCCCAGTGCATCTGACGACGTTCGTTCTCGCTCACCGCTGCGGGGCAGTTCCGGTCTCGCACCGGATTCCCTCTTGCGACACCCGCTCTGGCTGAGCGGATGAACCAGCTGCAAGACCACCATATATGGAAATGACACGAATGTAACTACCTAGATCTAGTGGTTCTGGATCCAGGTCCACGAAACTGCCCTGGGAAAGGAGGCTCCCTAGGTCATCCACCGCTATCGTCAGACGGTGAGCACCACGAAGCAGGAACCGCTGACCGGCTCGTCGGCCGAGTCGTCGCAGGACAGCAGCATGCTGACAGTGGTGATCGCCTTCGGCGCCAACCTGCTGATCGCGATCGCCAAGTCGGTGGCGGCCTTCCTGACCGGGTCGGCGTCCATGCTGGCCGAGGCGGCCCACTCCTGGGCTGACACCGGCAACGAGGTCTTACTGCTGGTCGCTGAGCGCAAGGGCGACCGCGGGCGGGACACCAAGCACCCGCTCGGCTACGGCCGAGAGTCCTACGTGTGGTCGATGATCGCCGCCTTCGGGCTGTTCACCGCCGGAGCAGTGGTGTCGATCATGCACGGCGTCCAGGCGCTGGTGGCGCCGGAGCCGGCGACGGACTACACGATCAACTACATCATTCTCGCGATCGCCTTCGTGCTGGAGGGCGTCTCGTTCACCCAGGCGTTCCTCCAGTCCCGCAAGTCGGCCCGCGCCCTCGACCGCGAGCTGCTGTCGCATGTGATGAAGACCTCCAACCCGACACTGCGAGCGGTGTTCTTCGAGGACTCGGCGGCGTTGCTCGGGCTGCTGATCGCCGCCGCCGGAATCGGCCTGCACCAGCTCACCGGCTCACCGGTGCCCGACGCCATCGGGTCGATCCTGGTCGGCCTCCTGCTGGGCGTGGTGGCTGTCGTCCTGATCGACCGGAACCGGCGTTTCCTGGTGGGACAGGCGGTCACGCCGGGCCTGCGGAGCCGGGTGCTGTCGCGGCTGCTGCAGCTCGACGAGATCGAGCGCATCACCTACCTGCACCTTGAGTTCGTCGGACCGAGCCGGGTCTTCCTGGTGGCTGCGGTGGACATGACCGGCGACGACGCCGAGCACGACCTGGCCGTCAGGCTGCGGGCGGTCGAGCGGGCGCTGGAGAAGGACGAGTTCGTCGAGGAGGCGGTACTGACACTGGCCACCGCGGATGAGCCCTCGTTGAGCTGAGCTCACCCGCGGTGGCCGGAGTCGTCCGTCCGAGGAGCCGTGGGACCTGACCGGGTGTCAGCGCGGGCCGCCGACCTCGATCACACCCTTCTGCACCGCCTTCGTCACCGCGTCCGCCTCGGCCCGGGTCAGCGTCCCGGCCTTGACCGCCGCGTCGAGCCTGCTCTTGAGTGCCGCGGCGCGCTCGGCCTGGGCGGCGGTCCGGATCTGGTCCAGTGCCGCCTTCACCTTGGCCTCGGGGATGCCGAGCTTCGCGGCCAGCTGCTTGGCCAGTGCAGCGTCGCGCGCCGCCGGTGTCGGGCGGTCGGTGCCGGCCGACGGCGGGGCGGTCGGCCTGTTCTCGTCCCTGATGGCCCGCAGTGCGGCGGTCACCTTGGCCTCGGTGACGCCGAGCTTGTCGGCCAGGCTCCTGGCGAGGTCATCCTGACGCTGCCCGTGCTCGCCGTGGAACCGGCCCGGCCGGTCGGTCCGGCGGTCGGGAGCGGCGCTGGATGACGATGTCGCTGACGGGGTGGTGGTCGGGTCGGCCGAGGCGAGGCCGGCCACGCCGATGCCGGCACCGAGGGCCAGCAGGCCTCCGGTGATGGCGGCTGCTGTGGTCTTCTTTGATCGCATCATGTGGGCAACTGTGCCGGTCGATCCTGGCGCCCCGCTGGTGGCAACCTGGCAGGAACCTGTGGATCGCTATCCGAGCACGATCTCGGCGGCGGCGGCGATGTCCTCGACACAGTGGATGCTCGCCGCCATCGGGCGCCGATGGCCCAGCCGTTGCAGCAGCGGCCAGGCCGGGAACTCCTCGGTCCAGTAGTCGCGACCCACCAGCACCATCGGGGTGACCTGGGTGTCGTCGGCGGCGTAGAAGTTCTCCGTGACGGCCTGGAATATCTCCTGGACGGTGCCGGCCGCTCCCGGCAGATAGATGATGCCGCCACCGCACCGCTGCAGCAGGCTGTCCTCGCGGAGCGCGTTGGTGAAGTACTTGGCGATCCTGGTGGCGAACGGGTTCGACGGTTCGTGCCCGTAGAACCAGGTGGGGATACCGATACTGGAGCCGGCCCGCGCCAGCGGCCAGCGGTCCCGGACCCGGAAGGCCTGGGCCGCCCAGGCGTCCACCCGTGGCCGGTAGCTGGGGATCTCGGCCAGGATGCCGAGCGCCTCGTCCAGCCGATCCGGCCAGGGGCTCAGGTAGGCGCCGAAGTTGGCGGCCTCCATCGCTCCGGGACCGCCGCCGGTGACGACGGTCTTGCCGGCCGTCGCCAGCCGGCAACCGAGCTGGGCCGCCAGTCGGTAGTCGGCACCGTCCCGCAGCAGGGTGTGGCCACCCATCACCCCGACGGCGTCGCCGGCCGGGATCCTGGCCATCTCCTCGTCCAGGGCGTCGGTGATCGCATGGTCATGGAGGGCGGCGGCCAGGGTCCGGTCCAGGGTGTGCTGGCCCGACTGGGACCAGGCGTAGATGGCCGCGTCGACGCTCTCGGCGTACGGGCCGCCGCCGTACAGCTCGGCGGCGTCGTACAGTCCCGGCCGGTACGGGTCGAACGGCAGGTCGGGAAGCCGGGGGAACAGCATGGCCCCGCGGGTGCGGAGGTCGACCGCCTGCGCATCGCTCAACTCGCAGCCGAGGAAGACCGCTCCGTGCGGGTCGACGGCCCGCAGCTCGGCCACCCGGCCCGTCAGGTCGACCGACTGGATGAACCAGCCATGGAGCGACCGGGTGGCCGCCAGGTGCGCGTCGAAGTCGGCCAGCGACTCGATCTCCAGTGTCCGCCGTGTCATGGTGGCTGTGAGTCTAGAAGGCGGCCCCCGGCAGAGAGGCGGCGCACGGGCGCGGCCGTAGCCTGTCGAGTGCGACCCGCACCTGCGAGGATGTGCGGGTGCGTGACGTCGTCATATTGGGAAGCACCGGATCGATCGGCACCCAGGCCCTGGAGGTGATCTCCGCTCAGCCGGAGTCGTTCCGGGTGGTCGGGCTGGCTGCCGGCGGCGGCAACATCGAGCTGCTGGCCCGGCAGGTGCTCGACACCGGGGCCCGGCTGGTGGCGGTGACCCGGGCGTCGGCGGTGCAGGACCTGCAGCTGGCGTTGTACGCCGAGGCCAGCAAGCGCGGCTGGTCGTCGGGCGAGGTGATGCTGCCCAGGATCGTGGCCGGACCGGACGCTGCCGCGCAAGCCGCCGGCCATCCCTGCGACGTGGTGCTCAACGGCATCACCGGCTCGGCCGGGCTGGAGCCCACGCTGGCCGCCCTGCGGAGCGGCGCCCGGCTGGCGCTGGCCAACAAGGAGTCGTTGGTGATCGGTGGCACGCTGGTCACCGGTGCGGCCGCCGAGGGGCAGCTGGTCGCCGTCGACTCCGAGCACTCCGCGCTCGCCCAGTGTCTCCGCGGCGGCACCCCGACCGAGGTGGACCGGCTGATCCTGACCGCCAGCGGCGGCCCGTTCCGCGGCCGCAGCCGGGCGCAGATGGCGGCCGTCACACCGGCTGAGGCGTTGGCCCACCCGACCTGGGACATGGGCCGGGTGATCACCACCAACTCGGCGACGCTCGTCAACAAGGGGCTGGAGCTGCTGGAGGCGTACCTGCTCTACGGCGTCGAGCTGGACCGGATCGATGTAGTGGTGCACCCGCAGTCCATCGTGCACTCGATGGTGCAGTTCGTCGACGGCTCGACCCTGGCGCAGTGCTCGCCGCCCGACATGCGGCTGCCGATCGGGCTGGCGCTCAGCTGGCCGGACCGGATGGCCGGCGTTGCCGCCCCCTGCGACTGGAGCACGGCCAGCAGCTGGACCTTCGAGCCACTGGACAACGAGGCCTTCCCGGCCGTCGAGCTGGCGCGGCGGTCCGGCCGGCTCGGGGGCACCGCCCCGGCGGTCTTCAACGCCGCCAACGAGGAGTGCGTGGACGCCTTCCACGCGGGCCGGATCTCCTTCCTCGACATCCTCGACATCGTCCGCAGCGTGCTCGACGAGCACTGCGCACCGGGCGGACTGGCCGGGGCTTCCGTCCCGGACGTAGGCTCTAGATTGGTCAGTTCGGCCGACATGGATGTGCCGAGCGTGCTGGCAGCGGACTCCTGGGCCCGTGCGCGGGCGCGGGAGCTGACCGTCAGGAACCCAGGCGTCGACGGGCAGATGGAGCGGACTCTCTAGATGGACATCGTGATCTACATCCTCGGGGCGGTGTTGTTCTTCGCCCTGGTGATGGCCTCGATCGCGCTGCACGAGGTCGGCCACCTGGTGCCGGGCAAGCTCTTCGGCGTCAAGACGACCCAGTACTTCGTCGGCTTCGGCAAGACCCTGTGGGCGCGCCGGTTCGGCGAGACCGAGTTCGGCGTCAAGGCCCTGCCGCTCGGCGGCTACGTCCGGTTCGTCGGCATGTACCCTCCGTCGAAGGAGGCGCCGACCAAGGTGATGGCCGCCCGCACCGGGATCTTCCAGTCGCTGGCCGACCAGGCCCGCTCGGCGGAGTGGGAGGACATCACGCCCGAGGACGAGGGTCGGCTGTTCTACCAGAAGAAGACCTGGCAGAAGCTCATCATCATGGCCGGCGGACCGGCGATGAACATCTTGCTGGCTTTCCTGATCCTGCTTGCCGTCACCGGTCTGTACGGCATGCCGAGGACCCAGCTCACCGTCTCGCACGTCAGCGAGTGCATCGTCCCGGCCAGCCGCGCCGACCAGACCTGCCGCGCCGGGGACCCCAAGACGCCCGCCTTCCAGGCCGGCGTCCGGCCGGGCGACAAGATCGTGGCCTTCAACGGGCAGCGGATCACCTCCTGGGACCAGATGTCGGAGCTGATCCGGGCCAACCTCGACCATCGTGCCGTGGTGACCGTCGAGCGTTCCGGCCAGCGGGTCGACCTCGCTCCGGTCAACACGGTGATCACCGGCGTACCGCACAAGTGGGACCCGTCGCGGACGGTCCAGGCCGGCTTCTTCGGTGTCTCGCCCGACCAGGCGCTCGAGCGCGGCGGCCCGATCGTGGTCCTGCAGGACATGTGGCGGATGACCAGGCAGACCGGGTATGCGCTGGTCCGGTTCCCGGCGAAGGTCTACTTCACCGCCGCCAACCTGGTCACCGGCAAGCCGCGGGACGTCTACGGGCCGATGAGCATCGTCGGCGCCAGCCGGGTGGCCGGCGAGGTGGCCGCCACCGACAAGATCAACGCTGCGGACAAGGTGGCCACCCTGTTCAGCCTGCTCGGCTCGGTGAACCTGTTCGTCGCATTGTTCAACTTCGTCCCGCTGCTGCCGCTGGACGGCGGACACATCGCGGGCGCCCTCTATGAGGGACTGAGGCGCTGGTTGGCGAAGCTGCTCGGCCGCCCCGACCCGGGGCACGTCGATACGGCCAAGATGCTGCCGGTCGCCTATGTTGTAGGAGGGATCATCGCGCTCTCGGGCGCGGTGCTGATCCTGGCCGACATCATCGACCCGATCAAGCTGCTCTAGCTCGACCGTTCGTTGAGCACGACCACCACGACCCGATCACCGACGGCAAAGAAAGTCACGATGGACATCGACCTGGGCATGCCAGCACTCCCACCCGAGACCCTGGCGCCGCGACGCAAGACCCGCAAGATCAAGGTAGGCAAGGTCTCGGTCGGGGGCGACGCCCCGATCAGTGTGCAGTCGATGACCACGACACTGACCTCCGACATCAACGCCACCCTGCAGCAGATCGCCGAGCTGACCGCAACCGGCTGCGACATCGTCCGGGTCGCCGTACCGAGCCAGGACGACGCCGAGGCGCTGCCGGCGATCGCGAAGAAGAGCCAGATCCCGGTGATCGCCGACATCCACTTCCAGCCCAAGTACGTGTTCGCGGCGATCGACGCCGGCTGCGCCGCGGTCCGGGTGAACCCGGGCAATATCCGGGCCTTCGACGACCAGGTGAAGGAGATCGCCCGGGCGGCCAGCGACGCCGGGGTCTCGATCCGGATCGGGGTCAACGCCGGGTCGCTGGACAAGCGGCTGCTGGCCAAGTACGGCAAGGCGACCCCGGAGGCGTTGGTCGAGTCGGCCGTCTGGGAGGCCTCGCTGTTCGAGGAGCACGACTTCCACGACTTCAAGATCTCGGTCAAGCACAACGACCCGGTGGTGATGATCCGCGCCTACGAGATGCTGTCCGAGCGGGGGGACTGGCCGCTGCACCTGGGCGTGACCGAGGCCGGACCCGCCTTCCAGGGCACCATCAAGTCCGCCGTCGCCTTCGGTTCGCTGCTGTCCCGCGGCATCGGCGACACCATCCGGGTGTCGCTGTCCGCGCCGCCGGTCGAGGAGGTCAAGGTCGGCCTGAAGATCCTGGAGTCGCTGAACCTGCGGCCGCGGAAGCTGGAGATCGTCTCCTGCCCGTCCTGCGGGCGGGCCCAGGTCGACGTGTACAAGCTGGCCGACGCCGTCACGGCGGGGCTGGAGGGCCTGGAGGTGCCGCTCCGGGTGGCGGTGATGGGCTGTGTCGTGAACGGGCCGGGCGAGGCGCGGGAGGCCGATCTCGGGGTCGCGTCAGGCAACGGCAAGGGCCAGATCTTCGTCCGCGGTCAGGTGATCAAAACGGTCAAGGAGAGCGACATCGTCGAGACGCTGATCGAGGAGGCGATGCGGCTGGCCGAGGAGATGCCGGCCGGCGAGGGCGCCCCTCAGGTGAGCGTGGGCTGACCGTGGGGGAGGCGGCGGTGTCGGGACGCACCGGCGGCTCGACCGTCGGCAGCGTCCGGGTGCTGACCCAGCGCGACCTGGCCGCCGCCGTCAGCATCGTCTCCGCCAACCCGATCGAGAACGTGTTCGTCGCCTCCCGGATCCGCACCGCCGGAGTCGACGCGGCCAACCTGGGCTGCCCGATCTGGGGGTACGAGAGCGGCGGACTGCTCCGCTCGATCTGCCACGCCGGCTCGAACATGGTGCCGGTGAACGCCGACGCTGCCGCTGTCGAGGCCTTCGCCGAGTTCGCCGGCCGGGAACGGATCTGCTCCTCCATCATCGGCCCGGCCGAGGTGGCGATGAGCCTCTGGCGGCGGTTGTCCGAGCGCTGGGGCGCCAGCTGGTCACGGGTCCGGGAGACGCGCCCGCACCAACCGGTGATGGCGATCAGTGCAGACCCGGTGGTGGCCGCCGACCCGCGGGTGCGCCGGGTGACGCTGGAGCACTGGGACGCCTACTACGAGGCGGCGGTGAAGATGTACACCGAGGAGGTGGGCGTCTCGCCGCTGCTCGGCAACCCGGCCGGCTATCGCTTCTACGTCCGGCAGCTGATCACCTCCGGTCGCGCGTTCGGCATCTTCGAGGGCGACCGGGTGCTGTTCAAGGCCGACCTCGGCTCGGTCTCCGGCAGCGTCAGCCAGGTGCAGGGCGTCTGGCTCGAGCCTGAGCTGCGGGGCCGTGGCCTGGCCGCACCGGCGATGGCCGGGGTGGTGCGGCTGGCCCGGACGGTGGTCCCGACCGTCTCGCTCTACGTGAACGACTTCAACCTGCCGGCCCGGGCCACCTACGCCCGGGTCGGGTTCACCGACGTCGGCGAGTTCGCCACCATCCTGTACTGATCGTGGCTCGGCTACCGCGTCCCCGGAAACTGTCACCCTACGTCTGCGCGGTGGCGCTGCTGGCTACTCTGGTCGGCTGCGGAACGATCCCGGAGCCGGGCGCCCGCACATCGGCGCCGAACCCATCCCCGTCGGCGGCCCAGTCCGCGCCTGGCCAGACCCCGCCAGCCCGGACCCCACCAGCCCAGTCCTCGTCGAACAGCCGGACGCCGTCGGCGGCCGGACGCCCGAGCAGCACGCCGTCGAAGACGCCGGCACCAGCCTCGGGGAGCGTGACGGTGGTGATGAACGGTGACCTGCTCTGGCACAACACGCTGTGGTCCAGCGCCGCCGAGGATGCCCGGGCTCGCGGTCGCAGCGGCTACGACTTCGCACCCCTGCTGGCGGGCCTGAAGCCGGTGGTGTCCACCGCCGACCTGGCCATCTGCCATGAGGAGGTGCCGCTGGCACCGAAGGGCGGCCCGTTCTCGAACTACCCGCAGTTCGCCGCCCCACCGCAGGTGGTCGCCGGCATCAGGGCGACCGGCTACGACCTGTGCACCACCGCCTCCAACCACAGCGTGGATGGCGGCTTCGCCGGGATCGTCCGGACGCTCGAGGATCTCGACCGGGCGAAGATCCTGCATGCGGGAACGGCGCGCAGCGCGGCGGAGGAGCGCACGCCTGAGCTGTTCACCACCCGTCAGGGGGTCCGGATCGCCGTCGTCGCCGGCACCTACGGGTTGAACGGGCTCCCGGTGCCCCGCGGCCGACCCTGGTCGGTGGACCAGCTGGACGTGCCGGCCATGCTGGCCCGGGCGAAGCGGGCGCGCCGGGCCGGCGCCGACATCGTGCTGGCGGCCATCCACGCCGGTGACGAGTACTCCCCGAAGGAGAACGCCCAGCAGCGCCAGGTCGCCCGGGCTCTGACGGCCTCGCCCGACATCGACCTCGTCTACGGCCATCACGCGCACGTGGTCCAGCCCTGGACCAGGATCAACGGCAAGTGGGTCGTCTTCGGCCTGGGCAACACCGTCGCCCAGCATCGCACACCGGTGGCCCGCAGCTATGAGGGTGTGACGGCACGGTTCACCTTCACCCGCACGGCGAACGGGCGCTTCCGGGTGAGCAGGGCCGAGTACATCCCGACCCTCGTGACGCACTACGAGCCCGGCCATCCGGCCCGGGTGCTGGTGGTCTCCCAGGCCCTGCGCCACCCGGGTGCCGTCTCGCGGCACAGGCTGCTGCTGGCCCAGCGGCGGACCTCGGCTGTGGTGCTGAGCCATCACGTCAAGGGCCTGACCCGGGGCTGAGGCGAAGGTTGCACCCCGCCCCTCGAGTGGCTCCGGCGGCATAACCGGGTCGCCGTCGGCGGCCCCGCGCCGATAGTGTGCGCAGAGCACCATTGGCCCACCAGAGAGGCGACCCAGCCGTGATGACCCGGATGTCCGAACTGTTCGTACGCACCCTGCGTGACGACCCGGCGGATGCCGAGGTCCCCAGTCACCGGTGGCTGGTGCGTGCGGGTTACATCCGGCGGGCCGCCCCGGGCATCTACTCCTGGCTGCCGCTCGGCTACCGGGTGCTCCGCAACGTGGAGAAGATCGTCCGCGAGGAGATGGAGGCGATCGGCGCGCAGGAGGTGCACTTCCCGGCCCTGCTGCCGAGAGAGCCGTTCGAGGCGACCGGCCGCTGGACCGAGTACGGCGACAGCCTGTTCCGGCTCAAGGACCGCAAGGACGGTGACTATCTGCTCGGTCCGACCCACGAGGAGATGTTCACGCTGCTGGTCAAGGACCTGTACTCCTCCTACAAGGACCTGCCGCTGTCGCTCTATCAGATCCAGACGAAGTACCGCGACGAGGCGCGGCCACGGGCGGGCATTCTGCGGGGCCGCGAGTTCGTGATGAAGGACTCGTACTCCTTCGACATCGACGACGCCGGCCTGCAGGTCTCCTACGAGGCGCACCGCCAGGCCTATATCAGGATCTTCGACCGGCTGGGCTTCGACTATGTGATCGTGGCTGCCACCTCCGGAGCCATGGGTGGGTCCCGCAGCGAGGAGTTCCTGGCGATCGCGGAGAACGGCGAGGACACCTTCGTCCGCTCCCCGGGCGGCTATGCGGCCAATGTCGAGGCGGTCCAGGTCGCTGTACCGGACCCGCTGCCGTACGACGACGCGCCGGCCGCGCACGTCGAGGACACTCCCGACACCCCGACCATCGAGTCGCTGGTGACGCTGGCGAACGCCCGCTTCCCCCGGGCCGACCGGCAGTGGCAGGCAGCCGACACGTTGAAGAACGTCGTGGTGAACTTCCGCCATCCCGACGGCAAGCGCGAGCCGGTCGTGATCGGCCTGCCGGGCGACCGCGAGGTGGACCTGAAGCGGCTGGAGGGCCAGCTCGAGCCGATCGAGGTGGAGCCGTTCACCGATGCCGACTTCGCCGAGCATCCCGGTCTGGTGAAGGGCTACATCGGGCCGCAGGCCCTGGGCAGCACGTCGGCCACCGGCCTGCGCTACCTCGTCGACCCCCGGGTGGTGGAGGGGACCCGTTGGCTGACCGGCGCGAACGAGCCGGGGCGGCACGTCTTCGACCTGGTGGTCGGGCGTGACTTCACCCCGGACGGCACCATCGAGGCGGCCGAGATCCGGGCCGGGGACCCCGCGCCGGACGGCTCGGGGCCGCTCGAGCTGGCCCGCGGGATCGAGATGGGCCACATCTTCCAGCTCGGCCGCAAGTACGCCGACGCGCTCGGCCTGAAGGTGCTCGACCAGAACGGCAAGCTGGTCACCGTGACGATGGGATCCTACGGTGTCGGGGTGTCCCGGGCCGTCGCCGCCGTAGCCGAGGGGACCTGTGACGACAAGGGGCTCTGCTGGCCGCGTGAGCTGGCCCCCTTCGACGTCCAGATCCTGGCCACCGGCAAGGACGCCGCTGTCGCCCAGGCGGCCGAGGACCTGGCCGCCTCGTTGTCCGCGGCCGGTGTCCAGGTGCTGCTCGACGACCGTAAGGCCAGCCCGGGGGTGAAGTTCGCCGACTCGGAGATCCTCGGGATGCCGACCATCGTGGTCGTCGGTCGGGGACTCGCCGACGGCAAGATCGAGGTCCGCGACCGTCGGTCCGGGGAGCGGGTGGACGTCGACGTCGCCGCTGCCCATGACCACGTGCTGGGCGTCCTGCGGGGCACCCCGATCGCTCCGTAGTTGACCGGCCTGGAGATCACCACCGCCACGGTGGTGCTGCTGATGCTGGCCGCCTTCGCCGCCGGCTGGGTGGATGCGGTGGTCGGCGGAGGCGGTCTGATCCAGCTGCCCGCTCTCCTGATCGGGCTGCCGGACTCGACCGCGCCGGCGTCCATCCTCGGCACCAACAAGATCTCCTCGGTGTGGGGGACGTTGACCAGCTCGATCACGTACGCGATCAAGATCAGACCGGACTGGCGGACGATCATCCCGCTGGTGGTCTGTTCGGCGACCGGGTCGGCGCTGGGGGCCCACGCGGCCAGGTTCCTGCCGAAGGAGTACTTCACCCCCATCGTGCTGGTGGCGCTGGTGGGGGTCGGCATCTACACCTGGCGGCGGCCCGAGCTCGGCCTGACCACCGAGATCAAGCACTCCGGCGGCCACCACTACCTCCGGGCGGCTGGGATCGGCCTCGGGGTCGGGGCCTACGACGGCATCCTCGGACCCGGCACCGGGTCGTTCTTCGTGATCCTGCTGGTCGCCGTGCTCGGCTACGGCTTCCTGGAAGCCAGTGCCAAGGCCAAGATCGCCAACCTAGTGACCAACCTGGCCGCCATCGCGGTGTTCGGGTTGAGTGGATCGGTGATCTGGAAGCTCGGGCTCCTGATGGGCGGAGCGAATCTGCTGGGCGGCTTCCTGGGGGCGCGGATGGCGCTGACCCGTGGCAACGGGTTCGTCCGCAAGGTCTACCTGCTGGTGATCGCGGGGCTGGTGGTCAAGCTCGGCTGGGACGTCGTCGGCCAGTTCACCGGCTGACCACCTGCGCGGTCAGCTGGGCCAGCCGGGCCAGTCCTGCAGGGCCGCGCCCCAGGCCCGCGCAGACAGCGTCGCCGCGCTCAGCTCGTCCAGGGCCAGGGAACGCGTCGGGCCGGTCGCGGCGGCCGCCACCCACTGTCCGACGAACGGCAGGAAGCGGGTCTCCATCAACCGGAGCAGGACGACGGCGCGGCTGGCGTTGGAGACCTCGATCGGGGGCACATAGGCAGGCTCGGCCGCCGGAACGTCGGCGCTCCGCTCGTTCAGCAGGTCGACCAGCCTGTCCCGCAGAACCCGGTGCTGGGCCAGCCGGCCGGCCGCGCGGTCGGCCCTGGCTCCGGACAGCTTGCCGAGCGCGAGCTGGTAGCCGTAGACCATGGCGTGGGACTGCCGGAGCAGGGCCTGGATGGCCTCGAGGTCGGTTACCGGGACCAGCGGCCTGCGCTGTTGGGGCTTCGGTGGCGCCGCCGTACGGGCTCCGCTCTCCAGGGCGTCGGCGTATTGGCCGGCGGCCGCGGCCAGCGACCCCCACAGCAGACAGGTGTAGCCGCTGGTGGCGTCCGCGGCGGCTCGGTGCAGCCGGGCCGCGGCCCGCTCACCGGCAACCAACCGGCGGAGCGCGGTCGCCGCCTTGCCGGCGCCGGTGCCGGGGCTCGTCCGGGTCGTCGGCGAGGGGGAGCCGGTGGGTACCGGCCGGCTGGTGGGCTGTGGGCTGCGGAGGGCGACGACGTGGTCGCGGTGATCCGCGAGTACCAGCCCGACCAGCATCCGCACCTGGGCGCCGAGCCGGGCGGCGTCCCGGCTGTCGAGCACTGCCGTGGCGAGCCGGGCCAACGCCTGCTCGGTGTCGGCTCCGGCAGCCGAGCCGGGTAGGGAGGGTGTCGGGCTGGGCGTCGGAATCGGCCGGGGCTTGAGGCCGGAGGTGTCGATCCGGGGGTCGGTGAGGCTGCAGCCGGCGGCGGTGGAGGTGACCACCAGGCCCAGTCCGAAGGCGCCGAGCAGGAAGCCGCGCCGGCCTGGTGCAGGGCGCTGCCTCTCCGATGCCACCCGGAGACGTTATCTCACCGCGTGCGACAATGCCGCTAGCGGTAACGTGCTTGGAAGGGCTGATCCGCCGACGCCTGCGAGGGCGGCCGACAACTGCACTTCACAATCGGATCGAGGGATGGCCAGATGAAAGAAAGTCAGATCGTGTCGTTGCTGACTCCAGTCCTGGCCCAGTTCGATCTCGAGCTCGAGGCCGTGGATCTGGTGCCAGCGGGCAAGCGCAGCCTGCTGCGGGTGGTGGTGGACGGTGACGGTCCGACCGGCCGCGGCCCGCTGCTGGATGACATCGCCGAGGCCACCAAGGCCATCTCGGTCGCCCTGGACGAGACCGACGTGACCGGGGCGAATCCGTACACCCTGGAGGTGTCCTCGCGTGGGGTCAGCCGGCCGCTGGCGCTGCCGCGGCACTGGCGCCGGAACGCCGGCCGACTGGTGCAGGTCAGCCTCACCGGCGGGGAGACGTTCACCGGGCGGATCATGAAGAGCACCGAGGAGAGCGCGACGTTGGAGGTCGACCAGACAACACGCACGGTGCCGTTCGCCGAGGTCGCGAAGGCGCTGATCCAGGTCGAGCTGAACCGCCAGCAGGCCGATGACGAGGAGAGGGACGACTGACGTGGACATCGACATCGCGGTGCTGAGGGTGTTGGAACGGGAGAAGGACCTGCCGTTCGAGGTGCTGGCCCGGGCCATCGAGGAGGCGCTGCTGTCGGCGTACGAGAAGACCGACCATGCGGTCGCGGGTGCGCGGGTCGAGCTGAACCGCAAGTCCGGCCACGTCAGCGTGCTGGTGCCCGAGCTCGACGAGGAAGGCCACAAGATCGGGGAGTACGACAACACCCCCGAGGGCTTCGGCCGGGTGGCCGCCTCGACGGCGCGCCAGGTGATCATGCAGCGGCTGCGGGACGCTGAGGACGAGCAGAAGTTCGGCCACTTCGCCGGCGTCGAGGGTGACATCGTCTCCGGCGTCGTCCAGCAGGGCAGCGACTCACGGACCGTGCTGGTCGACCTCGGCAAGATCGAGGCGATCATGCCGCTGGCCGAGCAGGTGCCGGGGGAGTCGTACACCCATGGGAAGCGGCTCCGGGTGTACGTGGTCTCGGTGCGCAGGGAGCTCCGGGGACCGCAGGTCGTGGTCTCCCGGACCCATCCGCAGCTGGTGGAGAAGCTGTTCCGGCTGGAGGTGCCCGAGATCGCCGACGGCACGGTCGAGGTGAAGGCGGTGGCCCGCGAGGCGGGGCACCGGAGCAAGATTGCCGTTGTCAGCCACAACCCGGACGTCAGCGCCAAGGGTGCGTGCATCGGACCGATGGGCCAGCGGGTCCGCGCCGTCATGCACGAGCTGAACGAGGAGAAGATCGACATCATCGACTACTCGCCCGACCCGGCGACCTTCGTCGGCCAGGCGCTCTCCCCGGCCAAGGTCTCGTCGGTGACGGTTGTGGACGCGGCCGCCCGCGCCGCCCGGGTCGTGGTGCCCGACTACCAGCTGTCCCTGGCGATCGGGCGAGAGGGTCAGAACGCCCGCCTCGCCGCCCGGCTGACCGGCTGGCGGATCGACATCCGTTCCGACACCGAGGTCCCTGCCCCCGAGGCCTGACCTCCGACCTCCCGTCCTTTCCACCCCAGCGGGTCGCTCTCGCCCCCGGCGTCCTTTCCTCCCCAGCCGGTCGCCCCGGCCCGCGCGTCCTTTCCTCCCCAGCCGGTCGCCCCGGCCCGCGCGTCCTTTCCTCCCCAGCCGGTCGCCCTCGCCCGCTCGATCCGGTTCGGCCCTATCCCTCCCGCCCTTTGTCCGTCCTCCGCTCCTTTCCGTCTGAACCGGTCCGTCCCTAGCCCTTCCGCCCCTAGCCCTTCCGCCCCTGGGCCTCTGCCCTGGTGACGCCACCTGTTCGAAAACTCATCAGAACGCGAGTTCTAGGCTCGGATCTGGCCATTTGGGGTCGAGAACTCATCAGAACGCGAGTTCTAGGGCGCGATCTGGCCGTTTCGGGGTCGAGAACTCATCAGAACGCAAGTTCTAGGCTCGGGTCTGGCCGTTTGGGGTCGAGAACTCATCAGAACGCGAGTTCTGGCGCGCGATCTGGGCGGGTGTGCTTCGAGAACTCGGCAGAACGCGACTTCTGGGACGCCTGCTTTGGCGGCTCTGGCCCGAGAACTCATCACGACGCGAGATTCCCCGGCGCCAATCGCAGGTCCGAGTTATCCACAAATCTCGTTCAGTGGGCCTGCGAGCCGTTCCCATGGCCGGAGCCTGGGTACATGCGCCGCGTTCCACGTCAGGTCCCGCCGTTCGACACCCGGTCACCGTTCTTCCGCTATGAGGCGCTCGCTGCCGGGCTGACCGATGTCGATCTCCGGGGTGAGCGTTTCCGACGGATCTTCCAGGGCATCTATGTCAACTTCTCGACACCCGTTGACGTGAGAACCCGAGCCCGAGCGGCTCTGCGCGTCATGCCGTCCGGGTCCCACATCAGCCACTGCACGGCCGTTGAGCTCTGGGGCGGTGTCTCGCCCGACAGTTCTCAGACCCACATCAGCGTGGTCTCGGGCAGCGTCCGCTCCGTACGGCAGGGGATCAAGTCCCATCTCGCTCTGCCCGGTGCGGCGATCGTCGCTCTCGGGGGGATGCCGGTGGCCTCGCCGACGCAGGCGTTTCTGGAGCTGGCGACGATGGGAGCCAGCCTGGTCGACCTGGTCATCGCCGGCGACTCCCTGGTGAAGTCTGCGAACGTGGGCCCAGAGGACTTCGTGAGCGCAGCGAAGCAATGGCGTGGTCGGGGGGCCAGGCTGGCCCGTCGGGCGGCACGTCTCGTACGCCCTGGTGTTGACTCACCGATGGAGACGAGACTCCGCCTGCTGGTTGTCTTTGCCGGTCTGCCGGAGCCCAGAATCAACTGGATCATCCGGAACGACGAGGGCGGCTGGCGACTGAGGTTCGACCTGGCGTACCCGGAGCTGAAGCTGATCATCGAATACGACGGACGACAGCACGCGGACAGTGATCGGCAGTGGCTCCGCGACATCGGACGACGCGAAGAGCTCGATGAGATGGGCTGGCGCATCATCGTGGTCACATCTCAGGGCATCTACTCCGAGCCGGACGCGACATTGAAGAGGATCCAGAAGGCCCTGGTCGAGCGGGGAGCGGTCGGGGTGCCGCGAAGGCTCAGCTCTGAGTGGACCCGGCACTTCAGTCAATAGCGGTACTCGAGAAGTCGCGTTCTGATGAGTTTCGGGCGGGATCCGGTCGTGGGGCTGGGAGAAGTCGCGTTCTGATGAGTTTTGGGGCGGGATTCGGTCGTGGGGCCAGGGGAACTCGCGTTCTGATGAGTTTGGGGCGGGATTCGGTCGTGGGGCCAGGGGAACTCGCGTTCTGATGAGTTTTGGAGCGGGATTCGGCCGTGGGACTGGGAGAAGTCGCGTTCTGATGAGTTTTCGGGCGGGATCCGGCCTTGGGGCCCGGAAAACTCGCGTTCTGATGAGTTTTCGCAGTCGGGGGGTGGCAAGGACGGGGCGTGGCCGGGGCGAGGGCGGGGCAGGGACCCGTGGGAAGGGCCAGGGCAGGGGCGGGCGGCGGTTCCGTACCCTGCGGCAGAGGCAGGTGCGACCGCTGGGTCAGCACGCTAAACTGGAGTCGTGAATCGCCACCACCTGCCGGTGCGCACCTGCGTCGGCTGTCGGGAGCGAGAGCAGAAATCCCATCTCGTCCGCTTGGTCTGGGCTGCGTCGAAGGTGGCGCTGGACCGGAACCAGGTGGCCCCGGGACGCGGTGCGTACCTGCACCGCCGACCGGAATGCCTCGAGCTGGCGATCCGTCGCCGAGCGGTGGGCCGGGCACTGCGGGTCACCGGGGTCAACTCAGACCAGGTCGCCCAGCTGCTCGAACCGGCGGTCGGTGCCGACACCTCGGCTTGATCGGGGTGGGCGCTTAGGCGAATCGCCGGTGGTGGGCATAGAGTTCTCTACTGACATCGAACCGCTCCGGGGAGATGCGCGTACGCCTGTCCAACGTGGGCAGGTCAGGAAACCAGAAGGTGGGCTTAACGCTCATGACCACTCGATGAGTACACCTCAATGAGCATGCAAGACAACTAACTGGTCCAGGCTCGAGAAGGCCCGGACCTCAAGGGAGAGCAGTGGCAAAGGTCCGTGTCTACGAGCTGGCGAAAGAGCTCGGAGTCGAAAGCAAGGTCGTCCTCAGCACGCTGAGTGACATGGGAGAGTTCGTTCGGTCGGCGTCGTCGACCATTGAAGCCCCCGTCGTTCGACGGTTGCAGGAGAAACTCAACAACCAACAGAAGCCGGTCGCCAAGAAGGCCCCGGCCAACAGGCCTGCGCCCAGCGCGCCGGCCCAGGCACGGGTCGCCGAGGTCAAGGTGGAGGCGCCCCGGCCGCGTCCCACCGCTCCGGCGGAGCGGGCCGAGCAGGTCGCACCCCGGGTCGAGCAGGCCGCACCGGCACCCGCGGCTGAGGCTCCGGCGGTCGAGGCCCCTGCGGCCCAGGCTCCGGCCGTCCAGCCGCCGGCTGCCGAGGCACCGGCCTTCGAGGCACCGGCGGCCGAAGCGCGTCCGACCGAGTCGTCAGCACCCAGGGCGCCTGGCGTCCGGCCGGGTCCGACGGCACGGCCCGGTGCACGCCCCGGTCCGGTACCCAAGGTGCCCGGACGTCCGGCGTCCAGGGCCCCCGAGACCCGCGAGCAGCGCGAGCCACGCCAGGAGCGGCCCGGCGGCGGCCAGCCCTCAGGGCCACGGCCTCGTCCCGGCTCGACCGGTGGCCTGCCGGGCGCAACCCCGGCCCCGCCGCGTCGTGGCGGCGCCCCAAGGCCGGGCAACAACCCGTTCGCCCCGTCTCAGGGGATGGGGACGCAGCCCCGCGGCCCGCGTCCCGGACAGGACGCTGCGCGTCCCGGCGGACCTCGTCCGCCGGCAGCCCGCACCCCGGGTGGCCCTGGCCGTCCCGGTGGCGTACCCGGAATGCCCCGGCCGAACCCGGCCATGATGCCCAAGCAGAGCTCCGGCCAGCTGGGCGGGGCCACCGGCCCCGGTACCCGTGGTCGGGGAGCGCCCGCCGGCGGTCGTGGCCGCGGTGGTGCTCCGGGCCGCGGTGGACCCGGTGGTCCCGGCGGCGGTCCGGGTGGGCCTCCTCCGAGCGGCCGCGGTGGTCGCGGCGGTCGCGGTGGAACCCAGGGCGCCTTCGGTCGTCCCGGTGGACCGTCGCGTCGTGGCCGCAAGTCCAAGAAGCAGCGTCGTCAAGAGTTCGACCAGATGGAGGCGCCGTCGATTGGTGGCGTGCGCGTCAAGCAGGGCGACGGGCAGAAGATCCGGCTGGCCCGTGGTGCTTCGCTGACCGACCTGGCCGAGAAGATCGGCGTCGACGCCGCATCGCTGGTGCAGGTGCTCTTCCACCTCGGTGAGATGGTCACTGCGACCCAGTCGGTCAGCGACGCCACCCTGCAGGTGATCGGCAACGAGCTCAACTACGACATCGAGGTCGTCTCGCCCGAGGACGAGGACCGCGAGCTGTTGGAGAGCTTCGACATCGAGTTCGGTGAGGACGAGGGTGGCGAGGCCGAGCTGGCGCCGAGGCCGCCGGCGGTGACCGTGATGGGTCACGTCGACCACGGCAAAACGAAGCTGCTGGACGCGCTCCGCAAGTCCAACGTGGCCGGCGGCGAGGCGGGTGGCATCACCCAGCACATCGGCGCCTACCAGGTGGCGACCGAGGTCGACGGCACCGAGCGCAAAATCACCTTCATCGACACCCCGGGTCACGAGGCCTTCACGGCCATGCGTGCTCGCGGTGCCAAGTCGACCGACATCGCCGTACTGGTGGTGGCCGCCGACGACGGTGTGATGCCGCAGACCATCGAGGCGCTCAACCACGCCATCGCTGCGGATGTGCCGGTCGTGGTGGCCGTCAACAAGGTGGACAAGCCGGACGCCGACCCGACCAAGGTCCGCGGCCAGCTCACCGAGTACGGCCTGGTACCGGAGGAGTACGGCGGCGACACGATGTTCGTCGACGTCTCCGCCACCACCGGCCAGGGTCTGGACGAGCTGCTGGAGGCCATCGTGCTGACAGCTGACGCCGCCCTCGACCTGCGGGCCAACCCGGACATGGACGCCCAGGGTGTCGCCATCGAGGCGCACCTGGACAAGGGCCGCGGTCCGGTTGCGACCGTCCTGGTCCAGCGCGGCACGCTGCACGTCGGTGACTCGATCGTCGCCGGTCCGGCGTACGGCCGGGTCCGGGCGCTGCTCAACGACCTCGGCGAGACGGTGGACGAAGCTCCGCCGTCGATGCCGGTCCAGGTCCTCGGTCTGACCGCGGTTCCGGGCGCCGGCGACAGCTTCATCGTGGTCGAGGACGACCGGATGGCGCGTCAGATCGCCGAACGTCGTGCGGCCCGGTTGCGGATGGCAGCCCAGGCTGCCGGCACCCGGCGCAAGACCCTCGACCAGCTGTTCGAGCAGCTGGAGAAGGGCGAGACGCAGGAGCTGCTGCTCATCCTCAAGGGCGACGGGTCGGGCTCGGTCGAAGCACTCGAGGACGCCCTGTCGAAGATCGATGTCGGCGACGAGGTGTCGCTGCGGGTCATCGACCGCGGTGTCGGTGCCATCACCGAGACCAACGTCAGCCTGGCGGCAGCGTCGGGCGCGGTGATCATCGGCTTCAACGTCCGGCCGCAGGGCAAGGCGACCGAGATGGCGGATCGAGAGAACGTCGACATCCGCTACTACTCGGTCATCTACCAGGCCATCGACGAGATCGAGGCGGCGCTCAAGGGCATGCTCAAGCCGATCTACGAGGAGGTCCAGCTGGGCACCGCCGAGATCCGCGACGTGTTCCGCTCGTCCAAGGCCGGCACCATCGCCGGTTGTATGGTCACCAGCGGCCTGATGCGGCGCAACGCCAAGGCGCGGTTGCTGCGTGACGGCGTGGTGGTGACCGAATCCTCGATCAACTCGCTGCGTCGGATGAAGGATGACGCGACCGAGGTCAGGGAAGGTTTCGAGTGTGGTCTGACCCTCTCGAACTACTCCGACGTGAAGGTCGGCGACATCGTCGAGACGTACGAGATGAGGGAGAAGGCGCGGTCGTAGGCAGACCGGGCTGCTGGGCGAGGCTGTCGGCTACCGAACCTCGCCCAGCAGCGCGGACGCGGGGCGGCCTCAGCGGTAACCCCGCCTCCGCGCTGCAACGCCGAGCCCGGTAGCCGAATTTCCCGCCCGCCCAGGTCTGGGAGGGGCGGGCTGACAGTGCAACGAAAGGGAACGTCATGGCATCGCCACGGGTGTTGAAGCTGGCCGACCAGATCAAGGTGATCGTGGCCGAGATGCTGGAGCGGCGGATCAAGGATCCCCGGCTCGGTTTCATCACGGTGACCGATGTGTCGCTGACCGGCGACACCCGGGAGGCCACGGTCTTCTACACCGTCTACGGCGATGACGAGGAGCAGGCGTTGACGGCGGTGGCTCTGGCGTCGGCGACCGGCCTGATCCGGTCCCAGGTCGGCAAGCAGCTGGGGCTCAAGTTCGCGCCGACGCTGGCGTTCATCCCGGACGCGGTGCCCAAGACGGCCCGCCAGATCGAGGATCTGCTGGCCGTCGCCAAGTCCGGTGACGCGGCCGTCGCCGAGCAGGCGGCCAAGGCTGCCTTCGCCGGTGAGGAGGACCCCTATCGCAAGCCGCGCGAGGCGGACGAGGACTCCGCTGACTGACCGGGTGACGGGCTCCGGCCTGCTGGTGGTCGACAAGCCGTCCGGCTGGACCTCGCATCAGGTCGTCGGGCGGGTACGTCGGCTGGCCGGCACCCGCAAGGTCGGCCATGCCGGCACCCTCGACCCGATGGCCACCGGCGTGCTGCTGGTGGGTCTCAACCGGGCCACCCGTCTGCTCGGGCACCTGATGCTGACCGAGAAGGAGTATCGGGCCACCATCCGGCTGGGGGTCGGCACTCTCACCGACGACGCCGAGGGCGAGGTCACCACTGCGCTCGGCGCCTCGGCTGTCACCGAGTCCGACGTGGCCGCTCTGCTGCCGCAGTTCCGCGGCGACATCCAGCAGGTGCCCACCGCCGTGTCAGCGATCAAGGTCAACGGAGTCCGCTCCTACGCCAGAGTGCGGGCCGGCGAGCAGGTGGAACTGGCGGCCCGGTCGGTCCGGGTCAGCCGCTACGACCTGGTCGACGTCCGCCGCTCCGGTCAGCCGGTCACGCCCGGCGAGATGGTCGACGTGCTCGACCTCGAGGTGCTGGTCGAGTGCTCGTCGGGCACCTACATCCGGGCCCTGGCCCGCGACCTCGGGGCAGCTCTCGGAGTCGGCGGCCACCTCACCGCACTCCGCCGCACCCGGGTCGGACCCTTCGGCCTCGACCAGGCCAGCACGCTGGACCAGGCGGCCGTCGAGCTGGACCTGATCGACATCGACGACGTGGCCCGGCGGTGCTTCCCGACCTGGACCTGCGACGAAGAACAGGCCTCCTGGGTCAGGCACGGCCGCCGGTTGCCCGAGGTGACGCTGCCGGCCGAGACCAGCGCCGTGATGACCGGGACAGGGGAGTTCCTGGCCCTCTACCGGCAGGTCGGGCCGAGCGCCGAGCCGGTCAGCGTGTTCGTCTGATCCGGAGCCCGCTTCGGATGCAGCCCCACTGCCCACAGTGCAGGATGGCTAAGATCGTCGGGGCACCATCGCAGACGCGCGCACACCGATCGGGACCGTCCTGACGGAGACGAGGAAGAGGCAGCCGATGACCAGTGAGGCTCCAGCGGCGCCATCCGTCGTCATCATCGGCAACTTCGACGGGGTCCACCGTGGCCACGTCGAGCTGGCCCACACGGCAGCCAGGTCGGAGCCAAACACCCGGCTGGTGGCCGTCACCTTCTGGCCGCATCCGATGTCAGTGATCCGACCCGACCGGGCCCCGTTGCTGCTGACGTCATTGCCGCGGCGCAAGGAGCTGCTCCACTCGGTGGGGGTCGACGAGGTGGTGGTGGTCGACTTCACCCCGGAGGTGGCCAACTGGAGTCCGGAGAAGTTCGTCGACGAGATCATCCGGCCGCTGAACCCGGTGCGGATCGTGGTCGGGCAGAACTTCAGGTTCGGCTTCCGGGCGGCCGGCACCGTGCAGACGCTGAACGAGCTGAGCCACGGACAGTGGACCGTTCAGGCCCTTCCGCTGCTGACCGATGGCACCGTGCCGAGCTCGTCCACGCTGATCCGGCACGCGGTGGCCGAGGGTGACTTCGGCCGGGTCAGGGAGCTGACCGACCATGTCTTCCGCTATTCCGGCGTCGTCGTCAAGGGCGCGCAGCGCGGCCGGGAGATGGGCTTCCCGACCGCCAACGTCGACGTCGAGCCCGGGATGGCGGTGCCCGAGGACGGCGTCTACGCCGGTTGGGTCACCCGACAGGACAGTGCTGATGCCGAACGCTGGCCGGCCGCCATCTCGGTCGGCAGCAACCCGACGTTCGCCGGCGAGTCCCGCCGGATCGAGGCGTACGTCCTCGACCGAGACGACCTGGAACTCTACGGCGTGCCGATCGCGATCGACTTCTATCTGCGGCTCCGCGGGCAGGTCAAGTATGAGGGGATGCCCGCCCTGGTCCGTCAGATGCGTCTGGACGTCGAACAGGCCCGCCACCTGCTGGCCGGGCTCGAGGAGCACTAACCCTGTTCTCCACGGTCGGCCCCGTCAGCCCGGTCGGCGCGTTACTCCCGGACGGCGACCACCTGGCCGCGGAGGTCGGCGACAGCGGCCGGGTCGAACTGCCCCGGTCCCGGCACCAGCGCGTTGGCGACGCCGCACGCGGTCGCCAGCGCCAGACTCTCGGCGAGACTGCCTCCGGCGTCGAGGCTCGCCAGCAGGCCTCCCAGGAACGAGTCGCCGCTGCCGACCGGGAACCGTCCGCGCAGCGGCGGCAGGCCCACCCGCACCGCACCCTGGTCATCGACTCCGACCGCCCCACCGTCACCGTCGGTGAGCACCACCATGCCGCCGGTCCGCTCCCGGATCGCCTCGGCCATCCGCACCAGTTCGGTCTCGACGGCCAGGCCGAGCAGATCGGCGGCCTCGGCGCGGTTGACCTTGACCAGGTCCGGCCCGGCGTCGACCGCGGCCGGCAGTGCCGCGCTGTGCGAGTCGACCGCGACCTTGACTCCGTGCCGCCGGCCCAACCGGACCAGCTCGGCGAGCGCGGTCGGGTGCAGCCCGCTGGGCGCACCTCCGGAGACCGCCAGCCAGCCGGTCCGGCCAGCCAACGCCTCACCCGTCTGGGCGGCGAACCGCTGCCACACCGCGACGGGGATCTCCGGGGCGTACTCGTACACCTCGGTCAGCTCGCCGGTGTCGGCGGCAGCGATCGACACGCAGGTCCTGGTCTCGGCCGGAGTGTCGACTGCGACCACCTCGATCCCGGCGGCGGCGAGCGAGCGGGCCAGCCCGGTCCCGGTCTGTCCGCCGAGGATCGCGACCACGGTGACGTCGGCGCCGACTGCGGTCGCCGCCCGAGCCAGGTTGAGTGACTTGCCACCGGCACAGCGCACCACCGACGTCGGCCGGTGGATGGCGCCGAGACGCAGGGACTCGACCAGGTAGGTGAGGTCCAGGGAGGGGCTGATGCCGGCAACCGTGATCACAGCGCGAGACTATCGGGGCCGGCAGCCGATTAGTCCGACAGGCGACCCGCTGGTAACCTGACACTGCCGTCAGAACGGCCGCGGAAGCCCAAGAGCTCCCACCTCCGCACCTGTGGAATGCCGCAGGCACGAATCACACCGACTCGTACCAGGCACTGGGGAGCGCCGCGCAACGGGAAACCGAGAGGAGAGCACGTCTCGATGGATGCTGCTGAGAAGAAGAAGACAATCGAAGAGTACGGGACCACCGAGGGCGACACCGGCTCTCCCGAGGTCCAGGTCGCGCTGCTGACCAAGCGGATCGCTCACCTGACCGAGCACCTCAAGGAACACAAGCACGACCACCACAGCCGTCGTGGCCTGATGCTGCTGGTCGGCCAGCGCCGCCGGCTGCTCAACTACGTGGCCAAGACCGATATCGAGCGGTACCGCTCGCTGATCGAGCGCCTCGGACTGCGCCGCTGAGCCGACGCGGAGCGGTGCCGCGACAGCAGTGTCGCGCGGTGCCGCTCCGCACCGACTCACCGGGCGCCGAACGCCCACCAGCCACAACTCAATAGGTACAACTCAAGACGTCCAACTCAATACGGACATCGCAAGACAGAAAAGCCGTCCAGCCAACCTGGCTGGACACCACCAGAGATTGCATCCACACGCTGCTGGCGCCAGGAGTGCCTCGGTCCTCGGTAGTGGTTTTCGGAAGGCCCGCAGGGTCACGCCGCAGACCTCGATCGAAGACCGGCCTCCACCCAGCAGCCGGATGGTGAGTGCGGATCAGATGAGAACCGCACCGCCCCTTCCCGCCGCAGCGCCACCATGGTCGAACCACCACAGGGCCGCCTGCCGGAGATGTGCGGAGGCAATCCGTCACAGAAAAGGAGATCCCGTGGAGGGACCTGACCTGCAGTTCACCGAAGCCGTCATCGACAACGGATCCTTCGGCACCCACACCGTTCGCTTCGAGTCGGGCCTGCTGGCCCGGCAGGCCGCCGGCTCGGCGACCGTCTACATCGACGGCGACACCATGTTGCTGTCCGCCACCACCGCGCAGAGCAAGCCGCGCGAGGGGATGGACTTCTTCCCGCTGACGGTCGACGTCGAGGAGCGGATGTACGCCGCGGGCCGCATCCCCGGCTCGTTCTTCCGCCGCGAGGGCCGCCCGTCCGAGGGAGCCATCCTCACCTGCCGCCTGATCGACCGCCCGTTGCGCCCCTGCTTCGTCAAGGGCCTGCGGAACGAGGTCCAGGTGGTGGTCACGGTGATGGCACTCAACCCGGACGTCGCCTACGACGTCGTCGCCATCAACGCCGCCTCGCTGTCCACCACGCTGGCAGGGCTGCCCTTCACCGGCCCGATCGGCGGCGTCCGTGTCGCCCTGATCGGCGACCAATGGGTCGGCTTCCCGACCGTGAGTCAGCTCGAGGACGCCAGCTTCGATATGGTCGTGGCCGGCCGGGTGCTCACCGACGGTGATGTCGCGATCATGATGGTCGAGGCCGAGTCCACCGAGCACACCTGGGACCTGGTCAACAGCGGCCGGACCGCCCCGACCGAGGATGTCGTCGCTGCCGGCCTGGAGGCGGCCAAGCCGTTCATCAAGGCACTCTGCGACGCGCAGGCCGAGCTCGCTGCCAAGTTCCCCAAGCCGACCGTCGAGTTCCCGGTCTTCCTCGACTACGCCGACGACGTGTACGCCGCCGTCGAGCAGTCGGTGAGCGCCGAACTGGCCCAGGTGATGAGCATCGCCGACAAGCAGACCCGCGAGGAGTCCACCGAGACCCTCAAGGACAAGCTGGTGGCCGAGCTCTCCGGGCAGTTCGAGGGCCGGGAGAAGGAGATCACCGGCGCCTTCCGGGCACTGACCAAGAAGCTGGTCCGGCAGAAGGTGCTGAAGGAGAAGATCCGCATCGACGGCCGCGGTCTGGCCGACATCCGGACCCTGTCGGCCGAGGTCGGCGTGGTGCCGCGGGTGCACGGCTCGGCGCTGTTCCAGCGTGGCGAGACCCAGATCCTGGGCATCACCACCCTCAACATGCTGGGCATGGAGCAGAAGCTCGACACCCTCGCGCCGGAGACGTCGAAGCGCTACATGCACAACTACAACTTCCCGCCCTACTCCACCGGTGAGACCGGCCGGGTCGGCTCCCCGAAGCGGCGCGAGATCGGCCACGGCGCACTCGCCGAGCGGGCGCTGGTTCCGGTGCTGCCGACGCGGGAGGAGTTCCCGTACGCCATCCGGCAGGTGTCGGAGGCGCTCGGCTCAAACGGCTCCACCTCGATGGGGTCGGTCTGCGCCTCAACCCTGGCGCTGCTCAACGCCGGTGTGCCGCTGCGGGCACCGGTCGCCGGCATCGCGATGGGCCTGATCTCCGACACCGTCGACGGTGAGACCTCCTATGTCGCGCTGACCGACATCCTCGGGGCCGAGGACGCGTACGGCGACATGGACTTCAAGGTCGCCGGCACCCGTGACTTCATCACCGCGCTGCAGCTGGACACCAAGCTCGACGGCATCCCCGCCTCGGTGCTGGCCGGGGCGCTGACCCAGGCCAAGGACGCGCGCAACACGCTCCTCGACGTGATGTCGGAGGCCATCGACCGCCCGGACGAGATGAGCCTCTACGCGCCGCGCATCATCACCATCAAGATCCCGGTCGACAAGATCGGCGAGGTGATCGGGCCCAAGGGCAAGGTCATCAACCAGATCCAGGACGACACTGGCGCCGAGATCAGCATCGAGGACGACGGCACGATCTATGTCGGAGCCGACAGTGGCGACAAGGCCGAGGCAGCTCGCGCCTTGATCAACGCCATCGCCAACCCGACGATGCCGGAGAAGGGTGAGCGCTACCTCGGTACCGTCGTCAAGATCACCCCGTTCGGCGCCTTCGTCTCGCTGCTGCCGGGCAAGGACGGGCTGCTGCACATCTCCAAGCTGCGGCCGCTCGCCGGTGGCGGACGGGTCGAGAACGTCGAGGACGTGGTCAGCGTCGGCCAGAAGATCCAGGTTGAGATCAACGACATCGACGACCGCGGCAAGCTGTCCCTGGTGCCGGTCGTCGAGGACGTGGCGGCAGCCGAGAGCTGATCGAACCGTTCTGTCGGTAGGAAACCTGTGACAGGTCATAAGTCACGAGCAACCGCTCGGTGGCACCTCGGTGGACACGTCCGCCGGACGGTGCTGCCGAGCGGTTTGCGCGTGGTCACCGAACGGGTGCCGGGCAGCCACACCTTCAGCATCGGCTTCTTCATCGACGTCGGTTCCCGGCACGAGGTCGCCAGCCTGCACGGCGCCTCGCACTTCCTCGAACATGTGCTGTTCAAGGGCACCAACCGCCGCGGCCCGGAGGAGATCTCGGCCGCGATCGAGTCAGTGGGCGGCGACATCAACGCCTACACGGCCAAGGAGCACACCTGCTTCTACGCCCGGGTGCTGGCCGAGGACGCCGACCTCGCCGTCGACGTGCTCACCGACATGCTGACCGACTCGCTGGTGCTCAGCCGCGAGGTGGACGCCGAGCGCGAGGTGATCCTGGACGAGATCTCCATGCACAGCGACGATCCGGGCGAGACGGCCACCGAGCTGGTCACCTCGCACCTGTTCGGCGAGGCGGCCCTGGGGCTGCCGGTGATCGGTTCGCAGGCCTCCATCCGCGCCCTGTCCAGGCAGCAGATCGTCCGGCACTGGCGTCGGCACTACCAACCATCGTCGATGGTGGTCAGTGCCGCCGGGGACGTCGAGCATGAGCGGCTGTGCGAGCTGCTGGCCGGGTTCGGCACCGGCCGGGACGGCAGTCGCCGGCGGTCCGCTCCGAGCAGGATCAACACCGAGCCGGCGCTGCTGACCCGGTCTCGCAACCTCGAGCAGTGCAGTGCGGTGCTGGCCCTGGCCAGCCCGGGCATCTTCGACGACCGGCGCTACCCGCTCGGGTTGTTGTCGCTGATCGTCGGGGGTGGCATGTCGTCGCGGCTCTTCGTCGAGATCCGGGAACGGCGCGGTCTCACGTACGGCATCGACGCAGGGGAGACGGCCTACTCCGACGCCGGTCTGTGGTCGGTGGACTGGCAGTGCGCGCCCGACAAGCTGGCCGACATCCTGTCCCTGGTGAAGGCGACCCTGAATGACGTCGCCGAGCACGGCGTGACCGGCGCCGAGCTGAGGCGGGCCAAGGGTCAGATGCGCGGTCAGACGGCCCTCGCCTTCGAAGGGGCCGCCTCCAGAATGAGCCGGCTCGGGTCGAGCGAGCTGATCGGGGACCGTCGGACGCTGGGTGACATCCTGGACCGTTTCGACCAGGTCAGCGCTGAGGACGTGCAACGCGAGGCCGGACAGCTCTTCGGGCAGCCGCCGGTGCTCGGTCTGGTCGGTCCGAAGGTGCCGCGTCGACCGCTGCAGACCATCCTGAAAGACTGGCCCGGATAGTTCCAGACCCGAGACCGGCGCCACAGCGTCGGCACGAGCTGTGAGGGAGAACCCGATGACGGGTGTCGCTGTTTTCGGTGCCAAGGGCAGGATGGGTTCCGAGGTCTGCCGTGCCGTCGAGGCAGCCGAGGGGCTGAGCCTGGTGGCGGCCCTCGACGTCGACGACGACCTGGCCGCCGCCGCCTCGGCCGAGGTGGTGGTCGACTTCACCTCCCCGGATGCGGTGATGCGCAACCTGTCCTGGTGCATCGAGCACGGCAAGCATGCGGTCGTGGGCACCACCGGCTTCACCGAGGACCGGCTGGACGTCCTGCGGGACCAACTGGCCGAGCATCCCGGGGTGGGGGTGCTGGTGGCGGCCAACTTCTCCATCGGTGCGGTCCTGATGATGCACTTCGCGGCGCAGGCCGCCGCGTTCTACGAGAGCGTGGAGATCATCGAGCTGCACCACCCCAACAAGGTGGACGCCCCCTCGGGCACCGCGGCGGCGACCGCTCGGCGAGTGGCGGCGGCGCGCGCCGCCGCAGCGCTGTCCGCACCGCCGGATGCCACCACTCAGGAGCTGGCTGGCGCCCGAGGGGCATCGGTGGAGGGGGTCCGGGTGCACAGCGTCCGGCTGCGCGGCCTGGTCGCGCACCAGGAGGTGCTGTTCGGCGCCGAGGGCGAGACGCTCACCATCCGGCACGACTCGCTCGACCGTGCCTCGTTCATGCCGGGCGTCATCGCCGGCGTCCGTGCCGTCGGCGAGCGGCCGGGGCTCACCATCGGGATCGAGCAGATCCTCGGCGTTGGCTGAGGTGCACCGCCGCCGCCCAGCCCGGTCAGCGATGGTGCTGCTGCTGGTCGCGGTGCTGGTCTGTGCTGCGACAGTGGCCGGCGACCGCCTGCTGCACGGGTACGCCGAGAACCGGGTCACGGCCGAGCTGCAGCGCTCGCTCGGCACCGTCGAGCCGCCCACGGTGGACATCGCCGGCGACTGGTTCCTGCCCCAGGTGGTGGGCCGACGCTTCAGCGAAGTGCACATCGTCGCCTCCGGTGTCTCCCCGCCCGGGGGAGGCCCCGACCTGGAACAGCTGGATCTCAGAATGGCCGACGTCGCCGCCACGCACGGCTACCGGACGTTCACCGCTGCCACGGTGCAGGGCTCTGCCCGGGTGGGCTATGCGGCGCTGTCGACGTACTCCGGGCGAAAACTGAGCTACGCCGGCGACGGCCAACGCGTCCGGCTGACTGTGCAGACCACGGTGCTCGGGGTGTCGATGACGGCGAAGGTCACCGGCAAGCTGGGGCTGGATGTCCGGGCCCAGACGGTGGACCTGGTGGACCCCGAGATCAGCGTCGCCGGGCTCGAGCTGCCGGCCGCGGTCACCGAGCAGCTGCTCGCCCGCGTGCTCAAGCCCATCGCTGTCGATGGGCTGCCGCTCGGCCTGCGGTTGAGCAGCATCACCGCCGGGCCCGACGGCGTCGACTGCGGGCTCGGCGCCAGGGGCGTCGTGGTGGCCCAGCTGTAAGCGTCGGCCGGACCGGGTGGCTCAGTCGCTGATGTCGGTGTGCATCCGCACCTGCTTGATCCGCACCGACTCGTCGTCGGGGCCGATCTCGCGATGACTGCCGTCTGGTGCCCAGCCGGCCCCGGTCAGGAACGCGCGGCTGACATCGTCGGTGGAGCTGAGCCAGCGGGTGGCCCGGGAGAAGCCGTCGGCGCGCAGCGTGTCCACGCAGGCGTTCAGCAGCCGGGAGCCGTGGCCGCGGCGCTGGGCGGGCGGGTCGATCAGGAACTCGTCGATGAGACCGTCGTTCCGGGCGTCGGCGTCCGGGTCGGGGCTCGGGATCGTACTGGCGAAACCGACCACGCGTCTATCCGCGACCGCAACCAGGACGCGGAAGCGGGCCTCGGGCGGTCGGTGGATCGCCTGTTCCCAGGCTTCGGTCATGGCGACCAGGTCCACCTCAGCCAGCAGCCCCTGTACCAGCTCCGCCGGGAGCTGGGCCGACCAGCTCCGTCGCTGAAGTTCGGCGATCGCCCGCGCCTCGGAGGCCAGCGCGAGCCGGACCGAGTCGGCCAGCCGGCCGGCGCTGTCGGGTGCGGAGTCGGGGGTGGTCACGAGGATCGATGCTACCGCCCCGTGGCCGGCGACTGATCGGCAGCATGATCAAGCGCCCACCACGTTATGTGACACAGGTCACCTCGAGGTACCTGTAACGTTTCGGCACGCTGCAACGATTACCTCTATGAAGTCCGTGGTCACCTGAACCCCCGAGCAGGCGGCCACGGACCTCTTTCATGTCCAGGCCCTGCCGCGCTCGAAAACGACCCGAGCCAGCTCCAGGCCGGTGATCGGATTACGAGCCGCCTCAGGGCGTCCAGGGTCGAAAACTCATCAGAACGCGAGTTCTGGGCCCGGATCTGGCCGTTCGGGCGGCGAAATGTCATCAGAACGCGAGTTTTCCTGGCGCCACTGGCCGTTCGGGGTCGAAAGCTCACAGAACGCGGGTTCTGGCCCGAGTCTGGCCGTTCAGGATCGAAATCTCGACAGAACGCGAGTTCTGGGCCCCAGTCTGGCCGTTCGGGCGGCGAAATGTCATCAGAACGCGAGTGTTCCTGGCACCGCCGGCCGTTCAGGGCCGAAATCTCAACAGAACACGAGTTCTCGGCCCGGGTCGTTCGCGGTCAGGCAGCGAGAGCTCTGCGGGCCACTCCCATACGGGCCGATCTCGCCACAAGTCGCGTTCTGGTGAGTTCTCGGCTCCCCAACTGGCCGGACCGACGATAGATGTCGCGTTCTGACGAGTTTTCCACCCCTCACTGGCCGGATCGTCGGACAAATGTCGCGTTCTGACGAGTTTTCGACTCTTAAGGGGCAGGCCAGGCAGGGGGCAGGCGGGCTTGGGCGCGGGCCAGGGGGCAGGCGAGCTCAGCGCTGGAGTTGGGGCCGAGTGGGGCGGAGATACCCACCTGCTCGAGGCTGGTCTCACGACCACCCTCACGGCCTCGGCGCGATAGCCTTTCAGCCGTGTCGGCTACCAGATTGAGCGCGCCACCGGACCTCCCGCCGGAGACGCTGCGGATCACCCCGCTGGGCGGGCTCGGTGACATCGGGCGCAATATGGCGGTGCTCGAGATCGACGGCAAGCTGCTGCTGATCGACTGCGGGGTGCTCTTCCCGGAAGACGACCACCCCGGTGTCGACCTGATCCTGCCCGGCTTCGATGTGATCGCCGATCGGCTGGACGATGTCGTCGGCCTGGTCCTGACCCATGGCCACGAGGACCACATCGGCGCCGTGCCCTATCTGCTGCGGCAGCGCTCCGACATCGAGCTGATCGGCTCCGAGCTCACCCTGGCGCTGGTGGCCGAGAAGATCCGCGAGCACCGGATCCGGGGGACCGTGAGCCGAGTCGTCACCGATGGTGACCGGTTCCGCGTCGGCGGCTTCGACCTGGAGTTCATCGCCGTCAACCACTCGATCCCCGACGCGCTTGCGGTGGCCGTACGCACCGACGCCGGCACCGTGCTGCACACCGGTGACTTCAAGCTGGACCAGCTTCCGCTCGACGGCCGGATCACGGATCTGCGCGCGTTCGCTCGGCTCGGCGAGGAGGGCGTCGACCTGCTGATGATCGACTCCACGAACGCGGAGGTGCCCGGCTTCAACACCTCCGAGCGGGACATCTCGCCGGTGCTGGAGCGGATCTTCCACAAGAGCGACCAGCGGGTCATCGTGGCCTGCTTCGCCTCGCACGTGCACCGGGTCCAGCAGGTGCTGGACGCCGCCGTCGCTGACGGCCGCAAGGTGGTCTACGTCGGCCGTTCGATGCTGCGCAATATGGGGGTGGCCCGCGACCTCGGCTACCTGCACGTACCGGCCGACACTCTGATCGAGCTCCGCGACATCGACAACTACCGGCCGGACGAGGTGGTGATCATCTCGACCGGCTCGCAGGGGGAGCCGCTGTCGGCGCTGTCGCGGATCGCCAACCGGGAGCATCCGGTCGTCCAGCTGGAGCGCGGCGATACCGTTGTGCTGGCCAGCTCGCTCATCCCCGGCAACGAGAACGCGGTCTACCGGGTGATCAACGGCCTGAGCCGGCTCGGCGCCCAGGTGGTGCACAAGGGCAATGCCCTGGTGCACGTGTCCGGACACGCCAGCGCAGGGGAGCTGCTGTTCTGCTACAACATCATCAAGCCGCGCAACGTGATGCCGGTGCACGGTGAGGCGCGCCACCTGATCGCCAACGCCGACCTGGCAGTGGCCACCGGCGTACCGGCGGAGTGCACGATTCTCGCCGAGGACGGGATGGTGGTGGACCTGCATCGGGGCCGGGCGAGAGTGGTCGGCAAGGTCGACTGCGGCTACATCTTCGTCGACGGTTCCACTGTCGGCGACATCAGCGAGTCCGCCCTGACCGACCGCAAGATCCTGGGTGAGGAGGGGTTCATCTCCGTCATCGCGGTGGTCAACACCCAGTCGCGCAAGATCCTCAGCGGTCCGGACGTGCATGCCCGCGGCTTCGTCGAGGACGACCGAGCCTTCGATGCGGTACTGCCGCGAATCACCGAGGCTCTGGAGTCGGCGCTGCTGGAGGGGGTGGAGGACCCGCACCGGCTGCAGCAGGTGATCCGCCGTCAGCTCGGTCGATGGGTCAGCGACAGCTTCCGGCGCCGTCCGATGATCATTCCGGTTGTCATCGACGGCTGAGCGACGCGGCCCTGCCTCGTCACCGCGTCCCGGGCGTGATCACGTCCACTGGCCGTACCAACAGGCAGGGTCAACAGAGCAGCGGGCAAACAAAAAGACCCGTCCACAGGGGACGGGTCCTCTTTGGGGTCGGTGAGGTCAGCGAGTGACCTTGCCCGCCTTGAGGCAGGAGGTGCAGACATTGAGCCGCTTCGGGCTGCCCGACACCATCGCCCGCACGCGCTGGATGTTCGGGTTCCAGCGACGCTTGGTCTTCTTCTTCGACCAAGGCACATTGTGGCCGAAGCCCGGTCCCTTGGCGCAAACGTCACATACGGCAGCCACTGGAGCTCTCCCATTACTCAGGACCCGCACCGAGGCGGGCATCATGTCTCAACTGGTCATTGGTCCCCGACGGGGAACCGGTCAAGAGTACCCGAGCCGGGCCGCTGAAGGCCAATCGACTGCCCATCCCCGTCGAGCCGGGTCAGCTGGAGGCGACCAGGCCTGCCCTCAGGTCCGCCGACACCGTGTGCCGTTGGGAGCGGGCAGCCTGCCGCGGCAGCCGCCGCCGTTGCTGAGCCTCCCGCACCAGCTGGGCGCGTTCGACCCAGCGCGCATAACGTCGGTGGGCCGCCGAACCTGACGGCTGCACGGAGTCGTCTGCCACGGTGGCGTGCTGCCAGATGGCTGAGGGGGTATGCGTCACGGCCCAGTACAGAGCGTCCATGATGTCCTCCGAGTTACCTGAAGCGGATGCTTCACACATCTGAAGGTACGCCTTCAGAATCGATACGTCAAGCACATGCTTCATAACTGCGGCGAGATTGTTAGGCTGGCCGCATGACGGCCGCGGAGAAGGGCACGCCGGCACCCAGCGAGGGTTCTGCGGTGCCGATGACCCAGCTGCAGCGCGACCTGCAGGCGCGCTGGGAGAAGGCGACCGGGACCAGGGTCAACGAGGTCGAGATCCGCGACGCGCGTGCCATCCGGGCTCTCGCGCATGAGGCGCGGCAACGGGTCATCGACGTGTTGTACGCCGAGCAGAGACCCTTCACCTCGACCGAGCTGGCGAAGCTGACGGGGTTGTCGCCCAGTGCGATGAGCTATCACCTGCGGGCCCTGGAGCGGTGGGGCGTGGTTGAGCGGGTGCCCGAGTCGGCAGACGCACGGGAGCGACCGTGGCGTGCCGCCGGGACGGGCATCCGCATCGTCACCGAGGGAGCAGGCGGCCAGGCGGCGGCCGAGGCGTTGCGGTCCCGCTCGTTCGCCGAGCTCACCCGTCGCTCCCGGGCCCTGCGCGACCTGCCGCCCGAACGCCGGGCCGTGTTCATCGGGATGGCCAAGGCCGAGCTGTGGCTGACCGACGAGCAGGCCGACTTCGTCGCCCAGTCGGTCGACCGGGCGATCCTGGAGCTGGCCGAGGGCGGCTGGTCCAACGAGCCGGGACCCGGGCGCACCAGAGTCGCCACCTTCTGGTCGATCATGCCGGAGGTGCCGCCGCCGGGAGCGGTGGACGACGTCTCCGGTCCTCACCCGTCGTGACCAGGCGTCGTCACAGGGAGGGTTGACCGTGCCGACCGACCGCGGCAACGACCGGACCTCCTCCTTCTCCTACTAGGCTGATCCGGTGCCAACCGATCACGCCGCTGGCGGGCGGCCGCTCACCTTGTGGGCCGCCTGCGATGCCTGGCTGCGACGGGCCAGCGAGGTGATCGGTGACTCCGCCGACGCGCTGAACGCGATGAACGTCTTCCCGGTCTCCGACTCCGACACCGGCTCCAACCTGAAGCTCACGCTGGCCGGCGTGGCGCGCGCGGTGCCGCACTTCACCAGGGAGGCACTCGACGACGTGGTCCAGGCGGCCATCCTGTCGGCGCATGGCAACTCCGGCGCGATCGTGGCCGAGATGTTCACCAGCATCTGCCGGTCCCTCGAGCACCGCGGCGACCGGCTCCGGCTGGTGCCGCCCGGCGGTGTGATAGCCGCCCTGCTGCGGACCGTCGCCGCCGCAGCCACCCAGGCCGTCGCCCGGCCGGTGGCCGGGACCATCCTGACCGTTGCCGACGAGGCCGCCCGCAGCGCCGAGGAAGCGGCAGCGGCGGCGCCGGCCGATGCGCTCGCCGTCGCCGTGGCCGCCCAGAACGGGGCCAGGTTGGCGCTGGAGCGAACGCCGGAGCAGCTGGAGGTGCTGCGTCGGGCCGGTGTCGTCGACGCCGGCGGGCAGGCGTACGTGCTGCTGCTCGACGTCCTGGTGGAGGTGCTCGGCGGCCCCCGGGCTGAGCCGCTGGCCGGCCTGCCGGTCGCCGCACCTGTCCACCGCCCGGTGCTGCGCGAGCTCGAGTACGAGGTGATGTACGCGCTGCGCGGCGCCGGCCGGGCGGCGCTCGACGAGCTCCGGCGGCTGCTGTCCGAGCTGGGTAACAGCGTCGTCATCGTCGGTGACCACGCCGTGGCGCAGGTGCACGTACACCTCGCTCAGCCGGGCGCTGCCATCGAGGCCGCACTGGGGCGCGGCCGGCTGAGCCGGATCCGGGTCACCGCACTGGCCGGCAGCGCTGCGGTACCGGCCGGCAGCCGTACCGTGATCTCCATCGTGGCCGGTGAGGGGCTGGCTGAGGCCGTGACCGGGCTCGGTGGGACGCCGCTGCTGCTGGCCCGCGGCCCGGTCACCGTCGACCAGTTGGCGCAGGTGCTGGAGCAGAGCTCGGGCGAGATCGTCATCCTGCCGAACGACATGGAGAACCTGGAGATCGCCAGGCACCTGGCGACCGAGTTCAGGAGCAGGGACCGGCGGATCGCCGTCATCCCGACCGTGGCCCAGGTGCAGGGCCTGGCGGCGATCGCCGTGCACGAGCCGTCGGCCGAGTTCGAGTCGGCGGTGGTGGCGATGAGCTCGGCCGCCGGACACGCCCGGCACGGCGCCGTGACCATCGCCGAGTCGCCTGCGATGACGATGGCGGGGCGGTGCGAGGTGGGTGACGTGCTCGGTGTCGTCGACGGCGACTTCGTGGTGATCGGCGACTCGGTCAGCGCTGTGGCCCTTGAGGTGGTCGAGCGGCTGCTCAGCGCCGGCGGGGAGCTGCTGACGCTGATCACCGGCGCCGGTGCCGACCCGGAGCTGGCGAAGACGGTGGAGACGGCGGTGCGGCGCGGCCACGACGGCGTCGACGTGGAGACGCTGGACGGCCACCAGCAGCGCTACCTGCTTCTGGTGGGGGTCGAGTGAGCGCCCCGGCAGGCGGCTGGCGGACCGAGACGTACCGTCGGCTCGGCACCGGCCTCGACCGGGTGCTGGGCGCCCGTACCGCCAAGTACTTCGAGGCGCTCAAGCTGGCGACAGTCGGTGACCTGATGCATCACCTGCCGCGGCGCTACCAGTCCGGGACCGAGCTCAGCGACCTGTCCGCACTGCAGGTCGGCGAGGAGGTGGCCGTGATGGCTGAGGTGGTCCGCTGCGTCGTGCATGGGCCGGCCCGCCAGCGGGGGAGGATGGGGCAAGAACGCGCCGCGGCTGCGGATCGAGGCCACCATCACCGACCATCGCGGCTATCTAACGCTTGCCTTCTTCGGTCCGAGTGGCCGGATCGACTGGTGGGAGAAGCAGCTCACCACCGGAACCAGAGGGATCTTCGCCGGCAAGGTGGGCGAGTTCAACGGCAAGCTGCAGCTGGCCCACCCGGACTTCGTCATCCTGGACGAGCAGGGGCAGGTGTCGGGCGGCGCGAAGCGCAACCTGGCGATGGCCAACGTCTCCCAGACGGACTCCCTGATCGGCCTCTACCCGGCCACCGGCAAGCTGCGGACCTGGACCATCGCCGAGTCCGCTGGCATCGCCCTCGACTTCCTCGGCGACCTGGCCGACCCGTTGCCACAGTGGATCAGGGCCGAGGCCGGCGTGGTCGAGCTCAGCCGTGCCTTCCACGACATCCACCGCCCGCACGACCGGGCCGCCGCCGAGCTCGGCATCGACCGGCTTCGCTTCGACGAGGCGTTCGGGATGCAGCTGACGATGGCGTACCGCCGCGCTGACGCGGCCCGGCACGGCGCGGTCGCCCGGCCGCGCCGACCCGGTGGACTGCTGGACGCGTTCGACGCGCGACTGCCCTTCACCCTCACCCGGGGCCAGCAGCAGGTGAGCGAGGAGATCTTCACCGAGCTCGCCCGGCCGGTGCCGATGCAGCGGCTGCTGCAGGGTGAGGTCGGCTCGGGCAAGACCCTCGTCGCGTTGCGGGCGATGCTGGCCGTCATCGACGCCGGCGGCCAGGCGGCGCTGCTGGCCCCGACCGAGGTGCTCGCCGGACAGCACTTCCAGAGCATCAGCGCCCTGCTGGGCGACCTCGGGCAGGGTGGACTGCTGGCCGGCACCGACGAGTCCACCGAGATCACCCTGCTGACCGGGTCGATGAGCGCGGCGCAGAAGCGGGCAGCCACTCTCAAGGCCGCCTCCGGTGCCGCCGGCATCGTCATCGGGACCCACGCCCTGCTGGCCGAGCATGTCCAGTTCGCTGAGCTCGGGCTGGTCGTGGTGGACGAGCAGCACCGGTTCGGCGTCGAGCAGCGGGCCGCGCTGAGCGCCAAGGCCGAGGCACGGCCACATGTGCTGGTGATGACCGCCACCCCGATCCCACGCTCGGTCGCGATGACGGTGTTCGGTGATCTGGAGGTGTCCACCCTGCGCGAGCTGCCGGCCGGACGGGCCGAGGTCAGCACGGTCGTCGTCGACGCCCGACGCAACCCGAAGTGGGTCGACCGCGGCTGGCAACGGGTGGTCGAGGAGGTGCGTCAGGGCCGGCAGGCCTATGTCGTCTGCGCCCGGATCTCGTCCGCCGACAAGCCGGGCAGCAAGCCCGAGGAGAACCTGGACGAGGGCGACGCGCCCGAGCCGGCGACCGCGGTCGAGGACCTGTTCGCCGAGCTGAGCGCCGGTCCACTGTCGGCGGTCCGGGTGGAGATGCTGCACGGACAGTTGGCGGCCGAGGAGAAAGACGCGGTGATGCGCCGGTTCTCGGCCGGGGAGACCGACGTGATCGTCTCCACCACAGTGATCGAGGTCGGCGTCGACGTCCCGAACGCCTCGGTGATGGTCATTTGCGACGCCGACCGCTTCGGCATCTCGCAGCTGCATCAGCTGCGCGGCCGGATCGGCCGGGGTGGGCATCCGGGGGTCTGCCTGCTGCTGACGAGGACCCCCGACGGCAGCCTGGCCCGGCAGCGACTGGACGCCGTCGCCGCCACCCGGGACGGGTTCGCACTGGCCGACGTCGACCTCGAGCAGCGGCGCGAGGGTGACGTACTTGGTGCCAGCCAGTCCGGGGTCCGGTCCAGCCTGCGGCTGCTGCGGGTGCTGAGCGACGCCGACCTGATCGCCGAGGCTCGGGTGCTGGCCGAGCGCTGTGTGCAGCAGGACCCGGACCTGCGCGACGCGGGACTCGCCGACACCGTCGGCCAGATCGAGCTGCAGGCCGCCGGTGAGTGGCTGGAGCGGACGTGAGCCGGATCATCGCGGGATCCCGCGGCGGTCGCCGGCTGACGATGCCGGCCACCGACCGGACCCGACCGACCACCGACCGGGTGCGGGAGGCGTTGTTCTCCGCGGTCGCCTCCTGGGCCGGTACGGCCGCCGGGGCGGCGGAGCAGTCACTGGCCGGGCTGGCGCTGTGTGACCTTTTCGCCGGCTCCGGCGCGGTCGGACTCGAGGCAGCCAGTCGGGGAGCCGATCCGGTGGTGCTGGTGGAGGCGGATCGGCGGACGGCGGAGGTGGCCAGGGCGAACGTCAAGACGCTGGGTCTGCCGGTGTCGGTCCAGCAGGTGCGGGCGGAGCAGTATCTGCGCGGCACACCGACACAACGCTTCGACGTCGTCTTCCTCGACCCGCCGTACGATCTGGCAACCGACCAGGTGGATATGCTGCTGGCGTCCATCGTGGACGGCGGCTGGCTGCTGGACGACGGTCTGATCGTGGTCGAGCGGTCGGTCCGGTCCGAGCCGGTGACCTGGCCAGCGGCGTTCGCCGAGAGCTGGCAGAAGCGCTACGGCGAGACGACCCTCTACTACGCCACCCGAGGAGCACCATGAGCCGAGCCGTCTGCCCGGGATCGTTCGACCCGGTGACGCACGGGCATCTCGACATCATCGAGCGGACCGCCAACATGTTCGACGAGGTGATCGTCGCGGTCGGCAAGAACCGGTCGAAGAACGCCCTGTTCGAACCGGCCGAACGGGTGGAGATGCTGAGTGAGGCGTGCAGCGAGTGGCCCGGGGTCCGGGTGCAGCTGTTCGAAGGGCTGCTGGTGGACTTCTGCAGCGCGAACCGGGTGGATGTCATCGTCAAGGGCCTGCGGTTCGTCTCCGACTTCGACTACGAGCTGCAGATGGCGCAGATGAACCATCAGCTGACCGGCATCGACACCGTGTTCATGCCGGCCGCGGCGGCCTGGTCGTACGTGTCGTCCAGCCTGGTGCGCGAGGTGGCGACGCTGGGCGGCGATGTCGAGCAGTTCCTGCCGCCGAGCATCGCCAGACTGACCGCGGAGCGCATCGCGGCCCGTCTGACCGGCAGCAGCTGACGGCTGGCCGAGGAGGCTCCGTCGCGCTGGACTCGAGGGGCTTCGACCTGCTCGAGTGAAAGAGGGCTGGGAGCAGATGAGCTTTGGTGCCGGTCAGCCGAGCGACTAGATTCTTCGTGACAGTGCCGGTCCGGCTGGATCGGGCAACGCACGTGAGCTGTTTCACGGTGGTCGTGGCGGAGAAGGAGAGACGTTGAGCATGGAAGACGGGCACGGGCCGGCGGAGGAGAAGCTGGCGCGGCTGCGCGAACTGATCGCCAACGCACGGGCGATGCCGATGTCGGCGTCCTGCGTGATCAACCGGGGCGACGTGCTGGCGGCGATCGACGACGTGATCGAGCACCTGCCGGGGGAGATCGCCAGGGCTCAGGGCGTGATCGACGAGTCCCGCGCCAAGGTCGCCGAAGGTGAGGCCGAGGCGGGCCGGATCCTCGGTGAGGCCCGTGAGCACGCCACCAGGCTGGCTCAGCACAGCGAGGTCGTCCGGGTCGCGGAGGAGCTGGCAGCCAAGATCCGGGCGGACGCCGAGGAGGAGGCCGCGGCACTCCGCAAGGAGACCGACACCTTCATCGACTCGCGGATGGCCAGCTTCGAGTCCGTACTGCACAAGACGGCCAGCCAGGTCAAGACCGCTCGTTCCCGGCTCGCTGAGCGCAGCGAGCTCGATCCGAAGGCCGAGCGCGAGGCGCCGATGCCCAGCTGAGAGCCGTCGGCTGCGAGGCGGTTTGAGGTTTCGGAGCGCTCACCGGTAAGGTTTGACGTCGGTCATGACGAAGTCGGGCCGCCGTGTGTGAAGGGAAATGCGATGAAGTCGTTCCATCGCTCGCTGGACCCCCGTTCGGGACTGGTCCTCGACACCCATGAACTGGGTCGTCGTGCGGGCGCGATGAAAGAGGTTCGCACTTCCGTCGACGCACCGGCGGATCTCGGGATCGCCGTGATCGGGGTGCCACCCGGTTCACCCATCGAGCTGGACGTCCGGCTCGAGGCGGTGGTCGAAGGCGTGTTGGTCACCGGTACCGCGGTGGTTGAGGTGCAGGGTGAATGCGTACGGTGCCTGGAGCAGATCTCCGACGAGCTGGAGATCGACATCCAGGAGCTGTTCGTCTATCCCGGCAGCGAGGCGACCGAGGACGAGGCCAGCAGGCTTGAGGGCGATCTGCTCGATCTCGAGCCGCTCGTCCGCGACCAGGTGGTGCTGGACCTGCCGTTCCAGCCGTTGTGCCGGGAGGACTGTCGCGGGCTGTGCGTCGAGTGTGGCGCCAACCTCAACGCAGACCCCGGGCATGACCACCAGACGCGGATCGACCCCCGCTGGGGCCAGTTGGCGACGTGGGAGAAGACCGGCGAGACCGAATGACCGCAACACCCTGATAGACCCAACAATCCAGATCCATCTGGCCAGATTCGTCTGGAATGAACTGAGGAGAGAACCGTGGCCGTTCCCAAGAGGAAGATGTCACGCAGCAACACGCGGCACCGCCGTTCCCAGTGGAAGGCCACTGTGCCCGCCCTGGTGACCTGCGCCAACCCCGCCTGCCGCGCGAAGCACCTGCCGCACACCGCCTGCCCGTCCTGCGGACAGTACGGTCCGCGCGCTGCACGTCGTCAGGTCCTCGAGTCCTGAATGCCGATGAGGCGACAAGAATCCTCAACGCCGACGCGGCAAGAAACCTGGACGCCGACACGGCGAGAAACCTGGACGCCGACGCGGCGATGAGAACCCGCCTCACTGCCGAGGGTGTGATCGCCGAGCTCGGGATGACAATCGATCCCGAGCTGGTCGAGCGCGCCCTCACCCACCGTTCGTACGCCTACGAGCAGGGTGGCCTGCCCACCAACGAACGGTTGGAGTTCCTCGGGGACTCCGTACTCGGCCTGGTCGTCACCGAGCATCTGTACACGACCCATCCGGACCTGTCGGAAGGTCAGCTGGCGAAGTTCCGGGCCGCTGTGGTGAACTCCCGCGCCCTGGCCGATGTCGCCCGCGGCCTCGACCTGGGGTCCGCGGTGCGGCTCGGACGCGGTGAGGAGAGCACCGGCGGCCGGGACAAGTCGTCGATCCTCGCTGACACGATGGAAGCCGTGATCGGCGCCGTGTTCCTGGCGAACGGGATCGACGGCGCCCGGGCGTTCGTGCACCGGTTGTTCGACCCGATGATGGGCCGGGTGGCCACCATGGGCGCCGGCCTCGACTGGAAGACCAGCCTGCAGGAGCTCGCCTCCCTGGCCGGACTGGGCGTGCCCGCCTATGACGTCACTGAGTCCGGTCCCGACCACGAGAAGGTGTTCGAGGCCCGAGTCGTGCTGGCCGGCCGGAGCTACGGGCCGGGCGGTGGCCGGAACAAGAAGGAAGCCGAGCAGAAGGCGGCCGCACTGGCGTTCCAGACGCTCAAGACCGCGGCAGACGCCAGCAGCCCGGCCACCCCCGACGCGGCCGGTGCCGACGAGGCCGGCTGACCCGAGACCGTGCCCGAGCTGCCCGAGGTTGAGGTCGTGCGCCGCGGACTCGCCGGGAGCATCACCGGCCGCACCATTTCCACCGTCACCGTCCTGCATCCCCGTCCGGTGCGCCGCCACCTGCTGGGCGCGGCGGACTTCGCCGCCCAGCTGACCGGCCGAACCTTCGCCGAACCCCGCCGACGGGGCAAATACCTGTGGTTGCCGTTCGATGACGGCGACGCGATTCTGGCGCACCTGGGGATGAGTGGGCAGTTCCGGTTGGACGCGCCACTGAGCCCGGACCAGCCGAACACCCGGATCCGGATCCGTTTCGCCGACGAGGGCAGCGAGCTGCGCTTCGTCGACCAGCGGATGTTCGGCGGCCTGTCGCTGTCACCGGGCGGTGCCGAGCTGCCCGCCGAGATCGCCCATATCGGGCCCGACCCGTTCGACCCGAGCTTCGACCCGGAGCGCGCGGTGGCCCGGATGAGAGTGAAGCGCACCGGCGTGAAACGGGCCCTGCTCGACCAGACGCTGGTCTCAGGGATCGGCAACATCTACGCCGACGAGGCGCTCTGGCGGGCTCGGCTGCACTATGCCCGAGCCACCGACACGCTGCCGAAACGGGCCGCAGCCGAGCTCATCAGCCAGGTGACCCAGGTGATGGCCGACGCGCTCGGCCTGGGCGGGACCTCCTTCGACGCGCTCTATGTCAATGTCAACGGAGCCAGCGGCTACTTCGACCGTTCGCTCAATGTCTACGGGCAGCAGGACCGGCCGTGCCCCCGCTGTGGCACTCCGATCCGGCGGGAGCCGTTCATGAACCGCTCGTCCTTCCGCTGTCCCCGCTGCCAGCGGGTGCCCCGGCACGCCCGCTGGTGAGCCGGCAGCCCCTCCCGGAGTCTGTGTCGCCCTTGCCCTGATCCGTCGCTGCCCCGGCGCGGAGGGGTCATGCAAGGAATCGACCATTCATCGTGGCTGCTGCCTCGCCCGGAGGCGGAGCGTTCCTGCCCGAGACGGATGACTGGTCGGTTTCTTGCACCCACACCTGCCAGGGCCGACAGGCTCAGGCACAGCGGGGCTCGGCAATTTCTGGCAACCGGTTGCCCAGACCGACGGCGGGTGGCGACGATGGGTGTCATGTCAGCCCACCCCCAGCTCAGCCTGCATCCGGACCGGCTCTTCCCGGCCGATCCGGGCATCCGCGACGTCGCCCGCCGCTTGTACCAGGCTGTACGGGAGCTGCCGATCGTCTCGCCGCACGGCCACGTGCCGCCGCAGTGGCTGACGGCGAACACCGCGTTCACCGACCCGACCTCGCTGCTGATCACCCCCGACCACTACGTGACCCGGATGCTGCACGCCGGCGGCGTCGGCCTGGACCGGCTCGGCGTCGGCCGGGACCCCGAGGCCGGTCCACTTCCGGAGCAGGAGGCCAGGGTCGCCTGGCGGCTGCTCTGTGAGCGTTGGGCCGACTACCGCGGCACCCCGGTCCGCTACTGGCTGGAGGACGAGCTGGTCGATATCTTCGGCGTGACGCTGCGACCGTCCGCGCAGACCGCCGACACGATCTACGACCAGATCGCCGCCGCGCTCGCCACCGACGAGTTCCGGCCGAGGGCGCTGTTCGACCGGTTCGGCATCGAGGTCCTGGCGACCACCGACGACCCCTGCGACGACCTGGCAGCGCACCGGCAGCTTCGCGACGACCCGACATTCACCGGCCGGGTCATCCCGACCTTCCGACCGGACCGTTACCTCGAGCCCGCCATCGCCACCTGGAACGACGACGTCGACCGGCTGGCGACGGTGGCCGCCATCGACACCGGCGACTATGACGGCTATCTGGCCGCACTGGAGGCTCGGCGTCGCTACTTTGTCGAGCACGGCGCCACCTCCGCCGACCACAGCCACGCCGACGTCCAGACCGAGCCGTTGAGCCCGACAGAGGCGGCGCGGATCTTCGGCGCCGCCCGGGCGGGGCAGGCCAGCCCCGCCGAGTGCGTCGCCTTCCGGCGACACATGCTCGGCGAGATGGCACGGATGTCCTGCGAGGACGGCCTGGTGATGACCCTGCACCCGGCTGTCTACCGCAACCACCACGCACCCACCTACACCCGGTTCGGGGCCGATGTCGGCAGCGACATCCCGATCGCGGCGGAGTTCACCCGCGCTCTCCAGCCCCTGCTCAGCAGGTACGGGACCCATCCAGGCTTCCACCTCGTGCTGTTCACCATCGACGAGGATGTCTACAGCCGCGAGCTGGCTCCGCTGGCCGGGTTCTACCCGTCGGTCTATGTCGGGGCCCCGTGGTGGTTCATCGACGCGCCCGAGGCGATCCGCCGCTACCGCTCCGCGGTCACCGAGACGGTCGGCTTCAGCCGCACCTCTGGCTTCATCGACGACACCCGCGCTTTCTGCTCCATCCCTGCCCGGCACGACATGGCCCGCCGGCTGGACAGCGGCTACCTGGCCGGACTGGTCGCCGAGCACCGGCTGGCCGAAGACGAGGCGCTGGAGACGGCGGTAGCCCTGGTCCGGCAGAACCCCCGAACCGCCTTCAAGCTGGATGGGCCGATCCGATGACACCGCAGCTTCGCCGCGGTGCCGACACGCCTGCGCCGCCGGTCCGGCTGCTGCACCTGGGGCTCGGCAACTTCTTCCGGGCCCACCAGGCCTGGTACACCGCCCATGCCGCCGACGCCGCGGGCTGGGGGATCGCCGCGTTCTCCGGCAGCAGCCGCCGGCTCGCGGACGCGTTGACCGAGCAGGGCGGTCTATACACCCTGGTCGTCCGGGCCGCAGACGGAGACCACACCGAGGTCATCGGCAACCTGGTGGAGGCGCATCCCGGCGACGACCACGAGGCGCTGCTCCGCTGCTGGCGACTGCCGGACCTGGCCGTGGTCACCCTGACCGTCACCGAGAAGGGCTACTGCCGTGACAGCGGTGGCCGCCTGGACCTGGCCAACCCTGATGTCCGCGACGACATCGCCGCGCTCCGACGCGACTCGGCAGCACCGGTCCGGACCGCCCCCGCACGGCTGCTCGCCGGTCTCCTCGCCCGCGCCGAGGCCGGCCTGCCGGGCGTCACCGTGCTGTCCTGTGACAACCTGCCCGACAACGGCGTCGTGGCAGGTCTGATGGTGCAGGAGCTGGCCGGCGAGGTCGACCCGCAGTTGACCGCGCTGGTGCGCCGCACCGCCTTCGCCACCTCGATGGTGGATCGGATCACGCCGGCGACCACCGACGATGACCTGGCGTCGGTCGCAGCGACGACCGGGGTGAGGGACCTGGCCCCGGTGGTCACCGAGCCGTTCAGCGAATGGGTGATCAGCGGCGACTTCCCGGCCGGTCGACCCGACTGGGAGTCCGCCGGCGCCCGGCTGGTCGAGTCCGTGGAGCCGTTCGAGCGGCGCAAGCTGTGGCTGCTGAACGGTGCCCACTCGCTGCTGGCCTACGCGGGTCTGCTGAAGGGTCATCAGCTCGTCTCGGAGGCGGTCGCCGACCCCGAGCTGGTCGAGGCCATGACCCGCTGGTGGGACGAGGCAGCGCAGCACCTGGAGCTCCCGGATGTGGAGATCGCCCACTATCGCACCAGTCTGCAGACCCGCTTCGCCAACCCGCGGATCCGGCACCTGCTGAGTCAGATCGCCGCCGACGGCTCGGACAAGCTGCCGGTTCGGGTGCTACCGACCCTGCGCGCCGAGCGGGCGGCCGGCAGGTCCGGCGAGGGTGCGGCCAGGGTCGTCGCCGCCTGGCTCCGCTATCTGCGCTCGGACCCGCCGTCACTCGCCGACAGCCGCCGCGACGCCGCCTTGGCGGCCTCCACCGGGCCGCTCGACGAGGCGGCCGCGAGCACGCTGCGGCTGCTGGACGCCGAGCTCGCCTCTGACCCCGAGCTGGTGGCACTGGTCGCGCGGCTGGCCGCGGACTGAGCGGGTACGGGCCCGTACGGAACTGGGCTCTCACAGTTGAGGGCGGTAGGCTCCCTCAATCGTGGAACGACTCAGGCACTACCTCTTCGTCCGGCACGGACAGAACTGGCTGCTCCTCTTCCGGTTCGGACTGGTCGGTGGTTCCGGCGTTCTCGTGAACATGTTGGCCCTGATCGCGGCCAAGCGGCTGGGCCCCGACCCGGAGAGTGTCTTCCTTGACCTGCCGCTGACGGACTTCAACATCCGCTGGTACCACGCCTTCTCGACCATCGCGTTCCTGGTGGCCAACCTGTGGAACTTCCAGCTCAACCGGCACTGGACGTTCCGCAGTGCCAGGCATTCCGGTTGGTGGCGTGAGTACCTGCCGTTTCTCGCGGTCGGTCTGGTGACCCAGATGATCGGGCTGGGGATCCTGACCCTGCTGATGCATCCGGGATCGATCTTCTCGCTGTCGCCCACCATCTTCGACAACTCCAGCGGCCTGCGCACCCGGCTCTACTGGGCCCAGCTGATCACCATCGGCATCACCACACCGTTGTCGTTCGTGGTGAACAAGCTCTGGACGTTCTCGTCCGTCCGTGGCCGCACCCCGGTGGACGTCGACGAGCAGACACCCGTCGCCCCGCTCTGAGCGCTGCCGTGACACACCATCGGGCCCCGGCCCGAGGTCGAGAGGTTAGGGTGTCGGGTCGGTTACAGTGAAGAAGCCTTCCCGCGGGTGAGAAAAGGAAGTCCCCTTGTACCTCAAGAGCCTGACCCTGCGAGGGTTCAAGTCCTTCGCCTCCGCGACGACCCTCAACTTCGAACCCGGCATCACCTGTGTGGTGGGACCGAACGGTTCCGGGAAGTCGAACGTGGTCGACGCGCTGAGCTGGGTGATGGGCGAGCAGGGGGCGAAGTCGCTGCGCGGCGGCAAGATGGAGGACGTCATCTTCGCCGGCACCGCCGGCCGGGCGCCGCTCGGCCGGGCCGAGGTGGTGCTGACCATCGACAACACCGACGGGGCGCTGCCGATCGAGTACGCCGAGGTCACCATCTCGCGGACGATGTTCCGCAACGGCGGCTCCGAGTACGCCATCAACGGGAGCTCCGCCCGACTGCTGGACGTGCAGGACCTGCTCAGCGACTCCGGCATCGGCCGTGAGATGCACGTCATCGTCGGGCAGGGTCAGCTGGACTCCATCCTGCAGGCGACCCCGGAGGGTCGGCGCGGCTTCATCGAGGAGGCCGCCGGCGTACTCAAGCACCGCAAGCGCAAGGAGAAGGCCCTCCGCAAGCTGGAGGCGACCGAGGGCAACCTGAACCGCCTGTCCGACCTGATCACCGAGATCCGGCGCCAGCTCAAGCCGTTGGGCCGCCAGGCTGAGGTGGCCCGCAAGGCCGCCGTGATCCAGGCCGAGGTACGCGACGCACGGGCCCGGCTGATCGCCGATGACCTGGTCCAGGCCACGCTGGCGCTCGAGTCCGAGCTGGCCGACGAGGCGGCGATGCGGGAGCGCCGCCGCAGCCTTGAGGCCGCCCTCGAGCAGGCCCGGCAGGCGGAGACCGCTGCCGAGGAGGCGGTCCGGAGCGGGCTGCCGCGGCTCACGTCGGCACAGGAGACCTGGTACTCGCTGGCGGCGCTGCGTGAACGGGTGGCCACGACCGTCTCGATCGCGGCCGAGCGGATGCGCAATGCCGACGACGACCCGGCCGAGGAGCGCCGCGGTCGCGACCCGGAGGACCTGGAGGCGGAGGCGGACCGGGTCTCGGTGCAGGAGCGGCAGCTGGCGGTCGAGGTGCAGGCTCGAGCCGAGGCGCTGAAGGCCGCCACCAGTCACCGAGGTGATGTCGAGGCCGCGCACCAGGCCGAGGAGACCCGGCTGGCCGGCCTGGTCCGTGCCGCGGCGGACCGGCGGGAAGGGCTGGCCCGGCTCACCGGCCAGGTGAACTCGCTGCGCAGCCGGGCCGAGGCGGCAGAGGCTGAGATCGGCCGACTGACCTCGGCCCAGCAGCTGGCTCAGCGGCGCGCGGAGGACGCCTCCCGGGCGTTCACCTCCCTGGAGACGAAGGTGGCCGGGCTGGATGCGGGCGAGCTGGGTCTGGACGCGGAGCATGAGGCGGCGCAGCACGTGCTGGACGAGCTCGACGAGCAGCTGGCCCGGGTGCGCTCCGAGGAGTCGGCCGCCGCCCAGGAGCGGGCCGGGCTGGCCGCCCGGGTGGAGGCACTGCAGCTCGGTCTGACCCGCAAGGACGCCGCCGGGGCGCTGCTGGCCGCCACCGACCAGGTGAGTGGGCTGCTCGGTTCGGTCGCGGCTCTGGTCAGTGTCCAGGCCGGCTATGAGACCGCCATCGCCGCCGCCTTCGGGGCAGCGGCGGACGCCGTCGCCGTCGCCGGCCTGGACGCCGCTGTCGGCGCGTTCGACCATCTGAAGGCCGAGGACCTGGGCCGGGCAGGCTTGTTGCTGGGCGATGCCGGTCCGACCGACGACCCCGGCCAGTGGCCGCCGCTGCCGGACGGGTTCCGCTACGCCGTCCAGGTGGTTGACTGCCGGGCCGATCTGCTGCCGGCCGTCCACCGGGTGCTGCGCAAGGTGGCGCTGGTCGACGATCTGGACGCGGCCAGGACGCTGGTGAGCCGGCTGCCCGACCTGGTTGCCGTGACCCGGGACGGCGACGTGCTCAGCGCCCACTTCGCCGCCGGCGGCTCGTCAGCCCAGCCGAGCCTGATCGAGGTGCAGGCGGCCATCGACGACGCCGAGCAGCGTCTGGCGGAGGCCAATCATGCCTGCGAACGACTCCGGTTCGCCCAGACCGAGCTCCAGCAGAAGCACAGCGAGGCGGTGGCGGAGGTCGAGGTGACCCTGGCCCGGCTGCACGAGTCCGACGCAGCGATGGCCGCCATCGCGGAGGAGCTGGGCCAGCTCAGCTCGACGGCGAAGTCGGCGATGGGCGAGGCGGAGCGGCTGAAGCAGGCGATCGCCGCTGCCGAGGCGGCCCGTGACTCCGACCTGTCCGGGCTGTCCGACCTCGAGCACCGGCTGGAGGTGGCCAGCGAGACCGTCGATGAGGTCGAGCCCGACCCGACGGAGCGGGATCGCCTGGCCGAGCAGGCCCGGGTTGCGCGGGCAGCCGAGATGGACGCCCGGCTTGCCCTGCGGACCCAGGAGGAACGGGTCAGGGCGCTGGCCGGACGGGCCGACAACCTGCGCCGCGCCGCCGAACATGAACGGCAGGCCCGGGCGAAGGCACGGGCCCGGCGGGAGCGGTTGATCCGGGAGGCTCAGGTCGCCAGGGCCGTGCACCACGGCGCCACCCAGCTGGCGGCCCGGGTCGAGCTGTCGCTGACGCTGGCTGCGACCGAGCGGACAGCGGCCGAGGCGGCCCGGGCCGAGGCGGAGGCGGAGCTGAGCAGCGTCCGGAAGCAGGTCCGGGCGTTGGGGGCCGACTTCGAGTCCCTGGTCGACTCGGCTCATCGCGACGAGATGGCGCGGGCCGAGCAGCGGATGCGGGTGGAGTCGCTGGCAGAGAAGGGGCTCACCGAGCTGGGGCTGGAGGCCGAGGCCTTGATCGCCGACTTCGGGCCGGACCAGCCGGTGCCGGTGCTGACCCGGGACGACGGCAGCGCGCTGACCGAGGAGGACGAGCAGCCGGCGCCGGTGGCGTACGTACGGGAGGAACAGCAGAAGCGGCTCCGGCGGGCCGAGCGTGCCCTGGGCGTGCTGGGCCGGGTCAACCCGCTGGCGCTGGAGGAGTTCGACGCGATGGAGGAGCGGCACCGCTTCCTGTCCGAGCAGCTGGACGACCTCAGAAGGACCCGTCGGGACCTGATGGAGATCATCGAGGAGGTCGACCACCGGGTCGAGCAGGTGTTCGCCCAGGCGTATGCCGACGTCGAGCAGGCGTTCGAGCGGGTGTTCGCCCGGCTGTTCCCGGGAGGGGAGGGCCGGCTCATCCTGACCGAACCGGGCAACTGGCTCACCACCGGGGTGGACGTCGAGGCGCGTCCCCCGGGCAAGAAGGTGAAGCGGCTGTCACTGCTGTCCGGCGGTGAGCGGTCGCTGATCGCCGTCGCCTTCCTGGTGTCGTTGTTCATCGCCCGGCCCAGCCCGTTCTACATCCTGGACGAGGTCGAGGCGGCGCTCGACGACACCAACCTCGGGCGGCTGCTGGAGATCTACGAGGAGCTGCGCACCAACAGCCAGCTGCTGGTGATCACCCATCAGAAGCGGACGATGGAGGTCGCGGATGCGCTCTACGGAGTCACGATGCGAGGTGACGGGGTCTCGGCCGTGATCAGCCAACGGCTCCGCAACGCCGAGTCGGTGGCCTGAGCTCACAGGCCTCGGCGGCCGTGGACCCACCCCCGTCGGACGCCGTCCGGCTGCCACACCTGTGCCGGAGCCAGAGTGCCGGAGGCGCTGTGGACCGGTGATCTGTGACCGAAATGATACTGACCGGCCGCGTGGTGACGCGGTGTCGCTCATCACCGCGCTGCGAGAATGGGTCCTGAACTCGTCACCCGGCACAGTGGCTTCAGCCGCACGTCAACCCAACCTCACGTCGCTTCACCCGCACGACCGAGACGACAGTTCCTTCCCCCTCGTCTTCTGACTGTCTGAAAGGCAAGACCTGTGACTGTTTACGTCCTGGCCATGATCATCATCCTCGGCCTCGCAGCTGCGGTGGTCGGTGTCGTCGTTGTCGGCATCGAGGGCAGGTTCAAGGCCCGAGCCCCGAAGCTGGCCGACCAGATGGCCCGCGCGGCTCAGCACCTGAACGGCGACGGGACGCCGCCGCGGCAGCTGACCCGGATTCTCGGCCACTAGTCCGGGAGCCGCTGGCCGGAGGCCGGCTTCTCGGAGGCCGGCTGGTGGGAGGCCGCCGTAGGGGGCGTCCGGTGGCTCGGTTGCTGGTGAGGCCGGTGCCGGTGCGCCATTAGGATGTCTGGGTGGATCCTTTGACACTCTGGCTCATTGTCGGCGGCGCCCTCGTCGCACTGCTCGCCATCGTCGGGCTGGTGGCGGTCAACCGCCGTGCCGCGTTGCGCCGGGCCGCCGAGCAGAAGGAGCTGCCACCGGCTCCCCGCCCGCCTGGTGCCCCCGGAGAATCGGAGGGAGGCGGCGTAGCCGCGCCACCCGCTCCCGAGCTGGAGCGACCCGCCGAACCGACCCTGCCCGAGGTTGTCGCCGAGCCCGAGGTGCCGGTACTCGAACGGCCGGAACCGCCGAGGAGTCGGCTCGCCCGGCTGCGGCAGCGACTCGCCGGATCCGACAACGCGCTCAGCCGCGGCCTGCTCGCGCTGCTGTCTCGTGACCGCATCGACGAGGAGACCTGGGAGGACTTCGAGGACACCCTGCTCACCTCCGACCTCGGCGTCGGACCGACCACCGAGCTGGTCGAGGCCCTCCGCTCGCGGCTGCGGGTCGACGGCGTCGCCGACTCGGCGCAGGCCCGGGCGGTGCTCAGGGAGGAGATGGTCAGACTGGTCGACCCCACCCTGGACCGCTCGCTCAACACCCAGCGCACCGACACCCCGGCAGTGGTGCTGGTCGTGGGTGTCAACGGCACCGGCAAGACCACGACCGTCGGCAAGCTGGCCCGGGTGCTGGTGGCCGAGGACAAGGACGTACTGCTCGGGGCGGCCGACACCTTCCGGGCAGCGGCGGCGGACCAGCTGGAGACCTGGGGTAGCCGTGTCGGTGTTCCCACCGTCCGCGGCGCCGAGGGCGCCGACCCCGCCAGCGTCGCCTTCGAGGCGGTCCGCGCCGGGATCGAGGGCGAGGTTGACGTGGTGCTGATCGACACCGCCGGCCGGCTGCACACCAAGACCGGCCTGATGGACGAGCTCGGCAAGGTGAAGCGGGTGGTCGAGAAGAAGGCTCCGGTGAGCGAGGTGCTGCTGGTGCTGGACGCCACCACCGGGCAGAACGGGCTGACCCAGGCGCGGATCTTCGCCGAGGTGGTGCAGGTCACCGGCATTGTGCTGACCAAGCTGGACGGATCTGCCAAGGGCGGCATCGTGGTCCAGGTGCAGCGTGAGCTGGGGGTGCCGGTCAAGCTGATCGGGCTGGGTGAGGGTGTCGACGACCTGGCGCCGTTCGATGCCGAGGTCTTCGTCGACGCGCTGCTCGACACCGGCTCTCCGGCCACCGCCGAGTAGGCTGACGGGGCACCACAGCCCAGGCGCCGCCGTGTGGCGCCGACGAAGAAGAACGCCGAGAACAAGAGGGACACCGTGTTCGACACCCTGCAAGACCGCCTGGCCGCCACCTTCAAGACCCTCCGGGGCAAGGGCCGCCTCTCCGACGCCGACATCGACGCGACCTGCCGCGAGATCAGGATCGCGCTGCTGGAGGCCGACGTGGCCCTGGCTGTGGTCAAGGACTTCGTCGCCGCGGTCAAGGAGCGGGCCCGCGGCGCGGAGCTGTCGGGTGCGCTGAACCCGGCCCAGCAGGTCATCAAGATCGTCAACGACGAGCTGATCGGCATCCTCGGCGGGGAGACCCGGGTGCTCCGCTTCGCCAAGCGGCCGCCGACCGTCATCATGCTGGCCGGCCTGCAGGGCTCCGGCAAGACCACCCTGGCGGGCAAGCTCGCGCTCTGGTTGAAGGAGCAGGGGCACTCGCCGCTGCTGGTGGCTGCCGACCTGCAGCGCCCGAACGCGGTCACACAGCTCCAGGTCGTCGGCCAGCGTGCCGGTGTGCACGTCTTCGCACCCGAGCCCGGCAACGGGGTCGGTGACCCGATCCGGGTGGCGCGCGACTCGGTCAGCGAGGCTCAGCACAAGCTGTACGACGTCGTCATCGTCGACACCGCCGGCCGGTTGGGTGTCGACTCGGAGCTGATGCAGCAGGCCGCGGACATCCGCGACGCCGTCAACCCGGACGAGGTGCTGTTCGTCGTCGACGCGATGATCGGCCAGGACGCGGTGAACACCGCCCGCGCCTTCGCCGCCGGGGTCGGCTACGACGGGGTGGTGCTGACCAAGCTGGACGGCGATGCCCGTGGTGGCGCGGCACTGTCGATCGCCCGGGTCACCGGACGGCCGATCATGTTCGCCTCCAACGGTGAGCAGCTGAAGGACTTCGACGTCTTCCATCCCGACCGGATGGCGAGCCGGATCCTCGGCATGGGTGACATGCTGACCCTGATCGAGCAGGCGGAGAAGACCTTCGACGCGGAGCAGTCGGCCAAGGCGGCCGCCAAGCTGACCGGGCAGGGTGGGGAGTTCGGCCTGAACGACTTCCTGCAGCAGATGCAGATGGTCCGCAAGATGGGCCCGCTGTCGAAGATCTTCGGGATGCTGCCCGGCATGGGGGAGATGAAGGAGCAGATCGCCGGCATCGACGAGAAGGAGGTCGACCGGATCGAGGCGATCATCTACTCGATGACGCCGACCGAGCGGGACAACCCCAAGATCATCGACGGCTCCCGCCGGGCCCGGATCGCCCGTGGCTCCGGGGTGGAGGTGTCCGAGGTCAACAGCCTGGTCAACCGCTTCTTCGAGGCGCGCAAGATGATGATGTCGATGGCTTCCCGCAAGATGCCCGGCATGCCGGGCCTGCCCGGGATGGGCGGTGGCGCCCGCAAGCAGCAGGCCAAGCAGCAGAAGAAGAAGGGACGCAAGGTCTCCGGCAACCCGGCCAAGCGCAACCAGCCGGCTCAGCCGCAGCCGGCCGTCGACCCCGCTGCCGCCTTCGGCGCCGGAGCGCAGGACCTCGACCCGAAACAGCTGCAGGAGGCGATGGGGGACTTCCAGCTGCCGCCCGACCTGCGCAACATGTTCGGTAAACCAGGCAAGTAAGCCCGACCCGTGCCCCACCACCGCCGTCTGCACCTTCGAGGTGTCGTACTGCCGGACGGGGACCAGCGCGACCTGTGGGTGGTCGAGGGGGTGGTACGGACCGAGCCGGTCCGTGACGCGGACACGGTGGCGACCGGGGTCTGGCTGATGCCGGGACTGGTGGACGCGCACTGCCATGTCGGGCTGGATGCCGATGGCGCGGTGCCGGATGAGACGGCGGAGCGGCAGGCGCTGGCCGATCGTGACGCGGGTGCTCTGCTGCTGCGCGACGCCGGCTCTCCCGCCGACACCCGCTGGATCGATGGCCGGGAGGATCTGCCGAGGATCATCCGCGCCGGTCGGCATATCGCCCGGCCCAGGCGCTACACCCGCAACTACGCCGACGAGGTGGAGCCGGACGAGCTGGGCGCCACGGTGGAGCGGCAGGCCCGGGCGGGCGACGGCTGGGTCAAGCTGGTCGGTGACTGGATCGACCGGGACGTCGGCGACCTGGCCCCGCTGTGGCCCCAGCGGGCGCTCATGGCCGCGGTTGACCGGGCGCACCAGCTGGGGGTGCGGGTGACGGCCCACATGTTCGGCGAGGAGGGCCTGACCGAGCTGTTGGCCGCCGGGGTGGACGGCATCGAGCACGGTACCGGGCTGACCGCAGACCATCTGGCGACGATGGCCGAACGCCAGGTAGCGCTGGTCCCGACCCTGGTCCAGCTGGACAACTTCGAGGCGTTCGCCGCTGCCGGGGAGGCGAAGTTTCCCAGCTACGCCGCCCATATGCGATCGCTGTATGCCAGCCGGCTGCAGGTGTTCGCCGACGCCGTCGAGGCAGGGGTGCCGATCTACGCCGGCACGGACGCCGGCGGAGTGCTGCCGCACGGACTGATCGGGCAGGAGGTGCAGGCGCTCGGCCAGTTCTGCTCAACCGAGTACGCCCTGGGCGCGGCCTCCTGGCGAGCGCGCCGCTGGCTCGGGCGACCCGACGCGCTCACCGACGGCGCGCCGGCGGACCTGGTCGTCTTCGACGCCGACCCACGCACCGAGCTGGGCGTGCTCCGGCATCCACGGCTGGTGATCCTGCGTGGCCGGCTCGTCGGCTGACCGCCGGCGGTGCGTCGGTCGGGCAACCCCGGTCAGTCGGCACCGCCAGCGGGCCGCCGCCGTACTGCTGGTCCTGCTGCTGACTCTGCCGCTGCTGGTCGCTCGGCCGGCCCTGGCCGGCGCCGACGACCTTCCGGTCATCGAGACCGCGATGACGCTTCGCGGCACCCCCGAGCCGGACGGGACCCCGGTCCGGCTCGACGTCTCCATGCTGGCGACCAGGTCCGACCAGCCACGTCCCGCAGTGGTGCTCGCGCACGGGTTCGGCGGCAGGAAGACCGACAGCGCCGGCGTCGGCCGGTCACTGGCCCGGGCCGGCTACGTGGTCTTCACCTACACCGCCCGCGGGTTCGGCCGTTCGGGCGGCAAGATCCATCTCGACAACCCCGGCTTCGAGGGTCGGGACGCGACCCGGGTCGTCGACCTGGCGGCGACGCGGCCGGAGGTGCAGAAGATCGATGGTGACCCGGTGGTCGGGTTCGCCGGCGCGTCGTACGGGGGTGCGGTGGCTCTGCTGGCGGCCGGGCTGGACCCACGGATAGACGCCATCGCGCCGGCCTTCACCTGGCACAGCCTGACCCAGGCGCTGTTCCCGCAGTATGCGACCACCGGCCGGCAGAGCAGCCCGGCCGAGGTGTCGCCGGTCCGCCAGGCCGGCGTCTTCAAGCAGCGCTGGGCCTCGCTGTTCTTCCTCAACGGTGGCGGCCTCAACACCGGCGGTGCCTCCGACGACGGAGCCGGCCGGTCAGCCGGGCGGGAGCTGTGCGGCCGCTTCACCCTGGAGCTCTGCCGCGGCTATACCGCGACCGCACGCAGCGGCCGACCGGACCGCGGGCTGGTCACGCTGCTGGACCAGTCGAGCACCGAGCCCTTCCTCGGCCGGATCACGGCACCAACTCTGATCATCCAGGGCGAGCAGGACACGCTCTTTCCGTTGGACCACGCCGATGCCAACCTGCGCGGGCTGCCCGCCAGCACCCCGTCCCGGATGAGCTGGGTGGCTGGTGGCCACGACAGCCAGATCTCCCTGGACGCCCTGCTGCCCGAGCTGACGGGGTGGTTCGGCAGGTACCTGAAGCACGACCAGACACCGGCGGCAGCCGGCTTCGACTACGTCGTGCCACAGACCTCGTTGGTCGGACGCGACGGCGGCACCCGGGAGCCCGAGCAGTTCTCGCTGACCGCCTACCCCGGTCGAGGCACGGCGTTGCGTCGAGACGACGTCCGCCTGCATGGGCAGAAGCAGACGATGGTGTCGCCGCCGGGTGGCAGCCCGGCCGCGCTGACCAGCCTGCCCGGCAGCAGAGGCGCGCTGTCGGGCCTCGCGGGCGCCGGCAGCTACCCGCTGGGGGTGTTGCCGGGACAGTCCGTGATCTTCACCACCGACCCGCTGGACCGCCCGCGGACGCTGGTGGGACGCGGCGCGGCGAGCCTGACGGTCACGTCGTCGACGTCGACCGCGACCCTGTTCGCCACCCTGTGGGACCTCGGTCCTGCGACCGACGCCGGCCCCTCGACCGCGGTCCTGCCCCAGCAGGCGGTGGCACCGCTCCACCTGGCTGGTCTGGTGCCGGGCCGGCCGACGACGGTCCGGCTCGCCCTGCCGCCGGTGGTGCACCGGGTCCCGGTCGGTCACCGGCTGCAGTTGGTGGTGTCGAGCACCGACCAGGCGTACGCCATCCCGACGAGCCCGACCGTCTACACCGTCGGCCTGGCCGGTGAGCCGGTGCTGAGCCTGCCGGACGTCACCGGGGCGCCACTCGACACCGCCACGGTGAGGGTGCCGCTACCGCTGCTGGTGGTCGTCGCGGCACTGGTGCTGGCCGCGCTGGTCGCGATGGTGGTGCTGTGGCTGCGTCGGCGCAGCGCGCATCCGCGGCCGGAGCTGCGCGGGACGCCGCTGGTGGTGGAGGACCTGGTGAAGACGTACCGCGACGGGACCCGGGCCGTGGACGGGGTCTCGTTCAGTGCTGAGGCTGGCCAGGTGATAGGGCTGCTCGGCCCCAACGGAGCTGGCAAGACCACCACGATGCGGATGATGGTCGGGCTGATCAGACCCGACTCGGGCGGCATCTGGGTCGCCGGCGAGGCGGTGCACGCCGGCGCCGACGTGCTCGGCTCGGTCGGCGCCCTGATCGAGGGTCCCGGCTTCCTGCCGCATCTGACCGGCCTGCAGAACCTGCAGGCGTACTGGCAGGCCACCGGGCGCCCCGCGGCTGAGGCCCGACTGGAGCAGGCGCTCGAGATCGCCGGCCTCGGCAGCGCCGTGCATCGGCGGGTCCGCGGCTACAGCCAGGGAATGCGGCAGCGGCTGGGGATCGCTCAGGCCATGCTCGGGCTGCCCGAGCTCCTGCTGCTCGACGAGCCGACCAACGGTCTCGACCCGCCACAGATCAAGGCGATGCGGACGGTGCTCACCGACTATGCGGCGACCGGCCGCACCGTTGTCGTTTCCAGTCACCTGCTGGCCGAGGTCGAGCAGACGTGCAGCCATGTGGTGGTGATGCACAACGGCAGGGTGGTCCTGTCCGGGGCCATCGACGAGCTGACCGTCACTCCTGACGTCACGGTCATCGGCTTCGAACCCGACACCGACCCGGCATCTGCGGCGGCGGTGCTGCGGGAACTGGGCCTCGAGGTGCAGGTCGAGGGCCACGGGTTGCGGGTGCACGGCGACCGGCCGCGGGCGGAACTGGTGTCCACCCTGGTGCAGCATGGCTTCGGCATCGACGGGGTCGATGGCCACCGTCACCTTGAGGAGGTCTTCATGAGCCTGGTGACGGCGCCGGCGGAGGTCTCATGACCCAGCTGCCCCGCCCATGGTCGCCCGTCATACGGCGGCGGTCGTTGCCGCTGCGGGCCGAGATCGGCCGCCAGCTGCGCCGTCGCCGGACCCGGGGGGTCTTCGTCGTGCTCGTGCTGCTGCCGCTCATCCTGATCGGCGCCTTCGCCCTCGGTGACGACCCGAACGACACCGGCCCCCGAGGTTTCGTGGACCTGGCCCAGGAGAGCGCGGCCAACCTGGTCGTGTTCGCCCTGTTCGCCTCGACCAGCTTCCTGCTGGTCGTGGTGGTCGCGCTGTTCTGCGGCGATCCGGTGCCGTCCGAGGCGAGCTGGTCGAGCCTGCGGTACCTGCTCGCGGCTCCCGTCCGCCGGGAACGCCTGCTGCGTCAGAAGCTGCTGGCGGCCGGCGTGTTCTCCGCCGCAGCGCTGGTCTTCCTGCCGGCCTGGGCGCTGCTGGTCGGCGGAGTGGCCTACGGTTGGGGACCCTACGTCGGGCCGACCGGGGAGCAGATCGGCTGGCCGGAGTTCGGGCTGCGGCTACTGCTCATCACCGGCTATCTGATGGTGAGCCTGCTGGTGGTGGGTGCCTTCGCCTTCGCCCTGGGGGTCTGGACCGACGCACCACTGGCCGCGGTCGGCGGCGCGGTGCTGTTGATGATCCTGTCCGCCATCCTGGACTCGATCACCGCCCTGGGCGACCTGCGCCAGGCACTGCCGGGCCACTATGCCTACGCGTGGGCCGATGCGCTGGCGCCGCGGGTCGACTACTCCGACATGGCCACCGGTGCGCTCTGGTCGCTCGGCTATGCGGTGGTGCTGGTCGCCGCCGCTGTCTGGCACTTCCTGCGGAAGGACATCACCAGCTGACCAGAGCTGGTCACGACTCGGCAGGGGAGCCCAGCTGCTCGGCGAAGAACTCCTCGATCCGCCGCCAGGCGTCCGCCGCTGCGACCGGGTCGGGTCCCACCCCGGCGATCCGCAGCAGCGGCCGCAGCACCCGAGGTCCGTTCGGGGCGTCGTTGAGGAAGCTGTGGCCGGCGGTGGGGTACTCCGCGACGTCGTGCCGGACGCCGGCTCTGCGCAGAGCCTCGGCGAGCCTCGGTGCGGCGCCGGCGAGACCCTTGTCGCGGGCACCGTAGCTGGCCACGATGGGACAGCTGCCGGCGACGGCGGCGTCCAGGTCCTCCGGCAGCCGGCCATAGTTGACCGAGCTGGCGTCGAAGCCGCGGCGGGCCAGCAGCAGGGCGAAGCCGCCGCCCATGCAGAAGCCGATCACCCCGACCCGCCCGGTACAGCCGGGATCGGCCTTGAGGTGCTGCCGCGCGGCCTCCAGGTCGGCGAACGCGGGGCCTGCCCCGGCCTGCAGCGTCCTGAAGGTGCTGACCAGGCAGCGGAGGCGAGGTCCCGCACTGAACAGGTCCGGCGCCAGCACGACGTAGCCAGCCTCGGCCAGCCGCCTGGCCTGCCGTTCCAGCACGTCGTCCAGCCCGAATGCCTCGTGCACCATCACCACGCCCGGCCACGGACCAGGGTCGCTGGGCCGGACGAGGATTGCCTGCACCTGCCGGGTGCTGCCGCCTCTGCCCGGGTCGAGAACGACATGACTGAGATGGGTGTGCATGGAGCAAACCTAGTCTCAGCTGCCGCCGGTCAGAACAGGCTCTCCTTGGCGACCCGGCGGGCCAGCCAGTTGGCGAGCAGCAGCATCGACAGTGCGATCACGGACTTGAACAGGCCGATCGCGGTCGCGTACGAGTACTGCGGCAGCGCCGAGACGAAGGCCACCCGGTAGGAGTAGGTGTCGATCACCTCGGACACGGACAGGTTCAGCGGGTTCTGCATCAGCAGCACCTTCTCGAAACCGACCGACAGCATCGAGCCCATGTTGAGGATCAACAAGGTAATGGTCACCGGCAGGATGCCCGGCAGGTCGATGTGCCAGATCCGCTTGACGAGGCTGGCGCCGTCGACCTTGGCGGCCTCATGCAGCTGCGGATCGATGCCGGAGAGGGCAGCCAGGTAGATGATCGCCGAGTAGCCGAGCGTCTGCCAGGCCCCGGACCAGACATAGGTATGTCGGAACAGGGACTCGCTGAAGAAGTCCGTGGGCTGCCCACCGAAGAACTGGATGGCCTGGTTGACGATGCCGCCGCTCGGGGAGAACAGCATGATCAGGATGCCGACCACGACCACGGTGGAGATGAAGTGCGGAGCATAGGTGATGAGCTGGACACCACGGCGGTAGAGGTTGCTCCGGACCGTGTTGAGCAGCAGCGCGAGGATGATCGGCAACGGGAACAGCGCGATCAGCTCGTAGAAGTTGAGGATCAGTGTGTTCTTGAGGATCGGCCAGAACTGGTATGAGGTCAGGAACTGCTCGACGTACTTGAAGCCGGCCCAGGCGCTGCCGGTGATGCCCCTGGCGACGCTGAAGTTCTTGAATGCGATCTGAAGGCCGTAGAGCGGCCAGTACAGGAAGAGGATGGCGTAGATCGTCGGCGGCAGCAGCAGCACGTACAGCTGCCAGCCGCGGGCCATCCTTCGACCGAGCGTGTGACGGTAACCGGTCCGGAGGCCCCTGGGGGACGGTCCGTTCGGCGTTGCTGGGATCTTGGCGTCCAGCTGTTCGATAGCCATGTCGTCCTCCTGCTACTTCAAGGATCCGATGAGAGCACCCTTGACGAAGTGCTTCTGGACGAAGGGGTAGGCGATCAGTGGTGGCACCATGGCGATCACGATCAGCGCGTACTTGAGCTTGTCGAAGAGCTCCTTGCGTCGCAGTAGCTCGCCGACGTCCGGGCCACCGATCTGCGCCGGGTTAACAGCACTCTGGGCGAGGATCTCCCGCAGCACCAGCTGTAGCGGGTAGAGATCGGCGTTGGTCAGGTAGATGAACGCCGAGAACCAGCCGTTCCACTGCGCGATCCCGTAGAACAGGAGGTTCACCGCGATGATCGGCTTGCTCAGCGGCAGCGCGATCCGGAAGAAGAACCGGAAGTCGCTGGCACCGTCGACCTTGGCCGCCTCGAGCATCTCGCTGGGGACGGTGATCTTGTAGAAGGTCCGGGTGATGATCATGTTGAAGACGCTCATGCAGCCCGGCAGGATGATCGCCCAGCGGGTGTCGAGCAGACCCAGCTGGCGGACCACGATGTAGGTCGGGATGATGCCGGCCGAGAGCAGAGTGGGGATGAGGAAGAAGAAGGTCAGGACTCGGCGGAAGGGCAGGTCGTCACGGGAGAGCGGGTAGCCGGCCAGCACGGTCAACGCGGTACCGAGCAGACCGCCGGCCACGGCATAGATTGCCGAGTTCATGAAGCCGGTCACCAGCCGCGGGGACTCGAGGATCGTCTGGTAGGCGTCGACGTTGAACCCGACCGGAAGAAACTTGACCGCACCCGAGTTGATCGCCGCCGCACTGCTGAACGAGGAGCTGATCACATAGATGAGTGGATACAGCACCGACAGCGTGAACACCGCCAGCACGGTGTAGTTGATGATGTTGAAGGCCCGGTCACCCCGGGGCTCGGCGATCCGCCGAGCCTTCCGGGGTGTGGTGGCCTCAGCCGTGGTCACTGCCATCACTTGGGCCGCTTGTCGTAGGCCTGCTGGTAGATGTCGAGGTAGGCCTTCAGGCCGATCGCGTCGAACTTCTTGGTGTAGTCGCTCCAGGCCTTGTCATCGTTGATGTCCAGCTCGCCGACCGAGAACTTGGCCAGGCTCTGCTTGACGTGGGTCTGGATGGCGGCCGCGGTATCGGCCTTCTGGGCCGCTGCGGACTCGTCGAACAGCAACGGCGGGACCTGCATGTCCTCGGGCTCGGCGAACGGCTTGTAGCCGACCGACGCCTCGTAGAGGTCCTTCTCGAAGTCCGGCTTCTTCGGGTCGATGTACTGGCCGAGCCGGAAGTCGTTCGAGCGGTACATGATCGAGTACTGGTCCCAGCCCTGGCCCTCGGGAGCCGGGAACTTGGTGAGCCGGAAGACGGCCTGCTTGCCGTTGATGCCCTTGTCGCCCTGCTGCGCCCACTCCCAGTTCTTGTCCTTGGTGCCGCCGTAGGCGCCCATGATGGCCTCGAGCTCCATCTGGTAGTCGCCCCACTGCACCAGCAGCTCCGGGTTCTTGCAGGCGCTGGTGATGAGCAGCGACTGGGACTGGTAGCCGTAGTGGTCCCAGCCGGCGTACTGCACGCCGTTCGGACCCTTCAACGGCGGCACTGCGATGTAGTCGCGCCACGGGTCGTTGCCGTTGAAGGTGATGTCGATGAAGCTGCCCCAGTAGTAGGCCCGGACAAAGCCCAGCCGCCCCTGGTTGCCCGCCTTGAGGAAGGCCTCGTCCGGCATGGTGAAGGCGTCCCGCGTCAGCGTGCCGTCGTCGTACAACGTCCGCAGGAACTTCAGACCCTCGCGCCACTCGGGCTTGTTGGCCACGAAGTCGACCTTACCGTCCTTGAGCTGCATCCAGCCACCATTGGCGTCGCCGCCCGGGTTGTAGAGGAAGGCGTTCATGATGTAGCGGTCGACCTGGTTGTTCACGTTGGCGCCGAACGGGATGATGTTGCCCTTGCCGGTCGGGTCCTTGTCCTTGAACAGCTTCAGCACCTGACGCAGGTCATCGGTGGTCTCTGGCATCTTGGCGCCGACCTTGTCCAGGTACTTCTTGTTGATCCAGGCACGTCCAGGGCTGATCCGGCAGTGGAAGCAGTCGTTGATGCCGGAGAACTGGTAGGTCTTGCCGTCGGTGGCCGCGGTGAGCGTCTTGAAGCCGGGGTAGTCCGTCCGCGCCCGCCGCATCTCGGGGGCATAGGTCTCGATGTAGTCGTCCAGGGCGACGAAGATGCCCTGCTGGCCGTACAGCGAGATCTGGTCATTGCTGAACGGAATGCCGAGGAAGGCGTCCGGCAGCTCGCCGGAGGCGATCATGGCGTTGACCTTGGTCAGGTCGATCGAGCCATCGGAACCGGTGGTGAGGATGGCCTGGAACTCGACCTTGAGACCGGTCCGCTCCTCCATCCACTTGGTGAAGCCGTTCTTGTTCCAGTCGCCGACGACCTGCGCGTTCTGCTGCACGACGACCTTGAAGGTCTTGGACCCGTCATGGAACGGCTTCTTCTGGGTCGCGCGGGGCCCGACGTAGCCCTCGGGGTAGAGAACCCCCGGCGTCGCCTCGCCCAACTCGACCTTCTTGACGTTCTCGAGGCCCTTGGGCTTGTCACCGCTGCTGGTCTTCTCGCCTGTGCAGGCGGTCAGGAGGGAGGGGAAGGCAACCGTTCCCAGCCCTAGGCCGGCTGCTTTGAAGAACGCTCTGCGCGAAACATTCGATGATGATCCAGGCAATACATCTGATGACATAGCGGCGAATCTCCACTTCGATGTGGGTCGGGACAGGTCTGTAGGCGGAAGCCTGACTGGATCATTCATCAAAGATCAGACTTTTGTCAACGACATGGCCACTGTTCGAGGGTGTCATCCTAGATCGTTATCTAGTCCAGCGGTGGGCTGACGCACAAACGGGAAGGGTGGCCGGTCCTGACCCCACGGGGACCGCGGGTGGTTCGGTTCGCATCGAGGCCATCCTGTCTGGCAGAATGCACGCTGCGTCTGTATGTCATGGTGCCCTCTCATCGCCGGGCATGCAGATCCATCCGAACGAGTTCCTGGTGCCCCACGCCAGATGACGAGTTCACCCGTACAGTCTGGGCCAGGACCCAGGCACACCCATACAGGAGTATCCACACACGTGGCTGTCAAGATTCGTCTGAAGCGACTGGGCAAGATCCGCTCGCCCCACTACCGCATCGTGGTCGCCGACTCGCGCACCAAGCGCGACGGTCGTGCCATCGAGGAGATCGGTCTCTACCACCCCAAGAACGACCCGTCGGTCATCCGGGTCGACTCGGAGCGGGCGCAGCACTGGCTGTCTGTCGGCGCCCAGCCGACGGAGGCTGTCATCGCCATCTTCAAGCGCTCCGGTGACTGGCAGAAGTTCACCGGCGACACCAGCCCGTCTGGCGTCGACCCGCAGCCGGAGAAGAAGAACAAGACCGAGGCCTTCAACGCCGCTCTGGCCGACTCCAAGGACGAGCCGACCAGCGCCGCCATCTCGCGGTCGAAGAAGAGCGACAAGGACGAGACTTCGTCCGACCAGTCCGACGTGGCCGCGTCTGACGAGGCTGGGTCGACCGGCGCCGAAGGCTGATCGTGCTGGCCGAGGCGCTCGAGCATCTGGTCCGTGGCATCGTGTCCAACCCGGACGAGGTCCGGGTCGAGGACAAGGATCTGCGTCGCGGTCGGATGCTCGAGGTTCGCGTTGACCCGAGTGACATCGGCAAGGTGATCGGACGCTCTGGTCGCACGGCGACGGCTCTGCGCACCGTCGTCGCCGCACTGGCGGGTCGGGAGCAGGTGCGTGTCGACTTCGTCGATGTCGACAAGCGTCCTCGATCCGGTGGCCAAAGCCGCGGGCGGCGCTGATCCCTAACCTTGCGCAGCTGAACGCACCGGCGCCCTGGCTGATCCCTCGGGATCGGACCGGGGCGTCCGGCATTTCCGGGTCGACACGAGAGGAAGCATGACCAGCACAGTCGAGGTGATCGTCGGCGTCATCGGCCGGCCGCACGGCCTTCGGGGTGAGGTCGCCATCGAGCTGCGCACCGACGAGCCCGAGCGGCGGTTCGCTGTCGGCCAGGTGTTGTCGGTGCAAGACGAGGACCGTACGCTCACCGTCGCCGCCCGACGGATGCACAACGGTCGGCTGCTGCTGACGTTCGCCGAGCTCACTGACCGCACGGCCGTCGAGGGCGCGCGTGGCCTGCTTCTGGTGGCCCGGGTGCCCCAGGACGAGACGCCGGAGGATGACGGGGAGTACTACGACCGGCAGCTGGTGGGACTGCGCGTCCTGGACGCGGCCGGTCGTGAGGTCGGCAAGGTGCTGCAGGTGGTCCATCTGCCGGCCCAGGACCTGCTGGAGATCAGTACGGCCGGCTCGGCCCGGCTGGTGCCGTTCGTGGCCACCCTGGTGCCCGAGGTTGACCTGGCGGCTGGCCTCCTCCGGCTGGCCGAGGTCCCGGGCCTGTTGGCCGACGAGGATGACCAGGTCGCGAACGACGCCGGGACGGACCACTAGTGCGGCTGGACATCGTCTCGATCTTCCCCGACTACCTGGCCCCGCTGTCGCTGTCGCTGCCGGGTAAGGCGATCGAGTCCGGGCTGGTCGACCTGCGGGTGCACGACCTCAGGCGGTGGACCCACGACCGGCATCGGACCGTCGATGACACGCCTTACGGTGGCGGCGCCGGGATGGTGATGAAGCCGGAGCCGTGGGGAGAGGCTCTGGACGAGCTGGTCCCAGACGCGCCGGTCCCTGACGCGCCGGTCCCAGACGCGCCGGTCCCAGCCCAGCTGGGGCGGGACGACGAACTTCAAGGGAATCAGGCCCCCGATGACCGGTCTCAGGACGACAGGGCTCTGGTCGGCGCGCCCAGGCTGCTGGTGATGACACCGTCGGGTCGACCGTTCACCCAGGCGCTCGCCGGCGAGCTCGCCCTGGAGAGGCACCTGGTCATCGCCTGCGGGCGCTATGAGGGCATCGACGCACGCGTGGTCGAGCATGCCCGCGCTCGGATGCGCGTCGACGAGATCAGCATCGGCGACTACGTGCTCAACGGGGGCGAGGCTGCTGCACTGGTGATCACCGAGGCGTTCGTCCGACTCATTCCCGGCGTTATCGGCAATCCGGAGTCACTGGCCGAGGAGTCCCACTCCGCCGGCCACGACGGCCTGCTGGAGTATCCGGTGTATACCAAGCCACCCAGCTGGAGAGGCCTGCAGGTGCCGGACATCCTGTTCTCAGGCCATCACGGCGAGATCGCTCGCTGGCGGCGCGAACAGGCGGTGGAGAAGACCCGGGCACGCCGACCCGACCTGCTGCCGGCTGAGTTGCGCGAGATCATCGTCGGCGAGGCCACCTCGTCGGATGCAGGGGAGTTGCTGACCCTGCAGCTGGCCGCCGGCGCCGCTGATACGTCGTCCGTGACGCTGGATGACGTGCTGGCCTCGCTGCAGGGCGCCACCGTGCTGGTGGCCCGCCAGAACGGCCGGCTGGTGGGCTCAGCGCGAGGTGAGGTCGTCGATGGCGAGGTCTGGAGCGTCGGCAGGCCGATGGTGGTGCCCGACCTGCGGAACCGTGGGATCGGCGAACGACTCCGGGCCGAGATCCAACGGCTCGCGCCGGCTACCTGTCAAAGCATGCGGATCGCGCCCCCCGACCCTGCGGTCTGAGCTTGTCGAAGACCCCCGACCCCCTGCGGACTACGTGGTCTGAGCTTGTCGAAGACCCCCGACCCCCTGCGGACCACGTGGTCTGAGCTGGTCGAAGACCCCCGACCCCCTGCGGACTACGTGGTCTGAGCTCGTCGAAGACCCCCGACTCCCTGCGGACTACGTGGTCTGAGCTCGTCGAAGACCTGGTGCAGTGCCCTTCGAGCTCAGGTCCGCCCTTCGACAGGCTCAGGGCGCGTAAACAGGGTCAGCGGGCGGTGGTGTGGGGCCCTTCGACGGACTCAGGGCGCGTAAACGGGCTCAGCGGGCGGTGGTGCTAGGCCCTTCGACAGGCTCAGGGCGCGTAAACGGGCTCAGGGCACGCCCTTCGACAGGCTCAGGGCGCATATAAACAGGCTCGGGGCGCGGCGACAGGCTCAGGGCGCGGCGACAGGTTGAGGGGCGAGGTCAGACGGTCAGGCGGCGAGGCCGAATCGCTGTCGGATTCGATGGTGGACGAGGGGGCGTTGGGCGGGGTCGCGCCATCGCGGGGGTACCCAGGCGGGGAGCTTGTTGATCATGACGCAGCTCCAGCCGCGGTCGGCGAACTCCCGGTGGTGGTAGCCGCAGAGGAGCGTCAGATTGTTGACCTCCGTGCGGCCACCGTCGAGCCAGGAACGCACATGGTGCCGTTCACACCACTCCGGTGGGGCGCTGCAGCCGGGAAATGAGCAGCCGCCATCGCGAGCCATCAGGGCCAGCGTCTGGTTCTTGTTGGCGATCCGACGGTCACGGCCAAGGTCGAGCGGCAGGCCGCTCCGGGTGAAGGCGGCGGGAATGATCTCGGCCTCGTTGGCCAGCTTGAGGACCTCACTCACCGGCAGCAGGGTGCCGTCAGAGGTCTCACCATGGCCGCACCGCGCCAACAGCTTCTCCACGTCGATCATGACGACTACCGTGGCCGGCGTTCCGCCCGAGTCCGGCAGTCCGCCCGCACGCAGCAGTCGGGAGGCGACATCCTCCAACGCGTCGTGGAGTCGCTGACCGGCGCTCCGTGGGTCCGGACCGTCGGCGTCGGTGGGTCTGGGCGCTGCCAACGGCGAAAGGACCGCGAACAGCTTGGCGCCGAGTCCGGGAGTCACCCTCCCGCCGGGGGTGAAGGAGCCATCGCGGTTCGGTCGCAGCCAGAAGTCGCGCAGGTTGCTGTGCGCGATGTCGTCCAGCCGGCCATCGGGTAGCAGCACTTCCACCAGCTTGCTGGCCGCCTTGCGGAAGTCCTTCGGTACGAGCTGTCCGCTGAGGTCCGTCAGCGTCTGCTCTGCAGCCGACACCTCGGTCGGGTCGAGACCGGCACGTTCGAGCAGCTCCAGGGTGTCGATCGCGGTAGTGCGCTGCTCCGGGTTGAGTCGTCCGCTGCGGAGCAGGTCTGACAACACCGGCCGGTTCGGCGGCAACGGATCGCCCTGCAGCGTCGACCGAGGGCGCAACGCCTCGGCTGCCCTGACCCGGTTCCGGGCCTCGCCCGAAGACACGCTCAGCAGTTGGCTGAGCAGTCCCGCCGTATCGCGCTGAAGCCACCGTCGCCCAAGGCCACGCTGGTCACACTCGGCGATCAGTTGATGATCCACGAGAGCCAGCCGATTTCTGACTCGTTCGAAGTCCTGCCCGAACTCGGCCAGGGACTCGTCGTTGAGGTTCTGAAGCCCTCCGCTCTCCGCGAGCGCGATCAGGTCAGCCAGTACCCTGTCCAGCTGATCCAGCAGTTCCATGGATCCATGTTAATCGAACATGCGTTCGAATACAAGACCTCAGGAAGGCTCATCTTCGCTGAAGACATACTCCTCGGAGAACAGCGGTGGGCGCTCCATCGCGAACACCTCGTCTGAGCCGTCATCGGTCTCCAGCGGACCCAGCTCCTGTTGCTGGTAGGTCGCGATGTAGCCCCAGGTCGGCTCCAGGCCCTCGGTCTCCAGCAGGGCCTCCTGGCCGCGTACGTGGGTGATGTTGTAGATGGCCAGGCCGACATTGTGGTTGTGACTGGCCAGGTCGTCTTCGGTGGTGTCGGGGTACTCCTCCCGCCACGCCGCCTTGCCGGCCGCGATCACGGCGTCCTCGTCGACGACTTCGAAGTCCCAGCGGGCCAGCCGACTGATGCCCGTTACGGGCCCGAGGCCGTCGTCGCCGTCGATGAGCTGTTCCAATAGGTCGTCCAGCTCGTCCTCCTCGTCGTCCTCGGGTTCGAACGCGTCGTAGAACGGCGTCCACTCGCCGCAGTGGTCAGACTGCCGTTCCGTGAAGCGGTGCAGAGCCTCACGCAGCACCTCGGCCGACGTGTCGATACTGTCCTCGGCCGCGGGGCTGGTGGCGGCGCAGACGACGTCGACATGATGCTTGAAGGCCTCGATGACGTCCTGTGCGGCGAGACGCACCGCGGCCGCGCTCCGAGCCGAGAACTCCGGCTCCCAATCCTCGTCGGAGTCGTCGGGGTCACCGGAGAAGCGGTCCTGGTTCATGCCTTCAATCTAGGCCAGCCGGTGGTGAAGGAGAAGGCTGCGCTACGACGCTCCCGGAGCGACGCGATTGCGGGTCCGACGCAGGATGAGACGTACGCCACGCCAGGCTTGCCTAACTTAGCGGTTTGCCCGGCTGCGTTCTAGTGTTGACCACGTGGCGACAACTTCTTTGACCCCGCAACAGCGGGCTGTCAGGTCGACTGTGGTGCTGAAGAGCCTGATGGCCATCAGCGGCTTGATCATGGTCGGGTATCTCATCCTGCACATGTACGGCAACCTCAAGCTGTTCGCCGGTCGGGAGGCGTTCGACGGCTACTCCCACCATCTGCGTGTGATCCTCTATCCGCTGCTGCCGCACTCCGGCCTGCTGTGGATCATCCGGGTGGTCCTGCTGGCCAGTGTGCTGATCCACTTCTATGCGGCGATCACCTTGTGGCGGCGAAACAACAGGGCTCGCGGAGGCGTCAGCCGTTACCAGAGCAGTCGGGCACGTCGCGGGGTCCAGCGCTCCTACTCGTCGTTCACGATGCGCTGGGGAGGAGTGATCATCCTGCTCTTCGTGATCTACCACCTGCTGCACCTGACGGCGAACGTGATCGCGCCTGGAGGTGCCTCGGCCTCGCCGTACCAGCGGGTCGTCAACGGATTCTCCATCTGGTGGGTGGTGCTGTCGTACACCATCGCCATGCTCGCGGTGGGCCTGCACCTGCGTCACGGTTTCTGGAGTGCCTTCGCCACCTTGGGCGCCAACCGGAGCGCCAAGACCCGGTCCGTCCTCAACGGGCTCGCCTGGCTCGTCGCAGTGGTGATCACGGTCGGGTTCCTGCTCCCGCCGTACTTCGTCCTCTTTGGATTGGTGAGATAGATGACCGAACACACGACAGCAGCCGCTGTCGACACCCTGAAGTCCGTCGACGCGGACACGCTCTACACCGAGGGTGCTCCGATCAAGGATGACAAGGCGCCCGGCGGCCCGATCAACGAGCGCTGGGACCTGCGCCGGTTCACCGCCAAGCTGGTGAACCCGGCCAACCGGCGCAAGCTGTCGGTGATCATCGTCGGAACCGGGCTGGCAGGTGCCTCGGCGGCTGCCACTCTGGGCGAGGCGGGGTACCGGGTGAAGAGCTTCTGCTACCAGGACAGCCCGCGGCGCGCGCACTCGATCGCCGCCCAAGGCGGCATCAACGCGGCTAAGAACTACCGTAACGACGGCGACTCCATCTACCGGCTCTTCTATGACACGGTCAAGGGTGGCGACTTCCGCTCCCGCGAGTCCAACGTCTACCGGCTGGCGCAGGTCAGTGTGGAGATCATCGACCAGTGCGTGGCTCAGGGGGTGCCGTTCGCCCGCGAGTACGGCGGCCTGCTGGACAACCGCTCCTTCGGCGGGGTCCAGGTCTCGCGGACCTTCTATGCCCGTGGGCAGACGGGCCAGCAGCTGCTGATCGGTGCCTACCAGGCTCTGGAACGTCAGGTGGCCGCGAAGACGGTTGAGATGCACACCCGGCACGAGATGTTGGAGTTGATCGTCGTCGATGGCAAGGCCCGCGGCATCGTGGCCCGCGACATGGTCACCGGTGAGATCGAGACGCACTTCGCCGATGCTGTGGTGCTGGCCTCCGGCGGTTACGGCAACGTGTTCTTCCTGTCCACGAACGCCATGGGTTGCAACGTCACCGCCACCTGGCGGGCGCACCGCAAGGGCGCCCTGTTCGCCAATCCCTGCTACACCCAGATCCACCCGACCTGCATCCCGGTCAGTGGTGCGTATCAGTCCAAGCTGACCCTGATGAGCGAGTCGCTCCGCAACGATGGCCGGATCTGGGTCCCCAAGAGCGGCGAGGACAAGCGCGACCCGCGCGAGATCCCCGAAGCCGACCGGGATTACTACCTGGAGCGGATCTACCCTTCGTTCGGCAACCTGGTGCCGCGGGACATCGCGTCCCGCGCCGCGAAGTATGTCTGCGACGAGGGTCGGGGGGTCGGCCCCGGTGGCCTGGGTGTCTACCTGGACTTCGCCGATGCCATCCAACGGTTGGGCCGGAAGGCAGTCGAGGCCAAGTACGGCAACCTGTTCGACATGTACGCCCAGATCACCGGCGAGAACCCTTACGAGACGCCGATGCGGATCTACCCGGCAGTGCACTACACGATGGGCGGTCTGTGGGTCGACTATGACCTGCAGTCCAACCTGCCCGGGCTGTTTGTGGCCGGAGAGGCCAACTTCTCCGACCACGGAGCCAACCGGCTCGGAGCAAGCGCTCTGATGCAGGGTCTCGCGGACGGCTACTTCGTGCTGCCGAACACGATCAACGACTACCTGGCCGCCGGGCCGTTCGAGCCGGTCGACGCTGCGCACCCGGCCGCCCTCGAGGCGGTCCAGTCGGTCAACGAGCGGATCCAGAAGTTCCTCTCCATCAACGGCACCCGGACAGTGGACAGCTTCCACAAGGAGCTCGGCCACATCATGTGGGAGTACTGCGGGATGGAGCGCAACGAGGAGGGCCTGCGCAAGGCCATCTCCCGGATCCGCGAGCTCAGGGACGAGTTCTGGGTCGACGTCAAGGTGCTCGGCACCAACGAGGAGCTCAACCAGACCCTCGAACGGGCCGGCCGGGTGGCCGACTTCTTCGAGCTGGCCGAGCTGATGTGCGTGGATGCCCTGGTCCGCCGGGAGTCGTGCGGCGGTCACTTCCGGTCGGAGTCACAGACCGAGGACGGTGAGGCGCTGCGGCATGACGACGAGTTCGCCTACGTCTCGGCCTGGGAGTTCGGCAACGGCGGTCAGCCCGTCCTGCACAAGGAAGCGTTGGAGTACGAGTACGTCGAGATGAAACAACGGAGCTACAAGTGAACATCACCCTGCGCGTATGGCGTCAACCCAACGCTGCGGCCGAGGGCCGCATGGTCACCTACCGGGTCGAAGACGTCTCCGAGCACATGTCCTTCCTGGAGATGCTGGACGTCCTCAACGAGCGACTCACGCTGGAGGGCGACGACCCGATCGCTTTCGATCATGACTGCCGGGAGGGCATCTGTGGGATGTGCGGTGTGGTGATCAACGGCATCGCCCACGGGCCGCAGCAGACCACGACCTGCCAGCTCCATATGCGGTCGTTCGCCGACGGGGCGGTCATCGACGTAGAGCCGTGGCGGGCGGAGCCGTTCCCGGTGATCAAGGACCTGGTGGTGGACCGGAGCGCCTTCGACCGGATCATCCAGGCAGGCGGGTTCATCAGCGTACCGACCGGCTCGGCACCCGACGCGCACGCGACGCCGGTGCCCAAGCGCGACGCCGACCATGCCTTCGACGCCGCCACCTGCATCGGCTGCGGGGCCTGCGTGGCCGCCTGCCCGAACGGCTCGGCGACCCTCTTCACAGCCGCCAAGATCACCCACCTCGGGCTGCTGCCGCAGGGTCAGCCGGAGCGCGACTCCCGGGTGCTGGGCATGGTGGCCCAGCACGAGGAGGAGGGGTTCGGCAGCTGCACCAACATCGGCGAGTGCACCGCAGTCTGCCCGAAGGGGATCCCGCTCGAGACGATCTCGAGGATGAACCGGGACCTGCTGGGCGCCCTCTCCCGCAACCAGGCCTAGCCACGACCGAGGGCGGTTGCGGCCAACGGCAGGATCCGGGCCAGCGGATGCGGCCCGCCACCTGAGGGATCGTTGGTCGGGTCGACCGCCCAGTAGTGCTCGGTGCCGTACCAGAGGTACACGCCGATCATCATCCGGTCACCGACCACGGTCATCCCGATGCCCTCGAAGTAGCCCGCGTCCCGGGTGGTCTCGGCCGGCCGCTTGTAGACGATCTCGGTGAACTTCGCGCTGCCGTTCTCCACCGTGACCGGATACCACTCGGGCCTGCTGGGCTTGCCGTTCTGGGTCTCGCGGACCTGGAAGCCGGCCTGGGCCAGCGCGCCGGGACAGCTGTCGACCCAGCCGGTGTAGGTGCGGAAGGCCTTCCGCGCCGTTGCCTCGTCAGGGAACTGCAATACGAGGGTGTAGATGTTCGGCAGGTCCCTGAGGGGGTAGTCGGCGGCGGGCTTGGTGGGGGGCACCTCACGGTAGTTGCGCCCAAGCCGGCTGCTCGCGCCCAGCACCTCCAGCCCGGCCCGCTGGCAGACCGACAGCTGATCCAGGCTACGGCCGACACCGGCCGGCATCTGGCGGGACGAGGCGATCCGATAGGCCGGCCGCGGCGGAAGGTCGGCCGCCGGGATGAGATTTCGACTGCTGAGCGTACGGGTCTTCGGGGACGGCCGATCCGTGGCCCGGGTGCCCGCCAGGCGCTCTGCCACCTTGGGCAGCGACCGGAACATCGGCTGCAGTGGGAGCTTGGCTGAGCCCTTGTCGTAGGACCAGTGGGAGTCCTGGCCGCTCGTCAGCATGGAGACGAACGTGACCCGCTCGTCCACCCGGACCAGCCCGTAGTAGTCGAAGCTCAGCGGGCTCGAGCCGGGGGCGCCGAGCACGTCGGCGTACACCTCGATGAACTTCGCCTGACCGGCGCCCGCGTCCACGTCATACCAGTCACCATGGCCGGCCTTGTGATGACCTTGCCGGGTGAGCGTCCGAGCGCAGTCATCGGCCCAGCCGGTCATCGTCTTGACGACTGCCTCAGCCTGGGCAGCCGTGTCGAACTGCATGGTGACGGCGCTGGCGAAGTTGCCCTTGGTGCTGCCGGACAGGACATAGTCGCGGCGGAAGATGGCCACCGGTCCGAACGACTCGGGGTTGGCCAGGAAGCAGCTGCTCGCCACATCCTGACCGGCGCCCGAGTAGGTCTCGGAGACCTTGAAGTCGCCGGGCTGATGCCATTCGAGGTCGGCCTCGGTCGGCAGGTTGGTGGCTGACACCAGCGGCACCGGCGCAGCGGTGCGCTGGGGCTTCGGCGTGTGCGCCACCGGCGGCGGCAGCGTCGTGAAGAGGCCGTTCCCGGTGACCACAGCGCCACCGGTGAGGATGACAGCGGCCAGTGCCGCAGCCAGGGCGACGGCGTGCCGGCGCCGGCGACGGCGGGTGCCGAGCTCGCGGACCCGCTCGGCGGGCAATGGAGTGGCGTAGCGCTCACCCTCGTGAGCCAACTCCTCCAGCCCGGGGAAGTGGTTGTTCTCAGCCATGGCGCAACTCCTGAGGTACCTCGTCGGCGAGCAGCCGGGCCAGTGCGGCGCGGCCGCGCGACAGTCGAGCCTTGACCGTGCCGACCGGCGCTCCGACCTCGTGCGCCACGTCGGCGACCGACAGGTCGCACAGGTGGTGCAGGACGATGGCTCGCCGTTGGTCGTGGGGAAGTGTCTGCAGTGCGTCGTTGAGGGCGACGCGGGTGACGTCGGGCTGCGGCGGCGGCGCCGGCTCGTGGGCCCGGTCCGGTGGCAGGAAGGCGCGTCGGGCCCTGCGCCACCGGCTGACCGCCAGCCGGTACGCAACAGTCCTGACCCAGGCCTCCGGCGACTGGTCGGTGTCCAGCGTCCTGCGTTTGTCCCACGCTCGTACGAACGCTTCCTGGACGCAGTCCTGGGCCTCGGTCAGGTTGCCACAGATGGCGTAGATCTGGCCGACCAGTCGTCCGAAGGACTGGGTGTAGAACACGTCGAACGCTTGTTCGTCCACCAGTCCTCCATCTCATTACTGCTGTCTCTACGCTGCCGGGCAGGGCCAGGTTGCATGCTTCGACCACCGGATGTGCGGGCGGGGGTGTCGCGGGCAAGGACGTCACCGCCCACTCTTTCATCGCGACGGCCGGTGTGATGGCCGGACGGCGGCAGCGTCGGAGCTCGATCTGCCAGGATCGGGACATGCGCCTACTCATCCTTGGCGGAACCGCCTTCCTGTCCGCGGCCGTCGCGCGTGAGGCTCTCAGTCGTGGTATCGACGTCAGCTGCCTGGCTCGCGGGACCACAGCCGAGCCGCCCGTTGGCGCACGGTGGATCCGGGCCGACCGTGACAGCGGCGCCGAGGCCTATCCGGCCGGTGACTGGGACGCCGTCGTGGAGGTCTCCTGGCAGCCCCGACAGGTCCGGCAGGCGCTGGCCGCCCTGGCCCAGCGGACGGGGCACTGGACCTACGTGTCGACCTGTTCGGTGTACGCCGACAACGACGTCCCGGGGGCGGACGAGTCGGCGCCGTTGCTGGCTGCGGAGGTGGGCGACGGCCCGGTGTCGGCCGAGAGGTACGGCGAGGCGAAGGTGGCCTGTGAACAGGCCACGCTGGCGGCGGTCGGTGACCGGCTGCAGATCAGCCGACCGGGGCTGATTGCGGGTGCCGGCGACGGCAGCGACCGGTTCGGCTACTGGCCGGCAAGGTTCGCCCGGCAACCGGATGAACGGGTGCTGGTGCCGAACGACGGTCGGCACACCCAGGTGATCGGTGTGCACGACCTGGCGCGGTGGGTCGTCGATGCGGCCGCGAACGGCACGACCGGGATCTTCAACGCTGTCGGTGAACCACTCCCGCTGCCCGAGCTGCTCGACCGGGTGCAACGGGTGGCTGACCATCGTGGCGACCAGGTCCGAGTCGATCACGACTGGCTGGTCGAGCAGCAGGTGGGCTACTGGTCGGGACCGGAGTCGCTGCCGCTCTGGCTGCCCTCCGGCTATCAGGGGTTCGGCGCCAGGTCGAATGCGGCGGCGAAGCAGGCAGGACTACGGCTGGCACCGGTCGACCAGCTGATCGCCGAGACACTGGACGACGAGCGGCGGCGAGGACTCGGCCGGCGACGGCGGGCCGGGCTCAGCCCCGAGCGGGAAGCCGAGCTGCTGCGGCTCTGGGATCTCCGCTAGCTGCGACGCCGTCGGTGGCCTGTGGCGCCTTCCGAGCCGCAGCAGAAACTGTGTTGCGGGCGTCGGGCGGCTGTCTTAGCCTTTACGGGTCCCTGTCGCCGATCGAAGGACAGCCCGTGTCGCTCTGAGGTCGAAACCTCCACCCGCCAGCCCGTGACCCATTGTCACGGCGCTGCACCCTTTTCGACTTCAGGAGCACAGATGCACCCTTCGCTAGTCTGTCATGACCTCACCTTCGGCTGGCCCTCCGGCGAGACCGTCTTCACCCAGCTCGATGCGGTCTTTCCGGCTGGTCTCACCGGGCTGGTCGGGCGCAACGGCGTCGGCAAGTCCACCCTGCTGAAGATCTTCGCCGGCGAGCTGTCGCCCACCTCTGGTCGGCTCTCCGTGCCGACCAGCATCGGCTACCTGCCGCAGAACCTGGTGCTGGCCGAAGAGCTGACAGTCGCCGACGTCCTCGGCATCGGCGAGGTCGTTGCCGCCCTCCGCCGTATCGACGCCGGGGCCGGTGAGCCTGCTGACTTCGAAACCGTCGGCGACGAGTGGGACGTCGAGGCGCGCTCGGCGGCGGTGCTGACCCGTTTCGGTTTCGCCGATGTCGATCTTGACCGGACCATCGGTACCCTCTCCGGCGGTGAGGCGGTCCTGATCGCACTGGCCGGCCTGTTCGTCGCCGGGCCGGACTTGTTGATCATGGACGAGCCGACCAACAACCTCGATGTCGCTGCCCGTGAGCGGCTCTTTGAGGCGGTGGCGTCCTGGCGGGGGACAGCGATCATGGTCAGTCACGACCGTGCCCTGCTGGAGCTGGTCGACTCCATCGCCGAGCTGCGCGAGGGGTCCCTGCGCTTCTTCGGCGGCAACTTCAGCGCCTATACGGAGGCGCTCGCGATCGAACAGGAGGCTGCCGCCAGGGGCGTACGCAGCGCTGAGGCCGAGGTGCGCCGGCAGCGACGTGACCTGATCGAGGCGCAGACCAAGCTGGACCGGCGGCAACGGTTTGCCCGGAGCCAGTCCGACAACCTGCCCAAGATCGTGGCCAACGCCAAGCGCAACCAGGCCGAGGGTTCGGCCGCGAAGCTGCGGGGCGGGCACGAGGCCGACCTGGCCGAGGCGCGGCAGCGGCTGGAGGCCGCCGAGGAGCGGGTCCGCGACGACGACGTGATCAGGATCGAGCTGGACTCGACCCTGGTGCCACCGGGTCGGGATGTGCTGATCTTGGACGATGTGGTGCTGCGCCACGGGGTGCGGGTGTCGGCGCACCTTCGTGGGCCGGAACGGATCGGCCTGCTCGGTCCCAACGGTGCCGGCAAGACGACGTTGATCGACACCGTGCGTGGGGCGATTCAGCCTCGCTCCGGCTCCGTCGACCTGCGGGTGCCGCACCGGCTGCTGCCGCAACGGCTGCAGGTGCTCGACGACGACCTGACCGTGCTCGCGGGGGTGTCGAAGCTGGCGCCGGGTGCGGATGACAACACTCTGCGGGCCCAACTGGCCCGGTTCCTGCTGGACGCCGACATGATCGCCCGGCCGGCCGGGAGCCTGTCCGGCGGCGAACGTTTCCGAGCCAGCCTGGCCGCGTTGCTGCTGAGCGAGCCGCCGCCGCAGCTGTTGATCCTGGACGAGCCGACCAACAACCTGGATCTGGACAGCGTCCGGCAGCTGACCGCCGCGCTCTGCGCCTACCGCGGGGCGCTGCTCGTCGCCAGCCACGACCAGCCCTTCCTCGAAGACATCGGGCTGACCGGGCAGCTTGAGCTGGGGGCGCCCTAGACTGAGGCGGTCGACGGCCTGGCAGCCACGCTCCGAGTCGTGCCGGCCGACGAGCGTCAGCCAGCCGAACGGCGCAGGTCGCCGATTTCGTCCCGGCAGCACCGATGTGGCAAACTGGTGCGCTGTTGCTTGCTGGTCTCGGCTCCTGCCACAGGGGGACTGTCCAAGGCCCAGGCACATCCCATCGAAACACACCACCGTGGTGACCTGTGGCACTGGCGAGGATTGCATCATGAGCAAGCTGATCAACGAGCTCGACTCGGCTTCGTTGCGGACCGATATCCCGGTCTTCCGTCCTGGCGACTCCGTCAAGGTGCACGTCAAGGTCGTCGAGGGCAACCGCTCCCGGGTGCAGGTCTTCGCCGGTGTCGTGATCTCCCGCGTCGGTGGTGGCCTGCGGGAGACGTTCACCGTCCGCAAGGTGAGCTTCGGCGTTGGCGTCGAGCGCACCTTCCCGCTGCACAGCCCGATCATCGACAAGATCGAGGTCGACCGGCAGGGCGACGTCCGCCGGGCCAAGCTGTACTACCTCCGTGGTCTGCGCGGCAAGGCCGCCAAGATCAAGGAGAAGCGCTCAGTCGTCGGCTGACGTGTCGCGCGTCTCGTCCGAATCGGACGACGAGCTGCGGCCGCGGCAGGAGGTGGGCCCCGAGCCCGCCGGCCTCGAGCCTGAGGTGCTCGGGAGGCACGAAGCGCATGAGGACGCCGGGCCTCGGTCGATGACCTTCGGCCAGCACGTCCTGGCCTTCGCCAAGGAGCTGGTGGTCGTCGTGATCGGCGCCGTCATCGTGGCGTCGCTGCTGCGTGGCTTCGTCGGCCAGATGTTCCTGATCCCCTCCAGCTCGATGGAGAACACCCTGCTCATCAACGACCGGGTGGCGGTGGAGAAGATCAGCTCGGTCAAGCGCGGCGAGGTCGTCGTGTTCGCTGACCCGGGCGGCTGGCTGAGCGGTCCCGCACCGGCCGAGCGCGGTCCCGTCGGCCGAGCGCTGGAGTTTGTCGGCGTGCTGCCGGACACCGGGACCGAACACCTGATCAAGCGGGTGATCGGGCTTCCCGGCGACGAGGTCATCTGCTGCGATGACAAGGGCAGGATCACGGTCAACGGTCAGGCTCTGGACGAGAGCGGTTATCTCTACCGTGCGGCCGACGGCACCCAGGTGGCCCCGTCGGAGATCCCGTTCGACGTCGTCGTCCCGGCCGACCGGATGTTCGTCATGGGCGACCATCGCAACAACAGCCGCGACTCGCGCTGCCACCTCAACGATGAGCGGTCCGGTGGTCCGAAGGGCCTGAACGGCTTCGTCTCGCTGGATCTGGTGGTCGGCCGGGGCTTTGCCGTGGTCTGGCCGCTGAGCTCGGCGTCGCGTTTGAGGATTCCGGCTACATTCGACACTGTGCCACCCGGAAAGAAGCCCGCTCCCGCTCAGCCGCAGATCGATGCCGGGCCCGAAGCGAGCTGTTGAGCCGTATGGCCAGGGCGAGAGGTACAGCCGACTCGGGTAGTGGGTCGACGGCCGGTCAGCGGGTCGGCTCGTTCGTGAAGGAGATCATCGTCGTCGTGGTCGGCGCGATCATCGTCTCCTCCCTGCTCCGGGCGTTCGTCGGGCAGATGTTCATCATCCCGTCAGGCTCGATGGAGAACACCCTGCGGATCGGTGACCGGGTGGTCGTACAGAAGATCACCGACTTCCACCGTGGCGACGTCGTCGTCTTCGCCGACCCCGGCGGCTGGATGGGCGACAGCGCCCCCGAGGAACGCAGCCCGATCGGGCAGTTTTTCGAGTTCGTCGGAGTGCTTCCGGACACCAGCACCGAGCATCTGATCAAGCGGGTGATCGGCATGCCGGGCGACACGGTGGTCTGCTGCGACAGCAAGGGCAGGATCACGGTGAACGATCAGCCGCTGGACGAGCGGTCCTACCTGTACTCCGAGGAGAACATCCGGGTCGACCCGTCCGACATCCGGTTCAGGGTGGTCGTGCCCGCAGGCCGGATCTTCGTGATGGGTGACCATCGCGACGCCAGTGCGGACTCGCGCTGTCACCTGTCGGACCTGTCTCGGGACCAGGCGGCGGGAATGGTGGCGTTCGTCCCGATCGACCTGGTGGTCGGCCGTGCCTTCGCCGTCGCCACCCCGCTCGAGCACGCCCACTTTCTGGACACTCCCAAGACCTTCGCCCAGGTGCCGCCCCCGAGCAAGCCCGCCCCGTCCCGAGCGGTGATCAAGCCCAAGGGCGTCACCTGCTGATGAGCACCTCCGCCAGCATCGTCGTCCGCCGCAACAGCGGCCTGTACGGCTATGAGCGCGCCCTCCGGCGGGCCGGGTTGGCGCCGGTCGCGGGAGCTGACGAAGCGGGTAGGGGAGCCTGCGCAGGACCGTTGGTCGCTGCTGCGGTGATCCTGTCCGATGCGAAGTCCAAGGAGATCCGCGGGCTGCGTGACTCCAAGCTGCTGTCCGCGGCTCAGCGGGACCGTTGCTACGACGAGATCATGGCCAAGGCACTGGCCTGGTCGGTGGTCAGCGTCGAGCCTGGCGAATGCGACCGGCTGGGAATGCACGTTGCGAACATCTCCGCCCTGCGTCGGGCCCTGCACAGGCTGGATCTGGCCCCGACCTACGTCCTCACCGATGGCTTCAGTGTCGACGGGCTGGGCGTTCCCGGCCTGGCCGTCTGGAAGGGCGACCGGGTGGCGGCCTGCGTCGCGGCGGCGTCTGTGGTCGCCAAGGTGACCCGGGACCGGATCATGATCGAGCTGCACGAGACCTATCCGGAGTATGACTTCGCCACCCACAAGGGATACTGCACGCCCGAGCACCAGCAGTTGCTGGACCGTCACGGTCCCTGCGCCACCCACCGGATGCGTTACGTGAACGTGGCCCGAGCGGCTAGAGTTTCTTCGTCATGAGCGCCGAAGACCTTGAGCAGTACGAGAGCGACCTTGAGCTCCAGCTCTACCGCGAGTACAAGGACGTGGTCGGCATCTTCACCTACGCGGTGGAGACCGAGCGGCGCTTCTACCTGTGCAACGCGGTGGATCTGAAGGTGCGCACCGAGGGCGGTGACGTCTACTACGAGGTCTCGATGGGTGATGCGTGGGTGTGGGACATGTACCGTCCGGCCCGGTTCGTCAAGAGTGCCAAGGTGCTCACCTTCCGCGACGTCTCCATCGAGGAGATTGCGCACAGTGAGCTGCAGGTGCCCAAGAGCGTCTCCGGCGAGTGACCCGGCGGCCCTGACCCGGCCGGTATCCACAGGCCCGTACCGCCGGTTTCCACAGGACGCCCGGCCTGCTGCACTTTTTGCCCGCCGATCCGCAGTGTTACTGCGGGAGGTGCGAGATGGCCGAGTCGCGGTTGAGCCAAGGTGCAGGGCAGGTGCCGTCGTCGAAGCGTGACGTTGGGGTTCGAGGGGAGGACCTGGCAGCTGACTATCTGCGGGCCGAGGCCGGGATGCAGATACTGGCGCGCAACTGGCGATGCCGGCTCGGCGAGCTGGACATCGTCGCACTGGAGAACGACGGCGATCGACGGACGCTGGTGTTCTGCGAGGTCAAGTGTCGCAGCGGGCTCGGGTTCGGCTCGCCGCTGGAGGCGATCACCGGCCAGAAGCTCCGCCGGCTCCGACAGCTGGCGGCGCACTGGCTGGTGGCCGAAGGGACTCACGCCGATGACATCAGGCTGGATGCTGTGGGGGTGGTGCTGTCTCCCGGCGCCGAACCGGTGATCACCCACGTGCGGGCGATCGGCTGATGGTGCTCGCGTCCTCCTGGTCGGTGGCCCTGGTCGGGCTCGACGGGCGTCCGGTCCAGGTCGAGGCCGACATCGGCTCCGGACTGCCCCGGACGGTGCTCGTCGGCCTCCCGGACACGTCGCTCTACGAGGCACGTGACCGGTGCAAAGCGGCGGTCGCGAACTCGGGTCAGTGCTGGCCCCAGTCGCTGCTGACCATCAACCTCTCACCGGCCACCCTGCCGAAGGCCGGGTCGCATTACGACCTGGCGATCGTGGCTGCGGTGCTGACCGCGGCCGAGGTGATCAGGGACCGCCAGGAGCTCGCCGATACGGTGCTGCTCGGCGAGCTGGGCCTGGACGGCCGGGTCAGACCGATCCGCGGCGTGCTGCCGGCGCTGATGGCCGCGTCCCAGCAGGGCTTCCGGCGGGCAATCGTCCCGTACGCCCAGGCGGCCGAGGCCACCCTGGTCGACGACCTGGAGGTCTTCGGGGTGGCCTCCCTGGGCCAGCTGATAGCGCTGCTCAACCGGGAGACCATGCCGAAGGTCGAGCCGATACCGCTGGCCGGGGAGCGGGTGCGAACGAGCCGCCGGGCGCCGGACCTGTGCGACGTCGTGGGTCAGCTGGAGGCGAAGTGGGCCCTGGAGGTGGCCGCGGCCGGCAGGCATCACCTGCTCTTCAGCGGTCCGCCGGGCGTCGGCAAGACGATGCTGGCCGAGCGTCTGCCGGGGCTGCTCCCCGATCTCGATCTGCACGAGGCGCTCGAGGTGTCGGCGGTGCACTCCCTGGCCGGGTTCCACCTCACCGACGGGTTGATCAGGCGACCGCCGTACGCCGACCCGCACCACTCCGCGTCGCTGGCCAGCATCGTCGGCGGCGGTGCCCGGATGGCCAAACCCGGGGCGATCTCCTGTGCTCACCGTGGCGTCCTGTTCCTGGACGAGGCTCCGGAGTTCAGCGCCCGGGTGCTGGACGCCTTACGGATGCCGCTGGAGTCGGGGGTGATCACCCTCGGTCGGAGCGAGGTGCAGGCCCGCTACCCGGCCCGTTTCCAGCTGATCCTGGCCGCCAACCCGTGTCCGTGCGGACTGGCGGCGACCCCTGGGGCCGACTGCACCTGTCCGCCGCTGGCCGTGCGTCGCTACCGCGAGAAGATCTCCGGGCCCATCCGTGACCGGATTGACATCCACCAGACCTTCCTGCCGATGAAGAAGGCCTTCCTGCGGGCGGCCCTGGAACGGGCCGAACCCTCGGCTGTTGTCGCCGGCCGGGTCGCGGAGGCCCGGGAACGGCAGCGGGGTCGGCTGGCGGGCAGCGGCTGGCAGACCAACGGCGAGGTGTCCGGGCCCTACCTGCGTTCGCATCTGCCGTTGCCGGAAGGTCTCGGCGCGGTCGAGGAGGCGGTTCGGCGGGGCCGGCTGAGCCCACGCGGGGTGGACAAGATCCTTCGGATCGCCTGGACCCTCGCCGACCTGGCCGGCCGGGACCGACCCGGACCGGAGCAGGTGAACATCGCGCTGGCGATGCGCCGCGGCGAGTCCGGTGGAGCACAGGAACGGGGAGCGATGTGAGAAGTCAGTCAGCGAGGCGCCCCCGTGGTGACCGTGACGCGCGGAAGGCCCTGGGCTGTGTGGTCGAGTCGGGCGATGTCACCGTCGCCGGTCTGGTGGCCACTGCTGGGGCCGAGGCAGCCTGGTCGTCGGTGGCCGACGGCGACCTGGGAGCGCCGCTGGCCGCCCGGGCGGCACAGGTCGACTGTGACCGGATCGACGAGTTGGCCGACCGTTGTGGAGCACGCTTCCTGGTGCCCGATGACGACGAGTGGCCGTCGGGGCTGGAGGACCTCGGGCATGGCCAGGCGGTGCAGCGGCGGGGTGGACCGCCGATCGGGGTCTGGGTCAGGGGGCCAGGGCATCTGGCGGCGATGACAGAGCGGTCCGTCGCCATTGTCGGGTCGCGCGCGGCCACCAGCTATGGCGCTGGTGTTGCGGCGGATCTGGCTTCAGAGCTGGCCGAGGACGGGGTCACGGTGATCTCCGGTGGCGCCTACGGCGTCGACGCCGCCGCCCACCGGGGTGCCCTCGCCGTCCGGGGGCCGACCATCGCCGTACTGGCCTGTGGCGTCGACGTGCCGTATCCACGGTCCAACGCCCGGTTGTTCGACTGGATCGCCAGGGACCACCTGCTGGTGTCGGAGCTGCCACCCGCCGCAACGCCGACCAAGATGCGCTTCCTGGCACGGAACCGGATGATCGCCGCCCTGGGCCGCGGCACGGTCGTGGTCGAGGCGGCCATCCGTTCCGGCGCTCGGAACACGGCAGCCTGGGCGCAGGAGTGCGGGCGGCCGCTGATGGCGGTCCCCGGACCGGTCCACTCGGCGCTGTCGGTGGCTCCGCACGAGATGATCCGGGACGGGCAGGCCCTCCTGGTCACCCGGGCGGCCGAGGTGCTGGAAGCGATCGCGCCGATCGGTGAGCACCTGTTGGCCACCCGGCGCGGCGCCGAGCGGTCGACTGACCAGCTCGGTCCGCAGCGGCTGGCCGTCTTCGAGGCGGTCCCGGCCCGCAGACCTGCCCGGGTGGATGACATCGCGCTGACTGCCGGCGTCACCGTTCCGCTCTGCCTGGCCGAGCTCGCCGCACTCGAGTCGGCCGGTCTGGTCCGGAGTAGCGCCGATGGCTGGCGGATCAGCTGATGAGCCGACGCGGGACCCCGCGGGTCCAGTCGCTGAGCCGAGGGGTGACGGCCGCAGCGGTCCGACAACTAGACTCCGGGGCCGAACCGTCCCCTCCCAGATCAAGGACCAGCGATGCCCGCCGACCCCGGTTCCACCGCCACCACGACCGCCGCCCGCGACGACAGCGTCCCCAGGCCGGAATACCCGCGTCCGCAGTTGGTGCGCGAGCGTTGGCTGAACCTCAACGGTGAGTGGGAGTTCGAGATCGACCAGGGCGACTCCGGACTGGAGCGGGGGCTGTTGTCCCGCCCGCTGGCTTCGTCGATCACTGTGCCGTTCGCGCCCGAAGCCGAGCTGTCGGGCATCGGCAACACCGATTTCCTGCACGCCGTCTGGTACCGGCGGGAGGTGCAGGTCCCGGCCGACTGGCAGGGGCAGCAGATCCTGCTGCACTTCCAGGCCGTCGACTACGACGCGACGGTGTGGGTGAACGGAATCGAGGTGACCCGGCACCGCGGGGGCTTCTCGCCGTTCTCCGCCGACATCACCGCAGCCCTGGTCGAGGACGACGTGGCCGAGATCGTGGTTCGGGCCCGAGACACCCGCGACGAGCCGCAGCCACGCGGCAAGCAGTCCTCGCTGTTCCACAACCACGACTGTGACTACACCCGAACCACCGGGATCTGGCAGACCGTCTGGCTGGAGCCGGTGCCGGTGGCGCACCTGCAACGGCCGCGGATCTCCCCGGATGTCGCCGGCAGCCGGTTCCACCTGCGGGTACCCCTCACCAACCGCGGCCGTCACGGACTGCGGGTCCGGGCCGATCTGCTCGTGGACGGCCAGCAGATCAGCACCGACTCGGCCGCGGTCGGCACCGAGCTCGCGGCGCAGCTGGTGCTCGACGTGGACGAGCAGCACCGTCGGCTGTGGAGCCCGGAGGACCCGTTCCTCTACGGACTCACCCTGACGATCCTCGGCGCCGACGGCACGGTCGTCGACACCGTCGACAGCTACGCCGGGCTGCGGTCGGTCTCGATCGACGGTCAGGCGATCCTGGTGAACGGCGAACGGCTGTTCCAGCGGCTGGTGCTGGACCAGGGCTACTGGCCCCAGTCGCTGATGACGGCACCGAGCGAGCAGGCCCTGATCGACGACATCCGGCTGTCGATGGAGGCGGGTTTCAACGGTGCCCGGATGCATCAGAAGGTGTTCGAGGAGCGCTTCCTCTATCACGCCGACAAGATGGGCTACCTGCTCTGGGGCGAGTTCGCCGACTGGGGGTGCTCGGTGGGCACAGAACGGGACAACCAGCGTCCGAGCGCCACCTATGTGACGCAGTGGCTGGAGGTGCTGGACCGCGACTACAACCACCCCGCGATCATCGGCTGGTGCCCGCTGAACGAGACCCATCAGGTGCTGCACGACCGGATTACCGTGCTGGACGACGTGACCAGGGCCATGTTCCTGGCCACCAAGGCCGCTGACCTGACCCGCCCCGTGCTGGACACCTCCGGCTACAGCCATCGGGTGTTCGACACCGACGTCTGGGACAGCCACAACTACGAGCAGGACCCGGCCCTGTTCGCCGACCAGCTGGCGGGCCTGGCCGAGGGGCGACCGTATTCCAACAACGGCGGCCGACGCGGCGAGTTCAACCTTCCGTACAACGGCCAGCCCTACTTCGTCAGCGAGTTCGGCGGGATCTGGTGGAACGCCGAGGAGGCGGCTGCGGCCGACCCGACGTCAGAGACCTGGGGCTACGGCGAACGCGTCCGCGATATCGAGGAGTTCCACCAGCGGTTCGACGGACTGGTCGAGGCGCTGTTGGGCAACCCGCTCATGTTCGGCTACTGCTACACCCAGCTCACCGACGTCTTCCAGGAGACCAACGGCATCTACCATTTCGACCGGACGGCCAAGTTCGACCTGGAGCGGATCCGCAGGACCCAGAACGCGCGGGCCGCGTACGAGTCGGGGACGAAGCGTACGGGGGAGTGACCAGCCGCCCAAGGTGCGGTGCGCTCCGGGTCGCTCAGTCGTGGGTCGCGGGCTCGTGTCCCTGATGGCTGAGCGGCTCGAACTGGAAGGTGGAGTGCTCGATCCCGACGGCGAAGTGGTCGGCAACGCAGCTCTGCAGCTGGTCCAGCAGTCGGGGTAGGTCACCGTCGAGGAAGCAGGAGTCGTCCACCACGACGTGAGCCGTCAGCACCGGTATTCCGGTGGCGATCTGTGAGGCGTGCAGATCGTGCACCGCGTGTACGTGCGGGAGCTCGAGGATGTGGCGGCGGACCTCGTCCAGATCGAGGCCCTTCGGGGTGGACTCGAGCAGCACCAGACCTGCATCGCGCAGCAGCAGCACCGACCGAGGCAGGATTAAGGCCCCGATCAGCAGCGATACGACGGCGTCGGCCTGCCGCCAGCCGGTGGTGGCGATCACTATCGCTGCGACGATCACCGCCATCGAGCCCAGAGCATCATTGAGGACCTCGAGGAAAGCCGCGCGCAGGTTGAGGTTGCTCGACCGGTCCCGGAGCAAGATCAACATGGCGGTGATGTTGCACACCAGCCCCAGGCCACCGAAGATGATCATGGGACCGGTGGCTATCGCGGGTGGGCTGATCAGGCGTCTGATGGCCTCGACCACGACATAGCCGCCGACACCGACCAGCACGAGCGCCTGGACCGCGGCTGCGAGCACCTCGGCCCGGTGGAACCCCCAGGTGCGTCGACGGCTGGCGGCCCGCAGCATCAGCGAGGCGGCGGTCAGCGCCAGCAGCAGCCCGAGCGCGTCAGTGAGCAGGTGGCCCGCGTCGGCGATCAGCGCCAGGCTTCCGGACAGCCCTGCACCGACGAGCTGGGCCACGAGGTTCGCCAGCGTGATCGAGAACACCACTGCCAGCCGGCGGCGGTGTGTCGCCCCGACGACCTCCGGCGCGTGACCATGCGCGTGCCCATGTCCCGCAGCCATCAGCGGTTCCGACCTGTCGATGAGCCTGATACATGCGCGCGTGGCGTCGGTGGCGCGGGCCAGCGTGGTCCCATCAGGGTGCCAGCCCCATCTCCGCCCTGGCGTGGTCGATCAGCCCGCGGGCCACGGGCACCGCCCGGTCCGGCCGGCCGGCAGCGATGGCGTCGGCCAGCTCACGGTGGCTTTCCACGACTGAACTCTGCACCGGTGCGGGCAGCAGATCAAGATCGTCACGAGCCCGCAGGACGGCGGCGAACGGTGCGATGAAACGCCGGAACACCAGGTTGCCGGACGCGAGCAGCAGCACAGTGTGGAACTCGATGTCGGCCTCCGTGAACGCGTGCAGATCATCGTGCTGGAGCGCCACGGCCATCGAGTCGCAGCAGGCGGTGAGCCGGCCGACATCCTCCGGTGTCGCGGACCGGCAGCTGCCGCGGACAGCGGCCACCTCCACCGCCGAGCGCAGGTCCATCAGCTCGCGGAGCTGCTGTTGGCGCGCCGAGGTGCGGACCCGCCAACCGATCACCTGCTCGTCCAGCAGGTTCCAGGACTCCACCCCGAGCACCCGGGTGCCGGTCTTGGGTCGCGGCAGCACCATGCCCTTGGCCTGCAGGTCGCGCAGAGCCTCCCGGACCACCGTCCGGGACACGTTCAGCCGCCCACCGACCTCCTCGGGCAGGATCTGCTGGCCCGCAGCCAGCTCGCCACTGGCGATCTGCCGTCCCAGGTGGTCGATGACCAGTCCGTGCAGGCCGCCCTGGAGCGGCGGCGGATCACTCTGTGCCCGCAGACTGCTGGATGTCTGCTCGGAGCGGAGGGGCCGCTCAGCTGTGGACATCCGTCCTCGCCCTGGCGATGGCCTCGCGCAGCCTGCCAGCCTGGCCGGCCGGGTCCGAAGTCCGTGTCAGCGCCGAGCCGATGCCCACCGCGAACGCTCCCGCCTCGATCCAGGAGGCGGCTGAGTCAGGCGTGACCCCCCCGGTCGGGATGCAGTGCAGCTGCGGGAGCGGCTGCAGCACGTCAGCGAGAACACGGGGCGTCCACAGGCTGGCCGGGAACACCTTGACCGCGTCCGCGCCGAGCTCGGTGGCGTGCAGCATCTCTGTCGGGGTGGCGCAGCCGATGACGGTCGCGGCCTGGTAGCGCCGTCCGACCTCGATCACGTCCTCCTCCAGGGTCGGCGTGACCAGCAGCTGGGCGCCGGACAGCACGGCCAGCCGGGCCGAGGCGGCATCCAGCACGGTGCCGGCGCCGATCACCTGTCGCCCGACCGCCAGCTCCGCAAGTCTGGTGATGGCCGACATCGCCGACGGTGTGGTCAGTGCGATCTCGACGACGGACAGCCCGGCTGCCCAGATCTGTTGGGCCAGTGAAACGGCCTGGTCGGCGTCGGAGGCGCGCACGATGCCGACAACACCATCGTCCGCGATGATCGCCATCACGTCGGAGCGGGTGAGCGACGTGGCCATGGGTGATCAACTCCTGTCGTCGGCGGATGCTGGTGGCTCCGGCGAGCCAGACAGCCAGCATGCCACCTGGAAGCGCGGCAGCGGAGGAGAGCATCCGCAATCCTGGTACGCATTCGTACTACAGTACGACTATTAGAAGTCGCTGAGGACAAGGACCTACCTGTGAAGATCATCTCCGTCGAGACGTTCCTGGTTGCGCCGCGCTGGCTGTTCTGTCGGATCGGGACCGACGAGGGCGTAGTGGGCTGGGGAGAGCCGGTCGTCGAGGGCCGCGCGGCCACCGTACGGACCTGCGTCGCCGAGCTCTCCGAGATCCTGATCGGGCAGGACCCGCTGCGGATCGAGGATCTCTGGCAGGTGATGACCAAGTCCGGTTTCTACCGTGGCGGCGCGGTGCTGGCCAGCGCAGTGGCCGGGATCGACCAGGCCCTGTGGGACATCGCCGGCAAGGTGCGCAAGGCGCCGGTCCATGAGCTGCTCGGAGGCCCGGTTCGTGACCGGGTGCGGGTGTACAGCTGGGTCGGCGGTGACGAGCCGGCCGAGGTGGCTGAGCAGATCTCCGAACGCAGAGCCGCCGGCTTCTCGGCGGTCAAGATGAACGCCAGCAATGCCATGGGCCCGATCGCCAGTGCCGCCGAGATCTCCGCTGTGGTCGACCGCGCGGTGGCCGCGCGGGAGGCGTTCGGCCCGAGCGGTGATTTCGCCATCGACTTCCATGGCCGGGTGAGCAGGGCCAACGCCCGCCGACTGCTGCCGCTGCTGGCCGAGACCTCGCCCTTCTTCGTCGAGGAGCCGTTGCTTCCCGAAGAGGGCCACATGCTGCCCTCATTGATGGCCGCCTCCAACATCCCGATCGCGACCGGTGAGCGGCTGTTCTCGCGGCAGGAGTTCCTGCCGGTGCTGCAGGCCGGCATAGCGGTCGCCCAGCCGGACCTCTCCCATGCCGGCGGCATCTCCGAGGTACGCCGGATCGCCACGCTGGCCGAGACTTTCGGCGCTTCGCTGGCGCCGCACTGTCCGCTGGGCCCGATCGCGCTGGCGGCGAGCCTCCAGGTGGACTTCGCCACGCCGAACTTCCTGATCCAGGAACAGAGCCTCGGAATCCACTACAACCAGAGCAACGACCTGTTGGACTATCTGGTCGACCCGACGGTCTTCGCCTTCGCTGACGGCTACGTCGAGCGCAGCACGGCACCCGGGCTTGGTATCGAGGTCGACGAGGCCGCCGTGCGCCGGGCCGACGAGATCGGCCACAACTGGCGCGGCCCCCTCTGGCGCCATCCCGACGGATCCTTCGCCGAGTGGTGACCTCCGCCCTGCCCACGTGCCCTGAGCCCTGCCGCGCCCTGAGCCCTGCCGTGCCCTGAGCTTGTCGAAGGGCCGACCGTACGTGCCCTGAGCTGGTCGAAGGGCCGTGGGGATGGCCAATGGCAGCGTATGGCTGCCCGGACGCCACTTTTCCAGCCACACGCTGCCGTACGAGGGGTTTCGCCCTTCGCCCTTCGACAGGCTCAGGGCGCGACAGGCTCAGGGCGCGACAGGTTCAGGGCGCGGCAGGGGCAGGGCCACCTACTGTGCTCGCTGCAGGAACTTCTTCAGCAGCGGTCCGGCGGTCCGCGAGCCGGACTGGCCGTCGCCGACGAACACCGCGACCGCCAGGTCGCCCTGACCGGCGATCATCCAGGCGTGCGTGCGGAACGGCTCCTTCGTCCCGTATTCCGCGGTTCCCGTCTTGGCGATGACCGGGGGGCCGCTGAGGCTGGACAGGAACCTGCCGCTGCCGTCGCTCACCACTGCACCCATCAGCTGCTTCAGCTGCCTGGCCTCGGCGGAGGTGAGCGGCTTGGCTGTCGAAGAGGCCTGGTGCCCGTCCACGAGATGGGGAATCACCGTCTTGCCGGCCTCCACGGACGCCGCCACGGCGGCCATCGCCAGCGGAGAGGCCTGCACCTTGCCCTGGCCGATCATCGCTGCTGCCCGTCCCGTCTTCGACGTGTCCTCAGGCACCGAGCCGAAGTAGGCCGGGAACCCGACGTCGTAGTCGGTGCCGACCCCGAGCGAGGCCGCAGCCTCGGCCAGTGCACCGTCGTCCAGGCGGTCGTACTGGCCGATGAACGCCGTGTTGCAGGACTGCGCCACCGCCGTACGCAGGGTGATCCGACCCAGCGAGCTGCTGGGATAGTCGGAGTAGTTCTTGAACTTCTTGCCATCGACCGTCACCGTGCGCGGGCAGGACACGGGCGAGGAGGGCTTCAGGCCGGAGCGGAGCAGAGCCAGCGACGAGGCGATCTTGAAGGTCGACCCCGGCGGATACTGGCCCGTGGTCGCAGTGGCCTGACCCTTGCTGCCCGGACCGCTGGCGGCCACCAGGACCTCGCCGGTGGACGGACGCAGCGCGACGATGGCACTGGCCGGCTTGACGTCGGACAGGATCTTCTCGGCAGCCCGCTGCAGGTCCGTGTCCAGGGTCAGGCGGAGTGGTTTGCCGTCGACTGGCTTGGTCTCGAAGACGGTGACGGGCCGGGTGGGCGTGGCGCTCGCCGACGGGGTCGGGGTTCCGCTCGGCGACGGACTGGGGGTCGTCGAGTCTTCGACCGGGGTGACCTGAACCGCGACTCCCGGAGTGCCACGCAGCTGCTCGTCATAGCGGCGCTGCAGACCGGAGAGGCCCACCTGGTCGCCGGCGACGATCTTTCCGCCGGACGAATCGACGATCTCCTTGGAGGCCTCGCCGACAGAGCCGAGGATGGCCTGTGCGAACTCTCGCGTCGGGGCCAGCATCCGGGTGCTGCCGACCGCGATGGCGCCATCGATCCTCGCCAGCTGCTTGTCGCTGGGCAGGTCGGGGGAGCCGTCCCGCAGCACGATGGCCTCGACGAACGCCTGGGCGCCGGCGGCTTTGACCCGGGCGGCGTACGTCTTCGCGTCGATGCCGACCAGCTTGGCCAGCTCAACGGCCGAGGCTGCGGCGCGCTCGGCGCGGACCTGGGTCTTGTCGATGCCGATCCGCCAGACGTCACGGCTGGTCACGATGGGGTGTCCGCTGCCGTCCAGCACCTCACCGCGGCTGGCGGGGGTACGGCGCTGCACCAGTCGGTTGTTGCCGTCGAGGTCGGGATGCACGATGCTCGGCTGCCAGCGCACCTTCCACAGATCACCCTCGTCGACCAGCTGGGCGCTGCTGTCGTACGTCCACGGCTGCTGCAGACCGGGGATCGCCCAGGAGACGTTCAGAGCTACCGCGGAGGCGGCGCCGTCGGTCGTCACGGAGGCGACCCTGAACGTCGGTTTCGCCGACCTCATGCCGGCCGTGACGACAGTGAGCTGGCGGTCGGCCTCCTCGCTGGTCGTCCCCGACACCGACAGGGACGACACATCCTCGGCACTGAGTGCCCGGGCGAGATCCGCGGCGGCCTGCTCGGCCGTGTTGGAGTTCGTCGGCTTGTCCGGTGCACCGCCCTTGCCGGTGCAACCGGCCAGGACGATCATGACGCTGATGAGGAGGACGGCGAGGCTTCTTCGGGTCTGGAACATCGGGCCCTTCAAGGGGGTGTCGGTCACGGCTGTCTCAGCAAGGGTGCCAGCCTACGGGCAGACCATGATCATCCCGCGGAAGGATGTGCTGTCGTCCCCGGGTCGCAGGCCCTCGGCGCTCCCAGATGACGTCGTCGCCGGCAACGGGGAGACTTGAGGGATGAGATCGGAGTTAGCGTTTGACACCGCCGGCGTGATCGGCGGCGGCACGATGGGGGTCGGCATCGCCTACGTCCTCGCCCACAGCAGGGCCAGAGTCTGGCTGGTCGAGCCGGACGACGCGCAAGCCGACCGTGCGTTGGTTGCTCTCACCCGGCAGGCCCAGAAGGCGGCCGCCCGGCACGAGCCGCCGGACGGTCTGGCCGGACTGCTCGACAGGGTGGTACGGGTGGCCAGCATCGAACGGATGCCGCTGAGCTGCGACGTGGTCATCGAGGCGGTGCCGGAGCAGCTCGGGCTGAAACGATCGGTGCTGCGGGTCGCCGAAGGACGTGCGCCCGGGCTGCTGGGTACCAACACGAGCGGCATACCGATCGGCAGCCTCGCCGAGTCCCTGACCGAGCCTGCAGCGCTGGTGGGCCTGCACTTCTTCAACCCGGTCTGGTCCATGCCACTGCTGGAGGTGGTGCGGGCCGAGGCGACGTCCCAGGAAACCGTCGATCGCGCCCTGCTGCTGGCCGCCCAGCTGGGGAAGGAGCCGATCGTCGTCCGTGACCTGCCGGGCTTCGCCACCAGCAGGCTGGGTGTGGGGCTGGCACTGGAGGCGATCAGGATGCTGGCTGACGGAGTGGCCAGCGCCGATGACATCGACAAGGCGATGGAGCTGGGGTACGGGCATCCGATGGGCCCGCTCCGGCTGACCGACCTGGTGGGCCTGGACGTCCGGCTGGCCATCGCCCGGAACCTGCAGCAGGCCTACGGTGACAGGTTCGCACCGCCGCAGCTGCTGGTGGACAAGGTCGCGGCGGGGGAGCTGGGCAGGAAGAGCGGACGAGGCTTCTACGGCTGGACCCAGGCGGCGGGTGCGACGGCGTCAGTCGGGGAGGAGGCGGACAGCGCCTGCAGCACCGCATAGGGTGCCTGCATGGGACTCTACGCACGCCGGCCGGCCCGCTTCGCCGCGCAGCTGACCGTTGACGTCCTGGTGCTGGCCTGGGGCGTGTTCTGGGCGCTCGCCGGCAGGTTCATCGATGCCACGATCGGCTCAGTGGCGACGCCGCTGCGCCGGGCCTCGTCGTCGGCCTCGGACCTGTCCGGCCAGTTCCGTTCGGCCGGGTCGGAGATGTCCCGGGTGCCGGGGGTCGGCGACAACCTGCGCAAGCCCTTCGACAACGCCGCCGAGTCATTGACCCAGATCATGACGTCCCTCAACGACCAGATCATCTCGGTCGAGCGGATCGCCGACCTGGTGGGTTGGCTGGTCTTCTTGATCCCGGTGTCCATCGTGGTCGCCTTCTGGTTGCCCAGGCGGATCCGCTTCTACCGGCTCTCGCGCGCCGCGCAGCGGTTCATCGATGCCCAGGCCGACCTTGACCTGTTCGCTCTACGTGCGTTGGCCAACCAGCCGATGCACGTGCTGGCCGGCATCAGCGACGACCCGGTGGCGGACTGGCGTCGCGGTGACCCGGCCGTGGTGCACCGGCTCGCCGACGCCGAGCTCCGCCGGGCCGGTCTCCGACTGCCCGCCCGGATGCACGAGGACTGACGCCGGGTTCGGCGGCGCCCTTGCGCTCCACGCGCGGGTGCCAAATGATGAGCGTGTGAACCGGCACCAGTTCGAGCTTCCCCTGGGTAGTGGCGTCGACACGGCCATGACGGTGATCCGGTACGGGCACTACGGCCGGCCGGTGCTGGTCTTCCCGAGCGAGGCTGGCCGCGCCTGGGACTTCGAGAACAACGGGATGCTGGCGGGCATCCAGCACCTGCTGGACGATGGTCGAGTCAAGCTCTACTGTGTCGACTCGCTGGATGCCGACACCTGGTCGGACAAGGGCCTGCCGATCGAGGAGCGGGCCACCCGGCACGAGATCTACACCCGCTGGCTCACCCACCATGTGGTGCCCTTCATCCATCAGGACACCGCCAGCGGAGCCGAGCTGATCACCGTCGGTTGCAGCCTGGGCGCCTACCATGCCGTGCACTTCGCGCTTCAGCGCGCCGACCTGGTCCCGTTGGCCATCGGGCTGTCCGGCAACTACGACGTCAGCACCTGGGAGTCGTGGGGCGAACGCGGCGACGCGACCTACTTCGCCAATCCCACCGACTACGTGCCCAACCTGCACGGTGATCATCTCGACTGGCTCCGTGGTCGGTTGTCGATCTTGCTGGTGGTGGGACAGGGGGCCTGGGAGACCCATCCCACCGGCTCGCTGCCGTCGACGGTCAAGATCGCCGGTCTGCTGCAGGAGAAGGGCATCCGCTGCGAGCTCGACCTGTGGGGGTTCGACGTCAGTCATGACTGGGAGTGGTGGCAGCGCCAGCTCGCCCACCATCTGCCGCGATTCTGCTGAGCCACGAGGAGGCGCAGGTGTCGGAGGAACATCATCTGGTGGGTCTGCTGCTGGGCGCCGAGGAGGACTGGCCGCGGGCGTTCGAGGCGCTGACGTCTCGGATCGGTGTCTTCACCCATGCCGGGCGACGCCACGTCCTGGACACCGAGCGGGTCCGGATCGCGCCGTTCAACCTCCGAGACCCGGCCCGTCATCAGGTGGTGATCGACAGGCTCGCCTACTGGTACTACCACCCTCGGGAATGGCTGAAGAAGGTCGCCCTGATGGACGACGTCTACCTGCTGAACTCGCCGTTCACCTTCCAGTCGATGGAGAAGCACTCGGCCTACTGCGCGCTGATCAGGCTCGGCATGCGCATCCCCGACACCGTGCTGGTGCCGTACAAGAACCCGATCGACAACGTCCGGTGGGCCTACACGTCCAAGAACTACAACGACCCGTTCGACCTGGCGGCCATTGCGGAGAAGATGGGCTACCCGTTGTTCATGAAGCCGTTCGACGGGGGCGGCTGGCGCGGGGTGTCCAGGATCAACAACGAGGCCGACCTGTGGTCGGCCTACGACGACTCGGGCGAGATGCTGATGCACCTGCAGAAGGCGGTCGAGCCCTTCGACGTGTTCGCTCGCGCCCTGACCATCGGGCCAGAGTCGATGGTCATGCACTTCCGTCCGGACGAGCCGATGCATGACCGCTACCAAGTTGATCATGACTTCCTGTCAGTGGCGGCCGGCCAGGAGGCGGTCACCATCAGCCAGACGGTGAACGCTTTCTTCCGATGGGAGTTCAACTCCTGCGAGATGCTGGTGCAGGGCGACACCGTGCTACCGATCGACTACGCCAACGCCTGCCCCGACGTTGCCGTCACCTCGCTGCACTACTACTTCCCCTGGGCGATGAAGGCGCTGGTGAGGTGGACCGCCTACTGCGCGGCGACGAACCGCAAGGCCCGGCTGCATGTCGACCCCGACCCCTGGTTCGCCATCGGCGACGACCCGGACCTCTCCTACGGCGACAAGCTGGTCCGCTATCAGCAGCTGGCGGACCTGCACTTCGAGAAGGACCGGTACGCCGAGTTCTGCGCCACCTCGCTGCCGGACCTGGACGACCTGGTGCTCGAATGGGTGTCGTCCCCGCAGTTCGACCGGCTGCTGCTGGACACCGTCCGGGCCACCTATCCCGAACATGAGCAGGACCGCTTCATCGGGCATTTCCGGGGACTGATCGGCCTGTGGGTCGGCGACGAGGCCTCTCTGCGCGGAAGCTCCCCGGTCGGTGGCTGAGAGCGGCCGTGCGACACGACTGTAGACCTCGATCGGGCGGTCAGGCGGCTGTCGGTGGGCACGATAGCGCAGAGAAACCGCTATCTGGGGGACCTGCGCCCTTTTCTTCGTCGCAATGGAAACTGTCATCAAGGCGTGACCTGTTTTGCGCCCGATGCCATTGACACACCCCTAGCATGGGACAAAGATCACACACGAATTACAGAAGATGAGTGACTCTGCGCCTCGGGGGGCCAGCACTGCATTCTGGTGCGCCCTGGCTCCACGTGCTGAGCGGCTCCCTTCGCTGGCACCGTGCCATACCTAACAGGAGGAAACCGATGGAAGAAACCAAAGACGCTTTCACTCGCAGCCCGATGACCAGGCGGAGGTTCTTGACCACCACGGCACTGGCCGGCGTGGGAGTTGCAGCCGGCGGCTCGGTGCTGGCGGCATGTGGAGGCGGCAGCTCGGGTGGCGGGGCCGGTGGTGGTGGCAAGAAGACCGGCTCGGTGACCTGGGCATCCTGGGCCAACCCTGGCGAGGCCGAGCGTTTCAAGGCGTACTCGAAGGACTACGCGAAGAAGACCGGGAACAAGATCACCTACCAGACCGTGGTGGGCGACTACAAGACCAAGCTGATGACCCAGCTCCAGGGCAACAGCGCCCCGGACGCGTTCTATGTGGGCGACGACACGATCGCCGCTCTGATCAAGGCCAAGCAGGTTGTCAAGCTCGACGACTTCCTGGCCAGCCCTGATGCCACCGTGAATCTCGACGACATGTACACGAAGCTGCTCGAGTGGTGCAAGGGTCCGGACGGCGGCGTGTACGGCCTGACCGTCGACTGCAACCCGAAGCTGTTCTGGTTCAACCGCAAGGTGCTCCAGGCAGCGGGCGTCGACGGGGACCCGGCAGCCTGGTACGAGGCGGGCACCTGGAACCAGGACGCGATCACCAAGATGCTGGAGAAGGTCAAGGGGTCCGGCAAGCGCGGCTACGTCTTCGAGGGCAACTGGTTCGAGCTGTTCAGCTGGATCTCCACCTTCGGCGGCAAGACCTTCGACGATCAGGGCAACCCGCAGTTCGCCGATGACTCGAAGGCGCAGGACATCATCACCTGGCTGTTCGACATGATGTCGAAGGACTACATGAGCTATGGCGGCTCCCTGCCCAAGGGCCAGGGCGTCGATGCGCTGTTCTACGCCGGCCAGTCGTCGGCCATCGGCTACGGTCGCTGGATCCTGCCGAACCTGAAGAAGCTGAAGAAGACGGTCGACTACGACATCGCGCCGCTGCCGTCGGAGTCGGGTAAGGACGTCATGCCGGTCGGTGTGTACACCGCCTGCATGTCGGTGAACCCGAAGGCGAAGAACATGGACGTGACGCTGAAGTTCGCCAGCGACTTCGTCAACAAGGACGGCCAGCAGTACCGGCTCTCCGGCGGTGGCAACGCCGTCCCGACCATCAAGGGCCTGGAGAGCCTGGTCACCGAGGGCAACGACCCGGCGCACGGCAAGTTCTTCTCCGAGGTCGCAGCCAAGGGCTTCGCAGTGCCGAAGCTGATCGTCAGCAACCCTGAGGTGGCGACCAAGTTCAGCCTGGACATCGACAAGATGCTCAAGTCGAAGAAGGAGACCCCGAAGTCGTTCAGCGACAAGCTGACGGCCATCCTCACCGGCGGCGGCAGCTAGTCATGGCCACCGCGGTGCAGCATGAGGCGGGGGGGAAGACAAAGTTCGTCCCCCCGCCCATGCGGGAGTCGGCCAAGGCCCACCGGCGCAAGGAGACGGCCCTCGGGTACTTCTTCCTCGGTCCGCAGCTGGTTGGTCTGCTGGTGTTCATGCTCGGTCCGCTCGTCTTCGCGCTCGTCCTGGGGTTCTCGAACTGGGACGGCTTCGGCACGATGACGTTTGCGGGGTTGAAGAACTTCGCGACGGTGTTCACCGACCCGCAGTTGGTGACCTCGTCGAGGAACACGGTCTGGTTCGCCGTCTTGTCGGTGCCGGGGCAGCTGCTGTCAGGTTTCATCGTGGCGTGGATGCTGCAGAAGGTGGTCCGGGGCAAGTCGTTCTACCGGACCTTCTACTTCGCACCCGTGGTGACCTCCTCGGTCGCGGTAGCGGTGATCTGGCTGTGGCTGCTCAACCCGGACATCAGCCCGCTGAACACGACCCTGAAGAAGATGGGCCTGCCGGCACCGGACTGGCTGCAGGACGCCAGGTTCACGATTCCGGCGTTCGCCGTAGTGGCGATCTGGCAGGGCATCGGTTACCAGGTCGTGATGTTCTCGGCCGGTCTGGAGAATGTGCCGAAGTCGCTGCTTGAGGCCGCCGACATCGACGGTGCCAACGAGTGGCAGAAGATGCGCAAGATCACGGTGCCGCTGCTGTCGCCGACGATCCTGTTCCTCTCGATCACCGGGATCATCGGCTCGTTCCAGATATTCGACCTGGTCTTCGTGCTGATGGGGACAAATGCACCGTCGGCGTCCCGGACGATCGTGTACGAGATCTACCAGAAGGCCTTCGTCGAGTTCAACTTCGGCGTGGCCTGCGCGATCGCGATCGTTCTGTTCCTCGCCCTGCTGGCTCTCACGGGCCTCCAGCTGGCCGCACAGAAAAGGTGGGTGCATTACACAGAATGACTACTATCTCCACACTTGGTGCGAACGCCGTCGAGACGGTGGCTCACGAGAAGGACGTCAGGACCAGAAGGCCGTTCAAGTGGACGCAGATCCCGTTGCACCTCATCCTTGCCGTCGGTGCGGTGGGTATGGCGCTGCCGTTCGCCTGGATGGTGTTCTCCTCCTTCAAGCCGTTGGGTGAGATCTTCCTGCAGCCTCCCAAGCTGCTGCCGATCCAGTGGGCGCCGGAGAACTACACCAACGCCTTGGCCGGGGCGAACTTCGGCCGGGCGTTCTTCAACAGCATCTACATCTCGTTGACCGTCGTCGTGGTGTCCCTGTTCACCTGCGCCATGGCGGCCTATGGGTTCGCCCGGATCAGGTTCCCGGGCAACAACCTGCTGTTCACGATCTTCCTGGCCACTCTGATGGTGCCCGGGCAGCTGACCGTGATCCCGCTGTACATCATCATGTCCAAGATCGGCTGGGTGGACACCCACCTGGCTCTGATCGTGCCTCCGGCACTGTTCAGCGCCTTCGGGGTCTTCCTGCTCAGGCAGTACGTTCGGGGCATCCCGATCGAGCTGGAGGAGGCGGCCGCGATCGACGGGGCCGGGCGGATCCGGAGCTTCTTCACCATCATCCTGCCGCTGCTGCGGACACCGATGGTGGCTCTGGGGATCTTCACCTTCCTGGCGCAGTGGAACAACTTCTTCTACGCGCTGATCTTCCTGAACACCGAGGACAACTTCACCATCCCGCTGCTGGTCAACCAGTTCAAGGGTCAGTACTCGTCCGACTGGACGGGCCTGATGGCGGCGGCGACCCTTGCGGCCGCACCGTTGTTGATCGTCTTCATCATCGCCCAGCGTCAGATCGTCGAGGGTATCGCTCTCTCGGGGTCCAAGACGTAGGCAGAAGGAGCACCAGCACAACCCAGCAGAAGCGCGAAGCCCCTCCTGAGCCTGGCTCGGGAAGGGCTTTTCGTGTCAGGGCGTCGCCGCGCCTGGAGCCGAGAGGGGGCCGGACCACCAGTCTGCTGTCAAGGCGCTCTTGAGAGCCGGCCATTCCGCTGCCAGCATCGAGTACTGAACCGTGTCCCGCCACGATCCGTCCCGCCGGATCCGATGATGCCTCAGCACGCCCTCGCGGGTCGCCCCGAGACGCTCGATCGCCGCCTGGGACCGGACGTTGCGGATGTCGGTGTGCCACACCACCCGTTCTGCACCCAACCCTTCGAAGGCCCGGGTGAGCATGATCAGCTTCGAGTCGGCGTTCAGGCCGGTTCGCCAGAATCTCCGCGCCAACCAGGTGTGGCCGATCGCCACCGAGCGGAGCTCCGGGTCGAGGTCGTAGAACGAGGTCGTACCCACATACTCGCCGGTGCTGGTCAGGCGCTGTGAGTAGGCCAGCCGACCGGGAGCCCGCTGCGCGCTGATGATCAGGGCCGCAGCCTCCTCGACCGTCTGTGGTGGGCGGAAGCTCAGGTGCTCGGTCACCTCCTCGGCAGTGGCCCGGTCGCCCAGTGCAGCGAGGTACTCCTCGGCATCGGCGGTGCTGATCGGTGCCAGGGTCAGACGACGCCCGACCAGCGGCACCTGCTCGTACCAGTCGCCCGTCATGCCGCGGACAGGTCGGGCGCCGGCTCGGCGACCTTCTGCGCCACCACGAACACCCGGCGAAACGGCAGCACGGTGCCGTAAGAGCGGGGCGGGTAGGCCCGGTTGAGAAGCTCCTTGTACTCCCGCTCGAACTCGGCCCGCAGCGGCTCTGGCAGAGCCTGCAGCACGGGCCGGGCGCCGGTGCCCGAGATCCAGCGGAACACCGCGTCCTGGCCGGTCAGCAGATGCAGATAGGTGGTCTCCCAGGCGTCCACCCGGAAGCCCAAGGTGACCAGGTCGGCCAGGTAGGTCTCGGGGCCGGACGCGTCCGGAACCTCGACATCTCGGCAGTGCCCGGAGAACCGGGGGTCGGCCGCACATTCGCGCAACAGTCGGTGGCTCGGCTCACCGAAGTTGCCCGGCACCTGAAAGGCCAGCCAGCCATCGGGTGCCAGGCCATCGGCCAGGCGGGGCAGCAGCGAACGGTGCTCGGGAACCCACTGCAGAGCGGCGTTGCTGATGATCACGTCGACCGGTTCCTGGGGCCGCCAGTTCCGGATATCGGCAACGCTGAACGAGAGCCCACCGGAGGAGTACTGTCGGGCCGAGCTGATCATCTCCTCGGAGTTGTCCACTCCGACGATCTCCGCCTCCGGCCAACGGTCGGCCAGGGTGGCGGTGAGCTGTCCCGGACCGCAGCCGAGATCAACGACGCGGCATGGACGAGATGCACCGACTCGGCTTGTCAGGTCGACGAAGGGACGGGACCGCTCGTCCGCGAACTGCAGGTAGGTGGCCGGGTGCCAGGCCGCGGGTCGCATGGGACCTCCGATCGTCAGTCGATCTCTTGACCTCAAGATAAGCTGGAATATCTCTTGAGGTCAAGATAGATGACGACCTGTCCCGCCGACGGCTACATTGAGCCTCATGCCGACTCCTGCAGCTCAGCCGACCATGATCAGCACCGTCAGCGGGCCGATGCCTGCGAGCCGGTGGCTGCCGCCAACAGGCTCGGGACCGGGGCTGGTGCTTCTGCAGGAGATCTTCGGCGTCAGCGTCTACATCAAGCAGCGGGCGGCTGACCTGGCGGCCCTGGGTTATGTCGTGGTGGCCCCGGAGATCTACTGGCGGCTGGATGACAGCAGCATCGACGAGTCCCGGCCGGACTTCCTGGAGCAGGCCATGGCCGTGGTCAACCGACTGGACTGGGACGCGGCCGTGGCCGACGGCAGGGCGGCACTCGAGCAGCTGCGCTCGATGCCCGACGTCAGCGGGGGAGTCGGCCTGATCGGCTTCTGCTTCGGCGGCGGGCTGGCCTTCAACATCGCCGCCGTCAGCGACCCGGACGTGCTGGTCAGCTACTACGGCTCTGCTCTGCCGAGCCTGCTGGGTCTGGCAGGTCAGGTGGGCACCCCGAGTCTGCACCACTTCGGGTTGGCCGACGCCTACCTCGACAGGGAGACCGTCGAGACCATTCGCGACGCCGTGGCCGGCCCGAACACGGTCGTCGAGACCTATCCGGGGGCCGGGCACGCCTTCGACAACCCCCACCCCGCGTTCCACCACCGGGAGGCGTCGGCTCTTGCCTGGCAGAGCACCGCCGCCTTCCTGACCGACAAACTCGCGCCTGGGCGGGGCTAGCTGGACCATGATCGTGGCCATCAGATCGCGGTGGGGCTGCGGGCTCACATTCGGGCCATGACCGTCGTCTACCTGTTGTGAGCATGAGACCGTTCGAACAGATCGTCACCGACTATGGGGCCACCGTGTTCCGAGTCTGTCGGGCCATGCTCGGTCCGGTGGAGGCCGAGGACGCCTGGTCGGAGACCTTCCTGGCAGCGATGCGCGCCTACCCGGAGCTGCCCGCCACCAGCAACATCGAGGCGTGGTTGGTCACCATCGCGCATCGCAAGGCCATCGACCAGCATCGACTCCGCAAGCGGGCGCCGGTGCCGGTCGAGCGGCTGGCAGAGCTGTACGAGCCGGCCGACGACCCTCCGGAGGTCGGCCTCCCCGACGACCTCTGGCAGGCCCTGCGGAGGCTGCCGGACAAGCAGCGCGCCGCCGTCGCCTACCACCACCTGGCCGGGCTTCCCTATGCCGAGGTGGCCAGGATCCTCGGCAACAGCGAGACCGCGGCACGCCGCGCCGCCGCCGACGGCATCCACAACCTGCGCAGAAACTTTCGCCAAGGAGCACAGACATGAACACACCCGAGCCAATGGAGCACCGTGGACTGCTGGCCGAGGGCGCCGAGGACACTCTCGACACGGCCTGGCTCGCGAGCCTGCACCAGACCGACGCGGTGACCCTGGGTCGGTTGCACGAGCGGCTCGCTGTCGAGGCCCAGGTGTCAGGTCTGCTCGACGTCGCGTACCGGACCGTCGACACCCCCGTCGGGCCGCTGCTGCTGGCGGCCACCGGGGAGGGTCTCGTCCGGGTGGCGTATGCGGTCGAGGACCACGACAAGGTCCTCACCTCGCTCGCCGAGCGGATCAGTCCGCGCATCCTCAACGCTCCTGGGCGGCTGGATCCGGTGGCCCGCCAACTCGAGCAGTACTTCTCGGGCAGCCGCCGTACGTTCGACCTGCCGCTGGATCTTCGGCTGGCGTCGGGGTTCCGCCGAGACGTGCTGGCGAGGTTGAGGCAGATCGACTACGGGACGACGGCCAGCTATGCCGCGGTAGCGGAGCTGACCGGACATCCACGGGCGGTTCGTGCCGTCGGCAGCGCCTGCGCGACCAACCCGGTGCCGGTGGTCGTCCCCTGCCACCGGGTCATCCGATCCAGCGGAGAGACCGGTCGCTACGTCGGCGGCTCGGAGGCCAAGCAGATCCTGCTGCGGCTCGAGTCCGTGCGGTGAACACGCATCGGGTCATCGAGTCACCTCTTGGCCCGCTCACCCTGCTGAACACCGACGGGGTGCTGACCGGGGTCTACTACGAGCAGCACATCCGGATGCCGGGCCGTGCCCAGCTCGGTCCGGCGACAGTGGAGGGGTTCGACCGGGTGGTGCAGGAGCTCGCGGAGTATCTCGGCGGTCGGCGGCGACAGTTCACGGTGCCGACCGCCCCCGTCGGGAGCGCCTTCCAGCGACGGGTCTGGCGGCTGCTGGCACAGATCCCCTACGGGCAGACCCGGACCTATACCGAGCTGGCACTGGAGCTGGGCAGTGCCGCATTGGCCAGGGCCGTCGGAGCAGCGAACGGACGCAATCCGCTGTCGATCATCATCCCCTGTCATCGTCTGGTCGGGAGCGGTGGCTCACTCGTCGGATACGCCGGGGGAGTCGTCCGCAAGCGCCAGTTGTTGATCATGGAAGGGGCAGGCGGCCGGCTACGACCAGGTGTCGGAGGGTACCTCCCCGCTGCCGGGTGGATAGGGTGATGCCGTGCCGCGCAGTGAGAGGTGAAAGGCGCCGAGCATCAGGTCAGAGGGAAGGTGACAGTGAGCGAACCGAAACAGGCAGAGGACCGGGACGCGGACCCGCAGGACGGTCGGGACGAGACCGAGTCCGAGCGGATGGACCGAAACTGGAACGAGATTCTGCAGGAGCTCAGAGTCACCCAGACCGGTACGCAGATCCTGAGCGGCTTCCTCCTCGCCATCGCCTTCCAGCCGAAGTTCAAGGAGATGGACGACTTCCAGCTCACCGTCTACCTGGTTCTGGTCATCACCGCCGGCCTCACCACAGCGCTCGCCCTCGCCCCCGTCAGCCTGCATCGATCGCTGTTCCGCGAGCACGTCAAGGACGACATCGTGCAGACCGGACACGTCATCCTGCGCTGTGCGTTGGCCGGGGTCGGCCTGGTTCTGACGGGGACCTCGCTACTGATCTTCGACGTCGCCCTCAACCTGACCGCTGGGCTGCTTGCGGGTGGGTTCATGGCGCTCGTCGTCATCGGCATCGCCGTACTGCCGGCCGCGTTCCGCCGCAAGGGTCGCGCTGTCGGGTGAGGCCGGTCGCGTGCGTTCCACACAAGCGCCGAACTGCACTGAACTGCACTGAACTGCAAGGGAGGGTTTATGCGTTCCATCTGGAAGGGTTCGATCGCGTTCGGTCTGGTCAACGTTCCGGTCCGGGTCTACAGCGCCACCGAGGACCATGATCTCGAGCTGCACCAGGTGCACGACAAGGACGGCGGCCGGATCCGCTACCAGCGTCGATGTGAGGTCTGTGGTCGGCAGGTGGACTATGACCACATCGACAAGGCGTACGAACATGGAGATCAGACCGTCGTGCTGACCGAGGACGACCTGAGCGTCCTACCGGAGGAACGGAGCCGCGAGATCGAGGTGCTGGAGTTCGTGCCGAGCTCCCAGATCGACCCGATCATGTTCGCGCGCAGCTACTTCCTGGTCCCTGACGCCAAGGCGGTCAAGGCGTACGCTCTGCTGCGCCGCACCCTGTCGGACACCGACCAGACGGCGGTCGTGCAGTTCACGCTGCGGCGCAGGACCCGGCTGGGCGCGCTCCGGGTACGGGGAAAGGTCCTGCTGCTGCAGGGGCTGCTGTGGGACGACGAGGTGCGCGAGGCCGAGTTCCCAGAACTCGACGAGAACACCAGCGTCTCGAGCAAGGAGCGTGAGATGGCGGCCAGCCTGGTGCAGACCCTGAGCGGCGAGTTCACTCCGGAGAAGTTCACCGACGAGTATCAGGACCAGCTGCACCGGCTGGTCGAGGCCAAGCTCGAGCAGGGTGCCGCGCTGGACACCGAGGCCACCTTCGGCCGGAACGGCGAGGAGGAGGGCGGTGAGGTGGTTGACCTGATGGAGGCGCTGCGTCGGAGTGTCGAGAACAGCCGCACCAGCAGGGGAGGAGGGAAGAAGCCAGCGAAGAAGGCGGCGAAGAAGGCGGCCAGCAGTACCGCCAAGGCCGGCCGGAAAGGCGCGAGCACGTCCGGCACCACCAGGTCAGGGTCCACCAGGTCGGGCTCAGCACAGTCTGGATCATCCAAGTCGGGCAGATCGGGCGAGTCGAGTCACAAGACGGCTCCGAGCAAGCGCAGCAAACGGGCCAGCTGAGCCTCCTGTTGCCTGGCTCGGAGCGGAAAGCGCTGCTGGCTGGGCGGCGGACGATGTTTGTCAGTTACCGCACCGGGGTATCGATCAGCCATGGGCCAAACGTCGAGGACTGGCTGGACGGTCGACTGTGGAGGCTGACCTGTGCGGGCCGTGACCTGGCAGGACGTCAATGACGTCCGGGTCGAGACGGTTCCCGACCCACGCATCGAGCAGCCGACCGACGCCATCATCTCGGTGACTTCGAGCGGCATCTGCGGCTCCGACCTGCACTTGGCCGGGCCGATGGGGCGCTACATGTGCCGGGGCGACATCCTCGGCCATGAGGCCATCGGGATCGTCGAGGAGCTGGGGCCGGAGGTCACCAGGCTGAGCGTGGGCGACCGGGTGGTGGTGCCGTTCAACATCGCCTGCGGTGACTGCGGCTACTGCCGCACCGGGCTCACCTCGCAGTGTTCCACCACCCGGGTACGAGGCCAGGGCACTGGCGCCGCGCAGTTCGGCTACTCGGCCCTCTACGGCCAGGTCCCAGGGGCGCAGGCGGAGTATCTGCGGGTGCCGCAGGCGCAGTTCGGCCCGGTCGTGCTGCCGCACGACAATGAGCCCGACCAGCGGTACCTGTTTCTCTCCGACATCCTGCCGACGGCCTGGCAGGCGGTCATCTACGCCGAGGTGCCTCCCTGCGGTTCGGTCGCCGTCTGGGGGCTCGGCCCCGTCGGCCAGCTGTGCACCCGGATCGCCTGGCAGCTGGGGGCCGATCAGGTCTTCGGCATCGACCGGGTGCCCGAGCGGCTGGCGATGGCGCGCCGGCACGGCATCCATGTCATCGACACCCGCAAGGTGAGCGATGTGACCGAGGCACTGCGTGAACTGACCGGTGGAGAAGGCCCGGACGCAGTCATCGACGCCGTCGGGATGGAGGCACACGGTGCACCGCCGGCGGTGCTGCTGCATCGGTCCGCCGGGGCCGGCGGGGCGTCCGCCGAGGTGGTCGAGTCGAGCCGGGATCGGGTTGCCGCGCTGCACCAGTCCATCGATGCTGTCCGACGTGGCGGCACCGTCTCGGTGGCGGGGGTGTACGCCGGTCCGTTCGACCCACTGCCGATGTTGCAGCTCTTCGACAAGCAGCTGACGATGCGGTTCGGCCAGGCCAACGTTCGGCAATGGGTGGACGAGATCATGCCTATGCTGAACGCCGACGACCCGTTGGGCGTGATGGATCTGGTCACCCACCGGTTGCCGCTGGAGTCCGCGTCGGAGGCGTACTGGATGTTCCAGCAGAAACGTGACCGCTGTATCAAGGTGATCCTCGAGCCGGGCCGACCAGCCGCCGTGTGAACGGTCGGAGGCTGGGTACAGGGCGTATGCACGCACCACGCGGTGCCGTGAACATGATCATGAAAGGACCGGGTGTGACCGACAAGTCTGAGCTCGACGCCAACAGGTACCGGACCGAAGGGTTCCCTGAGCAGCAACAGGAACAGCCCGGCCTGACCGGAGCCACCGAGCCGCGCCCCGATCACGGTGAGGAGACGTACGCCGGGTCGGGAAAGCTCCAGGACCGTAAGGCGTTGATCACCGGCGGTGACTCCGGGATCGGGCGTGCGGTGGCGATCGCCTTCGCGCGAGAGGGTGCCGACGTCGCACTGTCCTATCTGCCGGAGGAAGAGGAGGACGGGAGGGACACCGCAGGCTGGATCCAGAAGGCGGGCCGGGAGGCGCTGTTGCTGCCCGGTGACGCCCGCGATGAGCAGTACTGCGCTGACCTGGTGAACCGGACGGTCGAGACCTTCGGGGGTCTGGATGTGCTTGTGCTGAACGCCGCCTACCAGGAGAACCGGGATGGTCTGGAGAACCTGCCGACCGAGGAGTTCGACCGGGTGTTCAAGACGAACCTGTATGCGCTGATGTGGACGGCGCGGGCGGCGATCCCGCACCTGAAGCCGGGGGCGTCCATCATCACGACGTCGTCCATCCAGGCCTTCGACCCGTCCCCGGCGCTGATCGACTACGCGATGACCAAGGCAGCCCAGGTGGCGTTCACCAAGGCGCTGGCGCAGCAGCTGGGGGAGCGGGGGATCCGGGTCAACGCGGTCGCCCCCGGACCAATCTGGACCCCCCTGATCCCGGCGACCTCCTGGCCCGAGACGCTCGGGTCGTTCGGCCAGGACACCCCGCTCGGGCGGGCCGGGCAGCCGGCCGAGCTCGCGCCAGCATACGTCTACCTCGCCTCGGACGACGCCTCGTACGTGTCCGGTGCGGTTCTGCCGGTCACCGGCGGCAAGGGCCTGTAGGGCACGGCGGAGCCGGAGTTTGGTCCCGCCCGGCGCGGGGTATCTCAGGTGCGACATGCAACGACCGTGTGCAGAGGAAGGCAGGACCATGACCGACCCCGCTGATGTCGTCGACCTGATCGAGGCGGACCATCGCGAGCTTGAGCGGCTCTTCCAGCTGTTGATGAGCCAGCCGGAGCGTCGCAGCCTCCTTCTGCCCGAGGTGGCCTCGCTGCTCGTCGCGCACAGCCGCGCCGAGGAGTCGGAGGTCTATCCGGCCGCGCGGGAGGCCGGGGAGACCGACGAGGTGGCCCACAGCCAGCACGAGCACGAGGAGGCCGAGCAGCTGCTGGAGCGGTTGACCGCCCTCGACCCGGAGGCCGCCGAGTTCGATGACGTCCTGCGTGACTTCGTCGGCGCGGTGGCCCACCATGTCGGCGAGGAGGAGCAGACGGTGCTGCCGGGCCTGCGCGAGAGGCTGTCCGACGAGCGCCGAAAGGAGCTGGCGGTGGCGTTCAGCACAGTCCGGGCCGAGCATCTGGGCGACAAGCCGGGTGAGGCGACGCGGGACGAGCTGGTGCGCAAGGCGCAGAACGCCGACATCAGCGGAGCCGCGTCGATGACGAAGGACGAGGCCAGGAAGTCCCTGCGCGAGGACTGACATCGGTCGACCTTGACCATCGCACCCCGTCCCGCGGCGAAATCTGCCATGATGTGCCGCGACGGAGCGTCGTTGGGGAGGTCTGATGGACGTGCAGCTGGCATCCAGCCTGGCAGAGATGACGATCGACATGGTCAGCCAGCCGGACGTGGCTCAGACCCTCGACACCGTGGTCCAGAATGCCGTGCAGGCGACGGCGGCGGACGGCGCCGGTGTGCTGCTGATCCGTCCCGGCCAGGTGGTGCAGACGGCCGCCGCCAGCGATGAGGTCGTGCGCAGAGCGGAGGCGCTGCAGTCCGCGTGCGGTGAGGGCCCGTGCCTGCAGGCCATCTGGAGCCACGACACTTTCCTCGTTCGGGACACCCGCGCGGACGAGCGGTGGCCACGGTGGGCGGCCGGCGTGGCCGAGCTCGGCTGGCGCTGCATCCTGGGCGTCCGGCTGTTCACGAAGCAGACCACCATCGGTGCCCTGAACCTGTTCTCGCAGTCGGTTGACGCCTTCGACCCGGATGACGTCGACGTCGCCGAGATCTTCGGCCAGCATGCGTCGCTGGCCCTGATGGCGGCGCAGGAGGATGCCGGGCTGCGGGCCGCGATCGGCGCGAAACACCTGATCGGCCAGGCCCAGGGCATCTTGATGGAACGGTATGGCATTGACGCCGATCGTGCGTTCGCCGTGCTGCGCCGGCATTCCCAGGACAGCAACGTCAAGCTGCGTACTGTTGCTGAACAGGTGATCGAGACCCGCCGCCTCCCGGAGCAGCGCACCGGCTGAGCCCACCGTGGGACCCGGTCAACGCGCCATGCTGGTCAGTCGGCCAGCCTGGAGCTGAATGACCACCGGCCGGTCCCCACGACGAACGAGGAGAAGCCCCGCTCCAGCTGGTCCAGGACCGGCGTGCGCTGCGAACTCGGGCCCCCGCTGAGCTGGATGCCCGATCCTGGGACGGAGACCGTGGCCGTGGCACCCGACGGCACCTGAATCTCCAGGGTGAGGTCCGAGCCGTTCCTGGTCCAGCCCGACGCCACCGTGCCGCGGACCGTCTCGATCCGATGCCCGGCCCGATCGAGATCACCGATGACCCTGGGGGACACCTCGAAGGTGCGCCAGCCCTGCTCGGGTGCGCGCAGCCCGGCAACGTCCTCGATCAACCACTGGGCCACGGTCCCGTGGAAGTAGTGGTTGCGAGACCGCGCCGTGGTCTCCCACATCTCCCACATGGTGTCGGCACCGTGCTCGAACCAGAACCCCCAGCTCGGGTATTCGGTCTGTCGGGCGACAGCGAGCGCAACATCGGCGTGGCCGTTGTCGCTCAACGCCTTCAGCAGCGTGTTGGCGCCGATGCAGCCGACGTTGTGCCGGTTGCCGCGGGCACGGACGTCGTCGGCGAGGCGGTCGGCCACCGTCTGGACCTGCTCGGTCGGGACCAGGCCGAACACCAACGGGACGGCGTTGGAGGTCTGGCTGTAGTGGTCGCCGACCACATACTGGCTGCCGTCGGGATGGAGGTAGGTCGCATTGAGAGCGGCGGTGAGCAGCCGCTCCTGCTGCCGGAAATGCTCGCCGGCGACGGCGTCGTCCACCACCTGGGCCAGCTCTGCCGCGTGGCGGAGGGCCCGGATCAGGAAGGCGGTGGCGGTCACGCCGGAGTCGTCCGGCCCGTTGCCGTGGGTGCCGGGCTGCAGGTAGTCACCCAGTTCGGATACAGCGACACCGTCGACCAGCTTGCCGAGCTCCCAGCCGAGGTAGGCCTTCAGCGGCTTCCAGTGCCGGTGCACCAGCTGTTCGTCGCCGTACCAGCGGTACAGCTGACGCAGCACGAAGGGATAGACCGTCGTCCACTCCGGCGACGGACCTAGGTCGGTGTAGCCCCAGCCCGCGGTGGGCGAGATCACCGGCAGCGACCCGTCAGCGCGCTGGCTGTCGGCCAGGTCGTCCAGCCACTTGGCGAACAGGCCGCGCATGCCGAACTGGTACAACATCGTCTCGGTGCCGAGCTGGGCGTCGCCGGTCCAGCCGTTCTTCTCGTAGACGGGGGTGTCGGTGGGGATGTGATGCAGATTGTTCAGCACGGTGCGCGCCATTGCCCGCTCGAACCGCTCGAACAGAGGCTCGCTGCAGCTGAAGAAGCCGACCTGGTCCACGTCGTTGTGGGCCAGGTGGGCGGTCAGGGTGTCCTCACGGGGAGGCTCGGCCAGCCCGTCGAGCTGGACGTAGCGGAACCCCTTGTAGGTGAAGCTGGGCTCCCAGCGCTGGTCCGGCGCTCCGTCGCCGATGTACTCGTCCCGTTGGAAGCGGTCGCCGTCGATGTGCTGGTTGACCGGCCGCACCGTGCCGTCGCTCTCAAGCACTTCGGCGTAGGTCAGGCTGATGGGCCGGCCGGCCGGCTGGTCGGTCCGCAGTGAGGCCCAGCCCGCCATGGTGCGGCCGAAGTCCGCGACCCAGGAGTCACCCACCTGCGTCCAGGTTGGCGTGCCGCTCCAGGTCACCCGCACCGGTTCGTGACGCTGCGGCTGGAGGATTCCGTCGGGTCCGGACACGACCCGGACCGGCTGCGGGTCCCCCGACGCCTGTGCGTCGAACGACTCACCAGCGTAGAGGCAGTCGAAGGTGGTGCCGCCCGAGCGGCAGGACCAGGTCTCGTCCGTCCCGAGGATCTCCGTGCTGCCGTCGGCGTAGACCAGGTGCAGCTCGGCGATCGCGCGCAGGTCGTCCTTCCACGGCGGCTGGTGCCAGTGCCAGACGTTGGGCGTGGGCAGGGCATAGAAGCCGCGTCCCAGCGCGATCTCCAGCGTGGTCTCGCCCGGGTTCAGCAGCGAGGTCACATCGGTGGGCACATACAGCACCCGCTTGTCGAAGTGCGTGAACGGTGGTGAGAGCCGGTGGTCGTTGACCGGCTGCCCGTTCAGCCGCAACCGGTGGAGGCCAAGCCCGCAGGCGTAGAGCCGGGCCGAGGCGACCTCGCCGACCACAGTGAAGGTCTTGGACAGCACCGGTTCCGCGCTGTCGCCCGTCGTTGCTGGCCCGGCGATCCAACGCCCGACGGCACCGAAGTCCGGCGCCGTCTCGAACCACTCGACCACCGAGTCCGCCACTCGGCCGGCGCCGTCGGTGACGGAGACCTGCCAGAAGAACCGCGTCCCGGTCGTCAGTCGGGGACCGGCGTAGTCGGCTCCCAGCCCGTCGGAGCGGACGACGTCGCCGCTGTCCCAGATCGGCTCACCTGTGGCGCCGGGCTGCTGCCACACCCGCAGCCGATAGCTGTGCTGCGGAGAGAAGTCGCTGTGATGGACCCAGCTGAATCGCGGGGCTGACGAGGTGACGGCCAATGGCCTGGCCTGGTGGTCGACGCGCATGGACCGTACTGAAGGGCTGTTCATCGAGAACTCTCTGAGCTGGGGAACCGTTCAGTTGACAATCGCGGAGAATGCCCGAGTCGCGATGTCTGGAAACGCTAGGGAAGGCGTTTGCCTCATGTCAAGGAGCCGTCCACCGCACGGTGCTGTCCGGGTGTGCTGGAGGTGGGACTCCGGGCCGGGCACGGTTGGCCGTGGCGTGCGCTCGTACGACGATTGACCGAACTCTTGGTAAACTCCAGACTGATGTCTGCCAACTCCGAGGCCGCCAAGCCACCCAAGACCACGGTCGCTGCGCGCCTGAGGCAGATCGGCCGACTGCTCCCGACGGCCCACTGGACCTACCTGCTGAGCCTGCTGCTGCCGCTGTTCGCCCTCGATCTCGTCTTCAAGGTCATCCGGATCAGAGCCCAGAGCAGTGCCCCGGGTCCGTTGGGTTTTGTCGACGAGATTCGCTCCGACGTCTTCTTCAACGCCGCGCTGCTGGTGCTGTGGGTCGGCGCCTTTGCGCTGGCACGGCGGGTGTGGTTGCGGGCGCTGCTGCTGCTGGTGCTGCACGTCTCGGTGATCCTGCTGCTGCTGCTCACCGCCGCCGGGCACTTCTACTACATGAAGACCGGATCCCTGCTGGAGACCGACACCGTGGTCGAGTTCTTCACGACCTTCAACCAGATCCGGGGCGCGATCGCGGTGGAGATGGGCCCGATCCACTGGGCGCTCCTGTTCGGCACGATCGGCTACGGCCTGTTCGGACCGGCCCTGATCACGCGGATCGTCCAGGGGCAATGGTTGCCGGTGCTGCCGAAGGGCCGGCGCCGGAGGCCGCTCACCCACTTCGCCTCGGTCGCCCTTGTGACGGGGTCGGCGATGGCTCTCGTGCTGCTGTCAGCGCTGCCCAGCTTCAACGGTGCCAGTGCCTTCAGCCGCAACAGTGTCGTGAACATGGCGGTCAACTCCGTGCAGGCCGCCTGGCAGCGACCTCCGGGCGGGTACGTCCCGCCGACGCGGGCCGACATCCCGGACCAGACCCGGCTGGTGAAGACGGCGCAGACCAAGAAGCGCAATGTCGTGATGATCTTCATGGAGTCCGAGCGGTTCAAGTCGACCTCGCTCTCCGACCCGTCGCTCGCCACCACCCCGTATCTGAGCGAGCTGGCCAAGAACAGCCTGGTGGCGCAGAACGCCTACGCGGTCCTGCCGCACACCTCCAAGTCCATCACCGCCGGCAACTGCGGTGTGGAGCCGCCCTTCGACAGCGAGAACACCGAGGCGGAGCCGAACGGTCTGGCGGCGAAGTGCCTGCCCACGCTGTTGAAGGAGCAGGGCTACAAGAGCGTCTTCTTCCAGTCCGCGACCGAGAAGTTCGAGCGGCGCCGGATGCTGGTGCACAACTTCGGCTACGACGAGTTCTACCCGCTGGAGGATCTGTCGAAGGCCGGGTACAACCACGCCAACTACTTCGGGTACGAAGACGACATCATGCTGAAGCCAAGCCGGGACTGGGCCCTGAAGCACAAGAACCGACCCTTTCTGATGACCTACCTCACGGTCACCAGCCACCACAACTATCGCGTCCCGGCCGACTTCCCGGCCCAGCACCTGTCCGACGACCCGGTGCTGAACAACTACCTGAACACGGTCCGCTACCAGGACAGGTTCGTCAAACAGGTGATCAACCAGTACAAGAAGATGGGGCTCTACGACAACACCATCTTCGTCGTCATGGCTGATCATGGTGAGGGGTTCGGTGAGCACGGTCGCAAGCAGCACGACGACACCATCTACAACGAAGGCATCAAGATCCCGTTGCTGATCCACGACCCGACCCGGTTCAAGGGCGGGAAGACGATCGAGACACCGGTGCAGAACCTGGCGATCCTGCCGACCGTGGCCGACCTGCTGGGCTACGACATCAGCGGGGGCCACTACCGGACCACCTCGATGCTGGACAAGCCGACCAACCGGCCGCTGATGGTGAGCTGCTTCCACGAGGATCGCTGCCTGGCCTACATCAAGGGCAGCAAGAAGTTCATCTACCACTTCGGCAACCGACCGGACGAGTTCTTCGACCTGGCCGCAGACCCGAACGAGACCCACAACATCATCGGCGAGCAGAACAAGGCCGAGATCAACCAGATCCGGACCGAGCTGCTCCGCTGGCAGGCGAAGGTGAAGGCGACCTACGCCCTGCAGCGGGGATCGAAGTAGCCCTCCGGCCCGTCAGCACCGCCGGCCGTTGCCCGGCCGGTTCCAGTGGTCACCACCAGCCCTGCTTCTTGGTCCACCGCAGCAACAGCCCGGAGATGACCAGCATGACCGCGAGGACCGCGACCAGCTGGACGACGTGGGTGCGGGTGTTGACGATCACGTTCATGCCGTAGACGGAGGCGAGGGCTGTCACCGGCAGCGTGATCGCTGCGATGACCGCCAGCCGCTCCATCGCCACGGTCATCTTGGTGGTCACCCTGGTCTGGTACAGGTCGATGACGCCGAACAGAAACTGGCTCTCGCCGTCGGCGACGCTGCGGACCCGGTCGAACTGCACGCTGAGGTCTCGGGCGAAGGGCCGGTCGGCCTCGGCGATGAAGCGCTCCAACGAGTCGATCCGGACATACATGTCGTGTGCCTGCGCAGCCATCGTCCGGGCGATCAGCAGCTCGTGGCGAAGCAGGAACAGCTGCTCGAGCAGGTCCTCCGGTCGACGGAAGTCTGAGCCCAACACCTGCTGCTCCAGCTGGGGTAGTCGGTTGGCCACCATCCGTACGGTCCTGCTCTGACGCCGGGCGATGGCTGAGCCGATGGCGTACGAGAGCTCGTACGGCGACCGCGGCCGGAAGCGTCCCTGCTCCATCCGGTTCAGCACGCCACGGGTCTCGGCGGTCGACTCCTCGAGCGGCACGGCCGGGTTGCGGGGCCCATGGACGGTGATCAGATAGCGGCCGCTGATGATCTGGTCCAGCTCGAGGGAGTGCACGTGGCCGGCCTCCCCGGCCAGCGGAACATGCAGGATGACGAACGTGTGCGCCTCATAGCTGTGCACCGTCGGAACGAAGTTCCGCTCCTTGCAGCTGGTGATCACCAGTGGGTGGCAGCCGAAGGTCGACACCAGCAGCCTCTCCGCTTCGTCGTCCCACTCGGGGATGTCGACCCAGACGAAGGCGTCATCGCGCTGCAGCAGAGTCTCCACCTCGTGCGGATTCTTCTCGCTCACCTCCGCAGGCTGCACGAGGAACACGTTCATGTTCACAGCGTGGCACGACTTCGCCGATAGGGTGGATGATCACCGCAGATCCCAGCCCGAGGACGAGATGAAGCCTGCAGCAGCGCCACTGTTCCGTGACCCGATCTTCGACGGTGCAGCCGACCCGACGGTGATCTACAACCCCCACGAGCGGGCCTGGTGGATGATCTACACCAACCGGCGTACCACGATCACCATCGAGACCGGGCTCACCTGGCTGTTCGGCAGTGATCTGGGGGTCGCCTCATCCGATGACGGCGGTGAGACCTGGCAGTACCGCGGCACGGTCGAAGGGCTCGCCTTCGAGTGGGGTCGTGGCACCTATTGGGCTCCGGAGATCATCGAGCACGACGGCACCTTCCACATGTTCGTCAGCTACATCCGCGGCATCCCGGTGCAGGGTCCGCCGCCGCGGATGCGGATCCATCACTACACCAGCCCCGACCTGATCGGCTGGACGCACCAGGGTCCGCTGCCGTTGAGCTCCGACCGGGTGATCGACGCCTGCGTCGTCCGGCGACCGGAGGGCGGCTTCCGGATGTGGTTCAAGGACGAAACCACCGGGTCGTCGACCTGGGCCGCCGACAGCGACGACCTCTACAGCTGGACCGTCGCCGGTGAGGTGCTGCGTACTCCAGGTGGCCACGAGGGTCCCAACGTGTTCTTCTTCGGTGGCTGCCACTGGTTGCTGGTCGACACCTGGAGGGGTCAGCTGGCCCATCGCTCCGACGACCTGACGCACTGGCAGGAGGCCGGCCTGGTCCTCGGTGGTGAGATCGGCGAGCAGCATCTCCGGCTCGACGATGTCGGCCCAGGCCTGCATGCCGACGTGGTGGTCTGTGCCGACCGGGCCTGGATCTTCTATTTCACCCATCCTGACCGCACCGGGCAGGAGCACCCGACGATCCGCAGCCGTCGCTCTTCGATCCAGGCGGCCGAGCTCCGGGTCGTGGACGGCCGACTCGTCTGTGACCGCGACCAGGTGGATGCGCCGGCCCTTTCTGCCGGCTGAGCCAATCGCGCTCCGCGCGTTCGCGGAAGAGGCCGTGCTGCGGGGGACGCGCGCTCGGCCTTCGAAAAGTCATCAGAACGCGACTATTCGCGCCAGATCGCGGCTGGGGGGTCCGAAAAGTCGTCAGGACGCGACTTTTCGAAGGCGGATTGCGGCTGGGGGCTGCGAAAAGTCGTCAGGACGCGACTTTTCGAAGGCGGATTGCGGCCGGGGGCTGCGAAAAGTCGTCAGGACGCGACTTCTCGAAGGCGGATTGCGGCTGGGGGCTCCGAAAAGTCGTCAGGACGCGACTTTTCGCGCCAGATCGCGGCTGACCTCGCCAGAAGTCGCGTTCTGACGAGCTTTCGATCCCGGCCGCGCTCCTGTCCGGCAGAAGTCGCGTTCTGTCGAGTTTTCCACCGGGATCGCCGCCCTGGGCCTGCCAGAACTCGCGTTCTGTCGAGTTTTCGATGGGGGCCCATGAACTCTCGCTCACGTGAGGCATCGAAGGCCCGCCGTTCGCGGCGAGCCCGTACCGGAAGGCTTTTCGACAGGATCAGGGTCCGGCAGGGGGCGCGAGCCTGGAGTGCAACGTACGAATCGGCACGTCAGTGCAGGGCCCGATCGAGCTCCACGCTCAGGGACATCGCCGCTCAGCGGTGACGCGCCGATATGCGCGTTCCGGCGTGCAGCTGGTGTCCGGTCCGATCACGCGGCCTGAGCCTGTCAAAGAGCTCCACCAAGGGGTCTCAGTGCCGACCCCGCCGGGAGGACCTCGACCGCGATCCACCTGGTCGCGGTCGGTGTCGGGCGTTGCCGCTGGCCTTCGATGCCGGGCCGTCGGTGGAGACGGCGCGGCCGGCCGCCTCCTTCGGCGGGGCGGACACGGTCCGCGAGCTGCGTTCGGTGCGGCCACGGACGATGCCGATGAAGTAGTCGATCCTGTCGTCCGGGGCGTTCGGGGCTTCGCGCAACCAGGCCAGACCGATCTGGGACCCCGCCACGCCCGTAACCGGTCGGTAGGTGAGCTCCTTGCGGTGGTGGAGGCGTGCTATGGACATCGGCACTATCGCGATGCCGGCGCCGGCGGCGATGCTTGCGAACGTCTCGCCGGTCGTCATCGCAGGTACCGGAAAGCGGGTCCGGTCCCGGACCTCGACGGCCAGGTCGCGCCATTCGGGCACGTTGTCCGGGTCCTGCAGCAGATGTTCGTCGGCGAGGTCGGCCACCGAGACCTCATCGAAGGCGGCCACCACGTGGTCCTTCGGAACGACCACGACCGCGACCTCACGATAGAGCGGAATGACGTTCAGTCCCTCCCGGTCGACCGGGAGTCGAAGGAAGCAGACGTCGGCCCGGCCATCTCGGAGCACTGCGAGCTGATCCTCATCGGCGCTGGGAAGGAGTACGAGCTCCACCTCGGGAACCCGCCGGCGCCAGGTGGCCGCCCACTTGTCCGGCATTACCCCAGGCACGAAGGCGACCCGCAGCGGGCCTGCCGCTGCGTCCCATGGCTCGGTCACGCCTGCCATCCTCGCAGGGCAACTACAGCGTCTACGCTGAGGCCATGAGTGGAGCCGCCCCGCAGACCATGAAGCCGGAGACTGCAGCCAAGAAGCTGGGCATCTTCCTGCCCGCGACACCGGAGGAGTTCCGTAGTGGACCGGTCACCCGGGAGGAGCTGAACGCCCTGCAGAACGACCCGCCGCAGTGGCTGGTGGACCTCCGCCTGCACGGTCCGCATCCGCGACAGGAGGTCGCTCGCAAGCTCGGGGTTTCCACCTCGGGTCTGGTCCGCGCCGGCATGTCGAGGGCGATGACGACGGCCGAGATCCAGGAACTGCTGGCGGCGAAGCCGGAGTGGCTGCTGGCGGAACGGGCGATCCAGGCCGAGGTACGAGCCGAGAACGCGCGGCTGAAGGCGCGGACCAACGACTGACGCCATCTGTCCGCGCCGACCCGTCAGCTGCCGCCGACACCGAGTGCGGCGAGCAGCACGAGCACAACCGTGGTCACGGCGAACACCCCGTGCACGATGACGATGGTCCGAGGGATCTGCTGTTCGACCAGCGTCGTTGCGGCCCCGGTCGAGGTTGCGGCGGGGGCATTTGCTGCGACGGGAGCGGCGCCGGCCGTCCGGCGATCCTTCGTCCAGCGCAGGACGAGTACGTCGCCGAGCGTGACCACCACCAGGAGGTCCACGAAGGCGATCCAGGCCAGCAGGCTGCTGTCGGTGACCAGGTAGACGATCCAGACGACGAGCCCGGCTGCCGCCAGCCCGAAGTGCCCGAACACCACCGGTGGCCGGAAGTGGCTGCGGGCGGAGGGCCCGCCGCCGCGGGCGCCGCCTCCGCGGAGCCACGTTCCGAGCATGTAGAACCCGAACCCTGCCGTGATGATCCAGGTGATGAGCGCCGCGATGGCCATGTCAGTCTCCTCCTTGCTGCGTTCTGGCCCTCTGGTCTGGACCGGTGGTCTGAGGCGGGGAAGTCGCCCCATGCTCAGCTGGCCCGGTGAACCCCTCCGCCTGCACCGACTCGGCGGCGACGCGGACGCCGTAGTGGTACGCCAGCTTGCCGCCCAGGTAGCCGGAGACGCCCAGCCCGGCCAGACTGATGACGGACAGCAGCAGCGGGCCGAGTGGGGTCCGAGTCGGGTCGCCCTGGCCGCGCCAGAAGAAGTTCAGCGCATACGCGAGGGTGAGGGTCAGGTTCACAGACAGGTGCAGCAGCGCCGTCCGGTGTACCGGGGTCCTGGTGGGAATGGCGTAGAAGTCCAGGAAGCCGACGCCGGCGGCGGCAAGTGCCCCGAGCACTCCGATCGCGATCAACCAGCGCGCACCGAGGGTGAACGCGGCCGGTGCGGCGGCCAGCCGCGACACGATGTCGAAGACCAGGCTCGCGACCCAGGCACCGATCGGCACTGTCACCAGGATGGGATGGAAGGGATGACCGTACGGTCCCGCCAGCACGGGCGAGATGGGCGTCTTCGCCCGGTCGTCGATCCCTGCCACGATCGCCCCCTTCACGATCAGATGCTGCACAGGTGTTTCTCCAAAACATGTTTCTCTTACGATCAACGGCTGTCAAGGAGCCGCTGAGCAGCAGTATGCAGCAGGGGTTCTGCTAACGGAGGTGGTCGATATCATGCTGTTCATGGAGGTCTCGGAGCCGCTGGATCCGGCATCGGTGACCGCTGTCGCGGCCCTTGCCGACGACCTCCGGCGGGCACTGTTCGAGCAGGTGCGACGCTCGCACCAGGGACTGACGCGTGAGCAGGCCGCCGTCGCCGTCGGCATCTCACGCAAGCTCGCGGCCTTCCATCTGGACAAGCTGGCCGCGGTCGGGCTGCTCGTGGTCCGGACCAGTGGCGAGCAGCGGGTCGGACGGCGGCCCCACGTGTACCAGGTTGCTGACGCCACCATCGAGGTGTCCATCCCCTCCCGTCGGCCCGACCTGTTGTCGGAGATCCTGGTGACGGCGGTGTCCCGACACCGACCGGAGGAGTCCGTGTCCGAGGCTGCCCTGCGGCTGGCCCGTGAGCTGGGCAGCGCCGCGGGTGAGGCCGAGCGGAGGTCCCACCGGGGCGGTCGGATGAGCCCCGAGCGTGGCCTCGGCATCGTGCGGCGGGTCTTGGACCACCTCGGATACCAGCCGTTCCGGGACGTCGAGGGCGACCTGCGACTCCGCAACTGCCCGTTCGACCCTCACGCGACACAGGAGCCCGAGCTCGTGTGCGGGATCAACCGGGCCTATCTGGCGGGCTTGATCGAGGGCCTGCAGGCGACCTCGCTGCAGGCGACCTCCCCAGAGTCGGGGTCTGCCTCAGAGTCGGCAGGATGTTGCGTCAGGGTCGGGCGAACGCCGGTGGGCTGAGCGGCACCCTTCGAGCCGTCCGGTCACCGGAACGTGGATGGACCCTCGATGGCGCGCAGCTGGTAGACGTAGAGGGCACGTGCTGTGGTCACGAGGCAGACGTTGGGGAGAGATCTGGTGATCGTCGGCCTGGTCGCTCGATTTCGTCACCGCCATCCTGTCTGACCTGAGACGTGGCCGGACAAGTTCAAGTACCGTCGCCTGGCCCGCTGGTCGCAGTCGTCACGGACAGACAGCGGTCGTCATGGCGCGGGTCAGCCATTGCCGGTACCGCTCGTGCGTCCAGCCCTGGGACAGGACCAGCCGCTCGTAGTGGTCGATGGCGAGATAGTTCCAGAGCAGATCACGGACCTCGTCGAGTTCGATACCTTCGCGTAGCTGCCCGGTGTCGAGCAGGTGGTGTCCCAGCATCGTCATCCCGGTCAAGCCTTCCTCGTTGAGCGTGTCCCAGACTGGGGTGAGCGCGTCGTCGACGTGGCGCCCGTCACGGATCAGGATCTGAACCTTGGCCGAACGTGCCAGGCGTTTGACAAGGCCGTCGACGAACATCGCGATCTTGCGTTGCACGTCGGGCTCGTCTCGGATCAGCTGCATCGCCGGGCGTTCGGCGATCGGCACCTGCTCATCGTCGCCGGCGATCACCAGGTCGAACACGGCCTTCACTACAGCGGCCTTGTTGCCGAAGTTCTTGTAGACACTCTCCACCGAGACCCCGGCTGCCTCGGCGATCGCGGCCAAGGTCGTTGCCCGGAACCCATCGCGCTCAAACAGCTCGCGCGCCGCCACCACCACGGCCAGGCGGCGGGCGCGGGCCTGCTCCCGCCGCCCGCTCGCGTCGTACGGCCTCTTGACAGGGTTCACTGAGCACTCCAAACTTTAGATAAAGTCGAACTGTATCTGATAGGGGGACATCATGGTCGTGCAACCTACTCCCGGCGCCGTGTCCGATCTGATCTCGGTTGCGGTGACCAGCATCCACCGGATGGCGGAAGGGGATCGTGCCGATTTTGACCCGCTCTATGCCCCGGGGGCGGTCGATCAGGAGAACCGGATTCAGCCGCCGTCGTCGCGGGTCCCCGGCCCGGCCGGGTTCTACGCCACTGCTCAGTGGTTGCGGTCTGCCTTCGCCGGCCTGCACTACGACATCCATCACGCCGTCGCCGACGGCACCCTGGTGGCGGTGAACTCGACCATGAACGGTCGGCACACCGCGCCTTGGGCGGTATACAGCGCCGATGGGACGGTGGACAGCGTCTTTCCGCCGACCGGGAAGACCTTCGCCATGACGCAGTCGCACTGGTTCCGGATCGAAGACGGTGTGATCGTCGAGCATTGGGCCCACCGCGACGACTTGGGCACGGCCAGACAGCTCGGGTGGATGCCGCCGACACCGGCGTACCTGGTCAAGATGGCCCGGGCCAAGCGGCGTGTGGTCCGCCGTCCGGATTCTCTGGCCGTTCCTGGTTCAGGGAGATGACGCCCGCCCTACGGCACACAATGGTCACGCCGGGCCGCATCCAAACCCACGGAAGACCGGGGAAGCGCATCGGCTGCGCGTTTGGACATCGACGAGGCAGCAGCGTGAACTGGCTCAACAGGTTTGTTACAGGCCAACCCGGCGACTCGCGATGTCTCGCTCTCGCCGCATCTGGCCAATGAGTGTGTCCGAGGGGGGACTTGAACCCCCATGCCCTAATACGGGCACTAGCACCTCAAGCTAGCGCGTCTACCTATTCCGCCACCCGGACCGGCTGACCAGTTTCCTGGACAGCGGGGGAAACTATAGCAAGGGATCCGCCGGATGCCGATTCGCCCCTGGGCGCGGGTGTCACGGGCCGGTGAGGCGTGGATGCGAGGATGGAGCCATGACCGAGGCGACCTATGCACCCGACCGCGAGGTAGTGGAGATCTGCCGGGACATGATCCGGATCGACACCAGCAACTACGGTCCGGAGCGGGGGCCGGGGGAGCGGGCGGCGGCGGAGCACGTCGCGGCCCTGCTCGACGAGGTCGGCATCGCTTCCGAGCTGTTCGAGTCCGAGCCGGGGCGGACCTCGGTCGTGGCCCGGTGGGAGCCCGCCGGGGTGGACCCCGATGTCGCTCCGCTGCTGGTGCACGGCCACCTGGACGTGGTGCCGGCCAACGCCGACGACTGGGCGGTGCCGCCGTTCTCCGGCGAGATCAAGGACGGCTGCGTGTGGGGCCGGGGTGCGGTGGACATGAAGGACTTCAACGCCATGGTGCTGAGCGTGGTGCGGGCCCGGGCCGTGGCGGGTGTCGCGCCGCGGCGGCCCATCCGGCTGGTCTTCACCGCCGATGAGGAGGCCGGCAGCACCAAGGGGGCCCAGTGGTTGGTGGACCACCACCCGGAGACAGTCCGGGACTGCACCGAGGCGATCGGCGAGGTGGGCGGCTTCTCGCTGACGGTGAAGGACGACCTCCGGCTCTACCTGGTGCAGACCGCGGAGAAGGGCCTGGCGTGGCTGAACCTGATCGCCGACGGGACCGCGGGGCACGGCTCGATGCGCAACGCCGACAACGCGGTCACCGAGCTGGCCGGCGCTGTGGCGCGGATCGGCAGCTACGCCTGGCCGCACCGGATCACCGAGGCCCAGCGCGCCTTCCTTGAGGCCGTCTCGGATGCGTTCGAGATCGAGCTCGACCCCGACGAGGCCGAGCAGACCCTGACCCGGCTGGGCAGCATCGCCCGGATGGTTGGGGCCACCATGTCGAACACGGCCAACCCGACCATGCTGTCGGCCGGCTACAAGCACAATGTCATCCCGGGCCGCGCCACCGCGGCCATCGACGGTCGGTTCGTGCCTGGTGGTGAGGAGGAGTTCTTCGCCACCATCTCCCAGCTGATCGGGGACAAGGTCCGATACGAGGTGGTGAGCCGCCAGCCGTCGGTGGAGACCCAGTTCTCCGGCGCCCTGGTGGAGGCGATGCAGTCCTGTCTGCTGGCCGAGGACCCGTCGGCGCGGGCCGTCCCCTACCTGATGAGCGGCGGCACCGACGCCAAGGCCTGGGACCGGCTGGGCGTCCGCTGCTTCGGCTTCGCCCCGCTGCGGCTGCCTGCCGACCTTGACTTCGTCGGGATGTTCCACGGCGTCGACGAGCGGGTGCCGACCGACGCTCTCGAGTTCGGTGCTCGCGTACTGGACAGATTCCTCGCCGTCGCTTGAGCATCCGTCTAGGCTGACGCTCGATGAGAACGACAGCTACCCGGGCCAGGACGGTCGAGTATGAGGTTGAGCGGGTGCGCCTTGGCCGCCACGTCTCCCGCCGCGCCGTCCGCCAGCTGCTCACCGACCACGCCGAGTACGGCGGCTGGGAGCTCACCCGGCTACGGCGCTACGCCGACGGCACCCGCGAGGTGTGGATCCGCCGCAAGATCATCAAGGTCATGCCGAGCATCTGATGAGCAGGTGTGTGGGTCGGTGAGTGACCCTGCCGTACGGCACTGCTGCCGCCAGATGACCAGTCGGCTCGAGCACGTGTGTGCGCTGCATCCCAACCCGTTCGACTGTCCCGACCAGGTGGTGATCTATTCACCTCGGTTTCGTGAGTACGGGCTGATCATCCATGACGGCGGCACCGGAGTGATCTCGATCCGGTTCTGTCCCTGGTGCGGCAGCACCTTGCCGGTGTGATGGTGCGGTAGCACCCTGACGGTGTGATCGTGCAGGATCAACCGGTCCTGGCCACCATCGGGCCACCGGAGACGTCGTCCAGCGCGGTCGCGATCTCGGTCGGCAGGCTCTTGGCTTCGGTGTCCAGGCACGCCTTCAACTGGCCGGCGGTGCGGGCGCCCAGCAGCGGTGCGGTCACCAGCGGAGCGTCGCGGACCCAGAGCAGCGCCACCTCGAGCGGGGTCAGGTCCAGTCCGTCGGCCGCCTTGGCGACGGCTTCCACCACAGCGCGGGAACGGGTCTGAAGGTAGGGCTCGACGAACCAGGCGAAATGATCACTCGAGCCGCGCGACCCGCGGGGCGTGCCCCTGCGGTACTGGCCGGTCAGCACCCCGCGACCCAGCGGTGACCACGGGAAGAACCCGAGCCCGAAGGCCTCCACTGCCGGCAGCACCTCGACCTCGGCCCGCCGCGCCAGCAGCGAGTACTCCACCTGGGCGCTGACGACCGGCGTCCGGCCTGGGAAGGCGCGTTGCCAGGTGGCGGCCTGAGCCGTCTGCCAGCCGACGAAGTTGGAGATCCCGGCATAGCGCACCATGCCCTGTGCGACCGCATGATCCATCGCCGCCAGCGACTCCTCCAACGGTGCGTCGCCCCAGGCGTGGATCTGCCACAGGTCGATGTAGTCGGTGTTCAGCCGCCGCAGCGAGCCGGCGAGGTCACGGAGCAGGGCCCGCCGCGACGTGTCCACGATCCTTTTCCCGTTGCGGATGACGAAGCCCGCCTTGGTGGCGATCACCATGTCCTCTCGCCTTGACACCTCGGCGACCAGCCGGCCGATCAGCCGTTCCGCGTCGCCTGCGCCGTAGGCGGCCGCGGTGTCCAGCAGGGTGCCGCCCGCCTCGCAGAAGGATTCCAGCAGTGCGCGGGCCTCCTGGGCCGCGGTGTCGCGTCCCCACGTCATCGTGCCCAGGCCGAGCCGTGACACGGCCAACCCACTCGTACCGACCCGCCTGGTCTCCATGCAGAAGACCCTAACGTCTGCCTCTGGCCGGGCACTGAACGACTACGGTGGAGCCATGCGTCTCGGACTGAACCTCGGCTACCTGGTCGGCTCGGACGACCCGCAGGGACAGCTGCAGCTGACCCGCAGGGCGGAGGAGCTGGGCTTCGAGGTTGTCTGGGCCGCCGAGGCCTACGGATCCGACAGTCCCACTGTGCTGGCCTGGCTCGCCGCGCAGACCAGCAGAATCAAGGTCGGCGCTGCAGTGATGCAGATTCCCGCCCGCACTCCGGCGATGACGGCGATGACCGCTGCCAGCCTCGACGTGCTGACCCGCGGCCGGTTCGTGCTCGGTCTGGGCGTATCCGGTCCGCAGGTGTCGGAGGGTTGGCACGGCGTACGGTTCGACAAGCCGCTCGGCCGGACCCGCGAGTACATCGACATCGTCCGGGCCGCGCTGGCCCGACAGACGGTCACCTACCAGGGCGAGCACTACCAGCTGCCGCTGCCGGACGGCGCCGGCAAGCCGCTCAAGCTGACCATCGCCCCGTACGGCGATGACATTCCGCTTCATCTGGCGGCCGTCGGGCCGAAGAACCTCCAGCTGGCCGGTGAGCTGACGGACGGGTGGCTGGCCGTGTTCTATGCCCCGGACTTCGCCGGCGAGCAGCTCAGCCATGTCGCTGCCGGCCGGGCCAAGGTGGGCAGGAGCCTCGAGGGCTTCGATGTGGTGCCGACCCTGCCGCTGGTGGTGGGTGACGACGTGCAGCGCTGTGCCGACCCGGTCCGGGGCTACGCCGCGCTGTACCTCGGCGGGATGGGCAGCAGGGACAAGAACTTCTACAACAGGCTGGCCGTCCGGATGGGCTATGCCGACGCCGCCGCGGAGGTGCAGGACCTCTTCCTCGCGCGCCGCCATCGTGATGCGATGGCGGCCGTCCCGTTCGAGTTCATCGACAGGACCTCGTTGCTCGGTGACCGCCGTCGGATCAGCGCCGGCCTGCGCACCCTGGCCGAGTCGGGAGTCACCGTCTGCTCAGTCGCACCGTACGGCGCCACCCTGGGCGACAAGCTGGCGGCGCTCGACACCGTCCGCGAGGCCTACGACCTGGCCGGTCTGGGTCAGGGTCAGCCCTGAGGCAGCGGCTCCAGTACGCCGGTCAGCAGCAGTACGACCACCAGCACAGCCAGGCCGACGCGATAGACCACGAACGGCATGAAGCTGTGGGTGCTGACGTAGCGCAGCAGCCAGGCGATGACGACATAGCCGATGGCGAACGCGACCACGGTGGCCAGCGCGATCGGACCCCAGGCCGGCGGCACCGGGTCGCTGGAGATGTCGAAGAGCTTGAAGAACCCGGACCCGAGCACCGCGGGAATGGCCAGCAGGAACGAGTAGCGGGCGGCGGCCTCCCGCTTGTAGCCCATCGCCAGACCGGCGGTGATGGTCGCACCCGAGCGTGAGACGCCGGGGACGAGCGCCAGGGACTGGGCCAGCCCGAACAGGATGCCGTGCTTCCAGCTGAGGGAGACCAGCGGTCGGGTGTTCCGGGCGAAGTGGTCCACGACACCGATCACCAGACCGAAGCCGGCCATCATGGCTGCGGTGATCCACAGGTTGCGCAGCGCGTGGTCGATGGCGTCCTGGAACAGCAGGCCGAGTACGACGATCGGGATCGAGCCGATGATCACCAGCCAGCCCATCCGGACATCGGGATCGTCCTTGGGGGCCTTACCGATCAGAGCCTTGAACCAGGCGCCGATGATCCGCCCGATGTCCTTGCGGAAGTAGATGACCACAGCCGTCTCGGTGCCGATCTGGGTGATCGCCGTGAAGGCGGCGCCGGGATCCTTGCCACCGAAGAACTGCCCGACGATCGAGATGTGCGCGCTGGAGGAGATGGGGAGGAACTCCGTCAGCCCCTGCACGATGCCCAGCACAAGTGCCTCGAACCAACCCATGTTCCACGTACTCCTCGGTGTCTCTTCTGCTGCCTCAGGTGCGGGCCCGCTCCGGCCACAGTGACCCATCATGGACCTCGCGGAGCGCAGCACCAAGCCGCCACGTCGGCCGGTCCCGCGCTCTGTGCTTGTCGATGCACGCGCTCTGTGCTTGTGGAGCCGCGCGCTCTGAGCTTGTCGAAGAGCGGCGAGGCGCGCATGCTGATCATGTGGACGGGGGACCGCAGGATCCGATCAGCCGAAGGGCGATATTGCTGGCCGCTGTCGCCGGCGCGGTAGGCGTGGCCGCCCCGCCAGTGGCGGGCGACGTCGGGAGCCTGCGGGCCTCTGCCCAGACGACCGGTCACGCTCCGACGGCAGCCGACTGGCAGGCTCTGTCGACGGCCCTGCGTGGGCCGTTGTTCCGGCCCGGCGACCCGGGCTACGGCTCGGTGCGACGAACCTTCGACCCGCGGCGCGACAGTGCCCGTCCGATCGCGATCGCCCAAGTGGCGACGTCCTCAGACGTGTCCGTCACTCTCGCCTTCGCCCGTCGCCACCGACTGGCGATCCGGCCCCGTTCGGGTGGGCATTCGTACGTAGGCGACTCGACCGGCACCGGGGTTCTGGTCATCGACACCCGGCGGATGAACGCCCTCGCCTACGACCCGGCGAGGCACCGCCTCACAGTCGGCGCCGGCGCTCGGCTCGCCGCCGTGCACGAGCTGCTGGACCGGCACCGACGGACGATCCCCACCGGGACGTGCCCCACAGTCGGCGTTGCCGGTCTGACCTTGGGCGGTGGGATCGGTGCCGAGACGCGGCTCTACGGACTCACTCTCGATGCCGTGACCGCGATCCGGGTGGTGACTCCGGACGGCCGGGTGCGCCTGGTGTCGGCCAGTCGCGAACCGGACCTGTTCTGGGCCCTCCGCGGCGGTGGCGGTGACAACTTCGGCATCGTCACCCAGTTCGTTTTCCGCACGTTCCCAGCGCACTCGGCGCAGTTCTTCTTCCTGCGTTTCTCCCCGGCCGCTGCGGTGCACGTGATCCGCGGCTGGCAACGGCGACTGGGTGTGATGCCCCGTCATTGTTGGGCCAACGTGCACCTGGAGGCGGCCGGCGGGGCGGTCGTGCCACGGATCGTCGGCGTCGTCTGGGGCGGCTCGGCCAGGACCGAGGCGAACGCCCTGATCGAGGCCATCGGGCGGGCACCAGTCGCCGTCTCATATGCATCCCGGTCGCACCGCGATGCCGTGGCGTTGCTGGCGGGGCCACGCGGTTCGGTGCGGCAGTCCTGGTCCGCCGGCTCAGACATCATCGGCAGGCCGCTGAGCAGGGCGAAGGCGACAGCTCTGGTGGCCGTCGTTCAGGACCGGGCCAGGACCGGCCAGCCGGGCGTCGCGATCCTCGACCCACTCGGAGGTGCCGTCCGGGACGGGTCCAGGGCCACGTCCTGTTTCCCATGGCGGCACTCGATGGCCACCGTGCAGTGGTACGTCGGGTTGCCCAGCACGGCCAGCGGTGCCGCGGTCAGGTCCGCGCAGGCCTTCATCCGGCGAGGCCACGCCTCGCTCGGTCGATCCTCGGTCGGCGGCTACGTCAACTACCTGGAACGGGGCCGGCCACTGGCGGACTACTACGGCAGCAGTTGGAGCGGGCTGGTCAAGGTCAGTCGCAGGTATGACCCTGCCGGGATGTTCTCCTCGAGGTACTCGATCCCGGGCTGATGCCACCAGGTCATCGCTCACCCCGACGGATCGGTCAGACTGACCAGATGACCATCCACTCCTCGCACCCGTTCCTCCCCCCCGAGGACGAGCGGGAGCCGCTGCGGCGCCTTCGCGGTCGGATGCCAGCCCCGGTGACGGTCTGGACGAGCGCGGACGCCGACCGGAGGGCCGGCTGGACGGTGTCGTCGGTGCTGTTCGCCGACGGCAGCCCGGCTGAGCTGGTCGGGCTGGTCGACGAGGATTCCGATCTCTGGGAGCTCGCCAGCGAGACCCGCGTCCTGGCGGTCAGCCTGCTGGGTTGGCGGCATCGGGGGCTGGCTGACGCCTTTGCCGGGATGGCGCCGGCCCCGGGCGGACCCTTCCGGCTGGCCAACTGGACCTCGACCGACTGGGGGCCGGTGCTGAGCGACACCTCTGGCTGGCTGGGCGCGAGGCTGCTCGACGGCGACCCTGACCATGCCGGCTGGGGGTTGCTGGTCCGGGCCCGCATCGAACGGGTGGAGCTCGGGGAGGTCGATCCGGATGGTGCACTGGCCCACCTGCGCGGTCGTTACCGCGCGCTCGACCAGCCGAGCTGACCACCCCCGCAGGGCGCTACCGCACCGGCAGCTCCGATGGCGTGGCACTAATCTCACAGGTATGACCACCGTTCTGCTGATCCGCCACGGCCGCACCACCGCCAACAGCACCGGCGTGCTGGCGGGTCGCACGCCGGGTGTCGGGCTGGACGAGACGGGCGTCCAGCAGGCCCGCGAGGTGGGTGGTCGGATCGCCACGATCCCGCTGCGCGCCCTCGTCACGTCACCCCTGCGGCGGTGTCGGCAGACGACCCAGGCGCTGGTGACGGCTCGCGGGGACGGCTGCCCGGTGTCGGTGGAACAGGGGCTGATCGAGTGCGGCTACGGCGAGTGGACCGGACGATCGCTGCGCGACCTGAGCAAGGAGAAGCTCTGGCAGACCGTGCAGCAGCAGCCGTCCGCGGTGCGGTTCCCGGCCGGTGAGTCGATGACCGAGATGTCGGCGCGCGCCATCGGCACGGTCCGGGGCTGGGACCAGCGGCTGGCTGACACCGTAGGCGACGACGCCGTCTGGGCTGCGGTGTCGCACGGCGACGTGATCAAGGCCGTGCTGGCCGACGCGCTCGGTATGCATCTGGACGCCTTCCAGCGGATCATCGTCGACCCGGCATCGGTGTCGGTGATCCGTTACACCGCCACCCGGCCCTACGTGTTGACCATGAACTCGCAGACCGCAGAACTGGCGACCTTCTTCCGCCAGCCTGCGAAGAAGAAGACGTCTCGCGCGAGGACCCGGAAGGCTGCCGACGACGCACCGATCGGTGGCGGCATGGGAGCCGAAGAGGTGGTCGAGGCATGACGGCCCGTCGGCCGGGCGAGCGTTTCCGGATTGACCGGCTGGCATAGGCTTCCACTATGGCGATTCTTGTGCACCGCTATGACAGCCCTGACCGGTTCGTTGCCGGGACGGTCGGTCAGCCCGGGGAGCGGACCTTCTTCCTGCAGGCCCGGGAGGGGAACCGGATCACCAGCGTCGCGTGCGAGAAGCAGCAGGTCTCTGTTCTGGCCGAGCATCTGGAACGGGTTCTGGACGAGGTGCGGCGACGGACCGAGGGTGCGGTCGAGGTGCCTCCGGCGAGTGCGAAGGCCCACGACACCCAGCCGCTCGACGCGCCGATCACCGAGGAGTTCCGGGTCGGCACGATGACGATCGCCTGGGATCCCCAGGCGGATCGGATCGTGATCGAGCTGTTCGCCAACGTCGACTCCGACGAAGAGCCAGACACTGCCGCCGAGGTCGCTGCGACCGAGCTGGAGTCGGCCGAGGTCGAGGCCGATGAGGTGTTCGTGGTCAGGATCACTCCGGCGTACGCCCGCGACTTCGTTGCGCGGGCGCAGGCCCTGGTGGCAGCCGGCCGGCCCGCCTGCCCGTTCTGTCTGCAACCGATCGACCCGACCGGGCACATCTGCCCGCGGGCGAACGGTTACCGCCGTCCGCTGTTCGACCAGTGAGCCGACCGTGAGCTCGGACCCGGCCCCGGCTGAGCCGGTCGGGCCACGGCATCCCGCGCTGACCACCGAGCTGGCCGACGGTGAGCTGGAGGTGACCGGTCGGCTGCTGCAGGCCTCCAACGCCACCTTCCTGGCCACTCTGCACAGCGCTGGCTCGGATGTCCAGTGCGTCTACAAGCCGATGAAGGGGGAACGTCCGCTGTGGGACTTCCCCGAGCACACCCTCGCGCTGCGCGAGGTGGCGGCCTACGAGGTTTCCCGGCTGGGCGGCTTCGACCTCGTCCCGGTGACGGTGCTGGTCGACGGCCCGGTCGGGGTCGGGTCGCTGCAGGTCTGGGTGGAGGAGGACGAGGAGGATCCTGAGCCGCTGGTCGACATCGTCTCGTCGGCCCAGGTTCCGCGGCCGGGGTACTTCGACGTCGTCGAGGGTCTGGACGCGCGGGACCGCCCCGTCGCCGTGGTGCACGCCGATCACCCGCGGTTGCGGCTGATGGCGACCTTCGACGCGTTGATCAACAACGCCGACCGCAAGGGAGGCCACATCCTGGCCAGTGCCGGTGCCGTCTTCGGGGTCGACCACGGCATCAGCTTCCACACCGAACCAAAGTTGCGGACGCTGCTGTGGGGGTGGGCCGGGAAGCCGCTGGAGCGGCAGGCGATCGAGGCCGTGGGCCGGGTCCGTGCGGATGCCGCCAGCCTGCTCGAGTCGCTGCTCTCGGCTCAGGAGATCGACGCCCTGCTGTGGCGTGCCGACCGACTGCTCGGCGAGGGCTGTCTGCCGCAACCGGGCGACGACTGGCCGTCCATTCCCTGGCCCCCCTTCTGAGCCGTCCCCGTTCGGATCCGCCCCCCGATCGGATTCGGGCCGGCAGATAGGCTGCATCGCATGCAGGCTTGGAACTCTCCTCCCGTCCGTCGACTTCAGCGCCCAGCCAGCACTCCGGCGCTCGAGCTGTTCGACACGGCGTCGCAGTCCCTCCAGCCGGCCGCACCGGGCAGTAGCCAGGGCGTCGCCACCCTGTACGTGTGTGGGATCACGCCTTACGACGCCACCCACATGGGGCACGCCAATACCTACGTCTCGTTCGACCTGCTCAACCGGGTCTGGCGTGACAGCGGTCACCGGGTCAACTATGTGCAGAACGTGACCGACGTCGACGACCCCCTGCTGGAGCGGGCGGCGGCGACCGGGATCGACTGGGTGGATCTCGCCGAGCGGGAGACGCAGTTGTTCCGCGACGACATGACGGCACTCAATGTCATCGCTCCAGAGCACTACGTGGGCGCGGTGGAGTCGATCCCGCTGGTGATCGAGCTGATCCAGCGGCTGGAGCAGCGCGGCGCGGTCTACCGGGTCGATGACGCCGAGCACCCCGACCTGTACTTCAGCTGCGGGGCCGATGACGAGTTCGGGTCGCTGGCCCATCTCCCGGACGCGGAGGCGCTGGAGATCTTCCGCGAACGCGGCGGTGACCCGGACCGTCCTGGCAAGAAGCACCCGTTGGACTGTCTGCTGTGGCTGCAGCAGCGCCCCGGGGAGCCGGGTTGGGACAGCCCGTTCGGACGCGGTCGACCTGGCTGGCACATAGAGTGCACGGCCATCGCGCTCGCCCTGCTCGGCACCGGCTTCGACGTGCAGGCCGGCGGCAGCGACCTGGTCTTCCCGCACCACGAGATGTGCGCGGCCGAGGGACGGGTCGCCACCGGTCAGCCGTTCGCCCGGCTCTACGTCCACAGCGGGATGGTCGGCCTGGACGGGGAGAAGATGTCGAAGTCGAAGGGCAACCTGGTCCTGGTCTCGCAGCTGCGCGAGCGGGGCGAGGATCCGATGGCGATCCGGCTGGCCCTGCTGGCCAACCACTACCGCTCCGAATGGACCTGGACCTCGGAGTTGCTCGAGTCGGCCCGGCGGCGGCTGGCGCTGTGGCGTGAAGCGGTCCGGCTGGACTCCGGCCTCAACGCCGCACCGGTGGTCGAAGCCGTCCGCGCGGCGCTGGCCGACGACCTCGACGCCCCGGCCGCGCTGGCAGCGGTGGACGCCTGGGCCGGCGCCTCGACCGCGATCGACTCCGACGACTCGGAGGCGCCGACGCTGGTCGCCCAGGTCTGCGACGCCCTCCTCGGCGTACGCCTGTGACCTCGGCGTCTCGGTTCGCCACTGTCTTCCTGGGGTGCCGGTTGGTCAGTCCGCCGCTGACTGAATAGACTGCTGGGCGACGAGTGAACAACTCGCGCGTGTTCCGGGGTCGGTGCAATTCCGAGCCGGCGGTACAGTCCGCGACCCGATCGCAGCCAGCGATCGGCTGATGTGGTGAAACTCCACAACCGACGGTGAAAGTCCGGATGGGAGGATCACGCGAGTGCGTCACCGCTGCCCGCTGGCGGCCGGTGATGTCTCTATCGCCCCGGTGCCTGCGCGACCGGATGAGTGGAGAGACTGATGGACATCTCGGAACTGCTTCTGAGGTTTGCGAACGCCCAGCTCGACCTCGGTCTCGGCAAGCCCATTCTGTGGCGCGAGATCGTCGGCAACGGCTTTGGACTGGCCAGCGCACTGCTGGGCATGCGGCGCAGGGTGGCCGCCTGGCCGATCGGGATCATCGGCAACATCGTGCTGTTCACGGTCTTCCTCGGCGGTGTCTTCCACACCCCCCAGAACCTCGACCTGTGGGGCCAGGCCGGTCGGCAGATCTTCTTCTTCATCGTCAGCGTCTACGGCTGGTACCGGTGGTACCAGTACCGCAAGAACGGCTCCGAGGGCGGGGTCGGGGTCACACCCCGCTGGGCCGGTCGCCGAGGCCTGGTCGAGCTCGCCGTGGGCGCTGTGGTGCTCTACGCCTCCTTCTACTTCATCCTCAAGGCACTCGGCTCCTGGGGACCGCTGGCCGACGCCTGGATCCTCACCGGCTCGGTGCTGGCGACATACGGGATGGCGCGCGGCTGGGTCGAGTTCTGGCTGATCTGGATCGCGGTCGACCTCGTCGGCGTACCGCTGCTGCTGACAGCCCAGTACTATCCGTCGGCGATCATGTACGCGGTCTACGGCGCCTTCTGTGTGATCGGTTTCGTCTCCTGGTGGCGGATCCAGCGTCGTGAACGGGCCGTTCGGCCCGGTGACGCCGGAGCCGACCAGGAGGTGCTGACGCAGCCGTTAGGCTGAGTCGGTGACCTACAAGACCTTCGACTCGCTCTTCCAGGAGCTCAGCGACAAGGCAGCCAACCGTCCGGCCGGATCCGCGACCGTGGCGAGCCTGGATGCGGGTGTGCACCAGATCGGGAAGAAGATCGTCGAGGAGGCGGCCGAGGTGTGGATGGCTGCGGAGTACCAGTCCACAGCGGAGGCGGCCGAGGAGATCAGCCAGCTGCTCTACCACCTGCAGGTGATGATGCTGTCGCTCGGTCTTGACCTCGAAGACGTGTACGCCCACCTCTGAGCGGCTGGGTAGATTGAGCGTCGTGAACTCCCACCGTCCGCCCAGATCGTCGGCCAGCCTGCTCAGAGTCGCCGTCCCCAACAAGGGCTCCCTCTCCGAGGCGGCAGCCGCGATGCTCCGCGAGGCCGGCTATGCGCAGCGGTCCGACGCCAAAGAGCTGGTCCTGCTGGACGAGGCCAACGGGGTGGAGTTCTTCTACCTCCGTCCGCGCGACATCGCCGTCTACGTCGGCGAGGGGACGCTGGACGTCGGCATCACCGGTCGGGACATGCTGGTGGACAGCGGTGCCAAGGCCACCGAGGTGCGTCCGCTTGGCTTCGCCCGCAGCCGGTTCCGGTTCGCCGCCCCGGCGGGCGCCGAGCTGACCGTCGAGAAGCTGCACGGCCTGCGGTTGGCCACGTCCTACCCGGGTCTGGTGCAGAGCTACCTCGCAGAGCACGGCGTCAGCACCCGGATGATCAAGCTGGACGGAGCGGTCGAGACAGCCATCCGGCTCGGGGTGGCCGATGTCATCGCCGACGTGGTCGAGACCGGCACGACGCTGCGACAGAACGGGCTGGAACTGTTCGGCGAGCCGATCCTGGAGTCGGAGGGCATCCTGATCCGCCGCTCGGAGGCCGAGCCCCCGGTCGGGCTGGAGCCTCTGGTGCGGCGCCTCAACGGCGTGATGGTGGCGCGAAACTACGTGATGATGGACTATGACGCGTCCGCCGACATCGTCGACAAGGCCTCCGAGATCACCCCGGGGCTGGAGTCGCCGACCGTCTCGCCGCTGGCCCGAGAGGGCTGGTACGCGGTCCGGGCGATGGTGCCGCGCAAGGACGCCCAGCAACTGATGGACGACCTGTGGGAGCTCGGCGCCAGGGCCATCCTGGTCACCGACATCGCCGCATGCCGGTTGTAGCGCCGGTGGTGTTCCGCCCGTTCCGGTTGAGGATCGTGGCCGTGATCTTCACCGTCGCCCTGGTGGTGCTCTGCGCGGTCGGCTGGGTCGCCCTGCCGCCTCATCTCAGGGCGGGTTTCACCTTCTCGCAGCTCTTGACGCTGCTGGCGATTCTCGGCTTCCTCGTGTTCGCGATGATCACCATGGCCGCGAGTGCGGTCTGGGCGGACGCGGATGGGCTGCTGCTCCGCAACGGGCTGCGCCGGCACCGGGTGGAATGGTCGCGAGTGCATACGATCCTGCTGCGACCCGGCGACCCGTGGGCGCTGCTGCTGCTCAAGCCGAGCGACGGGCGCCCGTTCCAGGTCGACCTGGACGCCGAGAAGAGACAGTTGATGGGCATCCAGGCCAGCGACGGACCGCGTGCGGTGCGGGCGGTCGAGGAGCTTCGCGCGCGGCACCGCGCGTTCCTGGCGTCGCACTGACCCCCGGCTCGGCTGCTACTCGATGCCGCGCGACTTGAGCAGTGCCTCGATCTCGGCCATCTCCTCGTCGATCGGAGCCGGCTGCCTGCCCTTCGCCGGGCCCGTCTTCGCGACGGCTCTGGTCGCCGATGCCTTGGGGGTCTGAAGGCCACCGGCGGTGACGGCCTTGCCGGGCTCAGCTTTCGAGCCGCCGGCGCCGCGGCGGCTGACGAGGCCCCCGACCACCCACAAGACGATGCACAGGCCGAGCAGCGACAGCCCGAACCAGACCGCGGGGGAGAAGATCACCGCTCCGGCCCAGTTGATCACGGCCACCGCGCCATTCCACACCAGCCGCAACAGGCCGCTGAAGAAGAGTGCGATGGGGGCGAGCGCCAGAGCGACGCCCTGGATGACCCGGCCCTTGTTGTGCCGCCGCCAGGCGACGCCGGTGGCGATCACCCCGAGCAGGAACAGGCCGACGCACAACGGCAACAACACGGTGTCTACTGCGGGCATGTCTCCACAGTGCCACGTGGGGCCCAATCCGGCGATGGGGGAGATCCCTCAGCCGGCCCTGGTGCTGCACCGCCCACTCCCCGGCCGGCCGGGACCCCTACGGTGGTGGACATGGCGCACGAGCGAACCCTGACCGACTCCGCTTTCCCCGATGACGAGGGGAAGGCGACCGACCTCACCCGTCGGCTGCTCGCCGCCGCGGACGGCAGCAGGGAGCCGTCCGACTACCTGCGCGCGGTTGCGCAGCTCTGTGCCGACCGAGTGCTGGTGCCGGTGGTGGCGACCGCCACCAGCGTGGCGACCACGGTGGACGGGCTGACCTCGGATAGGGAGGCCGAGATGTCGGTGGTCATGCTGCAGGCCGGGGATGGCCGGCGCGCCATGGTGGTCTTCACCGGGATGGACGCGCTGCGGGCCTGGAGCCCGCAGGCCCGGCCGGTCCCGGTGACGCTGGATCTGGCCGCTCGGTCCGCCCTGGCCGACCAGGCTGTGGCGCTCTTGGTGGACCACTCGGGGCCGCATCCGCTGGTGATCGAGGGCGAGGTGCTTGACCAGCTCGCGCAGGGCCACCGGCTGGTGGACCTGCCCGGCGGCCAGTTCGGCTGGGTGGTGGGCGAGGGTAGCGGGCACCCCGACGGGTCGGGCGGGCCGGACGGGCAGAGAGACGGCCGGGAATAAGGTCGCATCCTCGCAGGTTCTTCAGGTGTCGACGTCTAGTCGCCAGATGTGCCTGCCGGCGCATTCTTTGCTAGTCTGTCGTCCGACCGATTCAGTGAGTTCACTGGGTCCGCAAAGCGGAGACCTGATCTCCCACCCGTCACAGCACCTTCCGATCCGTTCGGTAACCGTTGTCGGGTAGGTCCCGAGCCGGAGGCGAGAGCATCCGGACTTGAGGCATGTTCAGGGCTTCCGCGCAGCGGGAGCCCTTTGTGCGTTCTCCGGGTCGATCGACCGTCAACTTTTCAACTTGGAGGACATATCAGCACCGAACCGCGAATCAACGATCGCATTCGCGTTCCCGAGGTCCGACTCGTCGGGCCCGCCGGGGAACAGGTGGGGATCGTGCGCATCGATGACGCCCTGCGCTTGGCGCGTGAGGCTGAACTCGATCTGGTGGAGGTCGCCCCGATGGCGCGTCCGCCGGTCGCCAAGCTCATGGACTACGGCAAGTTCAAGTACGAGAACGCGCAGAAGGCCCGTGAGACGCGTCGTAACCAGACGAACACCGTGATCAAGGAGATGAAGCTCCGGCCCAAGATCGACAGCCACGACTACGAGACCAAGAAGGGTCACGTCGTGCGGTTCCTCAAGGCCGGGGACAAGGTCAAGATCACGATCATGTTCCGGGGCCGTGAACAGTCACGCCCGGAGCTCGGCTACAACCTGCTGAAGAAGCTGGCCGAGGATGTCGGCGAGTTCGGTTTCGTCGAGTCGTCCCCGAAGCAGGACGGTCGCAACATGCTGATGGTGTTGGGACCGCACAAGAAGAAGACGGAGGCGCGGGCGGAGGTCCGGGCGGAGCGCGACCGCAGGGCAGCGGAGCGGCAGGCCGATGCGGCTGCCGAGCGCACCGAGCAGGCCGATCATCGGGCCCAGGCCGCCACCGAGCCCCACCCGAAGCGGAAGCGCGGCCCGGTCGACAACCTCGACGCTGACATCGACCTGAGTTAGCAGTACCAGAACCACACGGTTCTTCTCCCGAAGACAAGGAAATGGAGTCTCCAGCATGCCGAAGATGAAGACGCACTCCGGTGCCAAGAAGCGGTTCAAGATCACCGGCTCGGGCAAGGTGATGCACCGCAAGGCCGGCAAGATGCACCTCAACGAGCACAAGCCGACCACCCGCACCCGGCGTCTCGACGGCGATGCCGTGATGTCCAAGGGCGACGCCCAGAAGGCCAAGAAGCTGCTCGGCAAGTGAGCGCCGGCGCCCCAAGGCGCCACCCAACCGACTGGGCCCAACCCACCGCGCTCAGCACCGAGCCGTGGACGAGCCCGACCTGAGAACCCCTCGGGCCCGCCCCGATCAGAGAAATAAGGAGTATCCGGATGGCACGCGTCAAGCGTTCTGTTAATGCGCACAAGAAGCGTCGTGAAGTTCTGGACCAGGCTGCCGGCTACCGCGGCCAACGTTCGCGCCTCTACCGCAAGGCCAAGGAGCAGGTGACCCACTCCCTGGTCTACGCCTACCGCGACCGTCGCGCCCGCAAGGGTGATTTCCGCAAGCTGTGGATCCAGCGGATCAACGCCGCTGCCCGTGCGGAGGGCATGACCTACAACCGCTTCATCTCCGGCCTCAAGGCCGCCGGGGTCGAGGTCGACCGCAAGATCCTCGCCGACCTGGCTGTCACCGACCCCAAGGCGTTCGCCGTCCTGGTCGGGGTCGCCAAGGCCAACGTGCCGATCGCGGACTCGTCTGCGGCCTGACGACAACAGGCTCGACATCTCCGCCAACGACGAGCCGACCAGACTGAGTCCTGCCAGCCAGGCTCAGATCCGGTCGGCTCGTCGGCTTGTTCGGCGCAAGGAGCGGATCAGGGCCGGGTTGTTCCTGGCGGAGGGCCGGCAGGCGGTCCGCGAGGCACTGGCCGCAGCCGGGGTGGTCGCCGCGCTGTTCGTCGGCGGCTCGAGCGTCGAGCGGCACGGCGACCTGATCCAGTCGGCCCGGGCGGTCGGGGTCGAACCGCGGCTGCTGTCAGACCAGGACATCGCCGGTCTCAGCGACACGGTGACCCCACAGGGCGTGGTCGCCGTCTGCCGCGTCATCGACGTGTCGCTGGATCAGGCGCTGGCGGGTGATCCCCGGCTGGTGGTCTGCTGCGCCCAGGTGCGCGACCCGGGCAACGCCGGCACGGTCATCCGCTGCGCCGACGCCTTCGGCGCGGACGCGGTGCTGCTCAGCGAGGGCTCGGTCGACCTCTACAACGCCAAGACGGTGCGCGCCACCGTCGGCAGCCTGTTTCATCTGCCGCTGGTGCAGGGAGTGGAGCTGGCGACCACGCTGGCCGAGTGCCGCCGGCGAGGTTTGCAGGTGCTGGCGGCCGACGGTGCCGGCGCTGTCGACCTGGACGAGCTGAAAGGATCCGGTGGCCTGGCCCGACCGACGGTGTGGCTGATGGGTAACGAGGCGTGGGGGTTGCCGGCCGAGGACGCCCGACTCGCCGATCAGGTGGTGCGGGTGCCCATCTACGGCGCCGCGGAGAGTCTCAACCTGAGCACCGCCGCTGCGGTCTGCCTCTATGCCACCGCCGCTGAGCAGCGGCACAGGTCCACCGGCCAGTCCGGTGCGGCGACGACCGGTCAGCCTTCCTAGACTGTCACTCGCACCATCCACGAAGCCACATCACGAGGGGAGCCCATGTCCGGGCCAAACAAGAGCTACGACCCCGTCCAGGTCACGCCGCTGAACGCGGAGCACGTCGAGGCCATGGTGGCTGAGGCGCTGGCTGCGTTCGCCGCGGCGACGACGGTGGCCGAGCTCAAGCAGGCGCGGATCGCGCACGCCGGTGACCGGTCGCCGCTGGCGCTGGCCAACCGGGAGATCGGGGCACTGCCGCCGCAGGCGCGCAAGGACGTCGGGCAGCGGATCGGCAGGGCACGTGGTGAGGTGAACCAGGCCCTGAAGACTCGCGAGGCCGAGGTCACCGCGGCCGAGCTGGCCCGGGTGCTGGTCGAGGAGAGGGTCGACGTCACCCTCCCGGTCGAGCTGACCCCCCAGGGCGCCGTCCACCCGATCACGGCACTGATGGATCGGATGTGCGACGTCTTCGTGGCGATGGGCTGGGAGGTGGCCGAAGGCCCCGAGCTCGAGGCCGAATGGCTCAACTTCGACGCGTTGAACTTCATCCCCGACCATCCGGCGCGGACCATGCAGGACACCCTCTTCGCGGACCCGGCCGACAGCGGTGTGGTGCTGCGTACGCACACCTCACCGGTGCAGGCACGCAGCCTGCTGACGAGGGAGCTGCCCGTCTATGTCGTCTGTCCCGGCAAGGTCTACCGGGCCGACGAGTACGACGCGACGCACGTGCCCGTCTTCCACCAGATCGAGGGGCTCTGCGTCGACAAGGGCATCACCCTGGCGCATCTGCGTGGCACTCTGGACTACTTCGCCCAGGCGATGTTCGGCGACACCCGGACCAGGATCCGCCCCAACTACTTCCCGTTCACCGAACCGTCGGCCGAGGTGGACCTGCAGTGCTTCGTCTGCCACGGTGCCTCCGTCGGAAACCCTGACAACCCCTGTCGGACCTGCGCCTCCGAAGGATGGATCGAGTGGGGCGGCTGTGGCGTGGTCAATCCGCGCGTACTGCAGGCCTGCGGGGTGGACACCGACGTTTACTCCGGGTTCGCCTTCGGCATGGGCGTCGAGCGCACCCTGATGTTCCGCAACAACGCCGAGGACATGCGCGACATGATCGAAGGGGACGTCCGGTTCAGCCGTTCCCTGGTGGGAGGAGCCCGATGAGAGCGCCCCTGTCCTGGCTGCGTGAGCATGCCGCGCTGCCCGAGGAGCTCGGCGGCCGTCATCTGGCCGAGGCGCTGATCCGCGCCGGTCTCGAGGTGGAGACGGTCGAGCAGGCCGGTGCAGATGTCACCGGCCCGCTGGTGGTGGGCCGGGTGCTGTCGTATGAGAACGAGAAGCACTCCAACGGCAAGGTGATCCGCTACTGCCGGCTCGATGTCGGCGAGCACAACGACCCTGCCGACGGTGATCAGCCGCCGTCGCGTGGCATTGTCTGCGGTGCGCACAACTTCCAGGTGGGTGACCTGGTGGTGGTGGCGCTGCCGGGTGCCGTCCTGCCCGGCGAGTTCGCCATCGCGGCCCGCCGGACGTACGGCCACGTCTCCGACGGGATGATCTGCTCGGCCCGCGAGCTGGGTCTCGGCGATGACCATTCCGGCATCATGGTGCTGCCCGACGACGGTCTGGTCCCGGGCCAGGATGCGGCACCGGTGCTGCATCTGCGCGACGAGGTCCTTGACATCGCCGTCACCCCCGACCGCGGCTACTGCCTGTCCATCCGCGGACTGGCCCGGGAGTCGGCTCAGGCGACCCGCACCACGTTCACCGACCCGGTCGACCGTCCGGTTCCGGCCGAGTCGACCGCCGGCTGGGCGGTGAGCCTGGAGTCTCCCGCAGCGCCACTCTTCGTCGCCGTCACGGTACGGGGCGTGGACCCGTCCCGGCCGAGCCCCCGCTGGCTGGCCCGCCGGGTGCAGCTGGCCGGGATGCGGCCCATCTCGCTGGCGGTCGACATCACCAACTACGTGATGCTGCAGACCGGTCAGCCGCTGCACGCCTACGACGCCGACCGGCTGAACGGTGGCATCGTGGTCCGTGAGGCCCGGGCGGGGGAGAAGCTGACCACCCTTGACGACATCGTCCGCGACCTGGACCCGGCAGATCTGGTGATCGCCGACGACAGAGGCCCGATCGGGCTGGCGGGGGTGATGGGTGGTGAGTCAACCGAACTGTCCGAGAACACAACCACGATCGTGATCGAGGCGGCCAACTTCGACGCCATGACCATCGCCCGCACCTCCAGGCGGCAGAAGCTGTCCTCGGAGGCGTCTCGCCGGTTCGAACGCGGTGTCGACCCGGCGGCCGCCTACGCCGCGGCCCACCGGGCTGCCGACCTGCTGGTCGAGCTGGCCGGCGGGACGGTGGCCGCCGAGGAGACGGTGCGTGGGGCGGTGCCAACGCAGCCGACCCAGACGATCGACGCCGCTCTGCCGGGTCGTGTTCTCGGCACCGAGGTGCCGGCCGAGCAGGTGGTCGAGCTGCTCACCCTGATCGGTGTGGACGTCGGAGTCGAGGGAGACCGGCTGCAGCTCGTCCCGCCGAGCTGGCGCTCCGACCTGCGCGACCCGTACGACTATGTCGAGGAGGTCGGTCGGCTGGTCGGCTACGACACCATCGAGCCGGTGGTGCCGCGAGCGCCGGTCGGACGGGGTCTGAGCCCCTCGCAGCGGTCCAGGCGCGCGGTGAACGCCGCCGTTGCCGCCGCCGGTTTCGTCGAGGTGCTGACCTTCCCGTTCCAGTCCGAGCACGAGCTGGACCAGCTCGGTGTGGAGCGGGACGACTCTCGGCGTCAGCTGGTCCGACTGGCCAACCCGCTGTCGGAGACCCATCCGTACCTGCGCACCACCCTGCTCCCGGGACTGTTCGCTGCGATGGTGCGCAACACCAGCCGAAGCAACGACGACCTGGCGCTGTACGAGTCCGGTTCCGTCTTCTATGCGCGGCCGGGCGCGCCGGCTGCCCCGCGGCCTGCAGTGGCAGGGCGCCCGGGCGACGACGAGCTCGCCGCGCTGAATGCGGCACTGGCCGACCAGCCGCGGCACCTTGCGGTCGTGCTGGCCGGCAACTGGCTGCCGAAGGGCTGGCAGGGCGAGGCGATCCGGGCCGGCTGGCAGCACGCGGTCGCCTTCGCCGAGACGGCGGCGCAGGCTGTCGGGCTGCGACTGCAGCGTCGGAGCGCCGACGTGGCCCCCTGGCATCCCGGCCGGTGCGCCGAGCTCAGCCTCGCCGACTCTCATCAGGTGATCGGGTTCGCCGGAGAGCTGCACCCCGAGGTCTGCCGGAGCTTCGGGCTGCCGCCCCGGAGCGCCGCGGCAGAGATCGACCTGGACGCACTGGTCGCTGCCGCGCCCGGCGCCGGTGAGGTGGCTGCCATCTCCTCCTTCCCGGTGGCGAAGGAGGACGTGGCGCTGATCGTCGATGAGGAGGTCCCCGCTGCCGCGGTGGAAGCGGCGCTGCGGTCCGGCGCCGGCGCCCTGCTGGAGTCGGTCAGGCTGTTCGACATCTTCCGGGGGCCGCAGATCGGCGAGGGGAAGAAGTCGCTGGCCTTCGCGCTCCGTTTCCGTGCCCCCGACCGCACCCTCACCGACGGGGAGGCGGCCGCCGCCCGCGACGCCGCCGTCGACGCTGCGGCGGCGGCGACCGGGGCGGTTCAGCGCACCGAGTGAAGGGCACTTTCATGAGAGGCACAGGGATCAGGGGAACGGGGGCCAGAGAGCGCTGCCGGGGCCGGTCTGTGCTCGGCTAGAGCAGGGCTCCTCGCGGACCGAGGTCGAGCTGGCCGGCCTCGACCAGCCAGGTGACCGCCTCGCGGGCAGCTTCGTCGGAGCTGTAGGCGGGCTGGTAGCCGAGCAGCCGGCGAGCCTTGTCGATGCTTGCGACCTGGCTGCGCGAGAGATGATCCCAGCTGGCCGCCGCGTGCTGGTCGTCGGTGCGCCGGCGGAACTCCTCCCAGCTAACCTGCTCCAGCTGGGCGTGCTGACCGAACCAGCGGGCAGCCGCCTCGGCGTAGCCACGGACGGTCAGGGCCCGCTCGCTGACCGCGTGGAAGCTCTCACCGAGGGCGGCGTCGGGCTTCTCCAGGGCCAGCTGGAAGAGCTGGGCCACGTCGTCGGCGTGCACATGGTGCATCGTTTCGGCGCCCAACCCGGGCACCAGTAGCGACTGTCCGGTCGCCAGGGTCGTCCAGACCGCAGGGTCGAGGTTGCCGACCGGGTTGATCACCGGCCAGCCGGGCCCACTGATGTGTCCGGGATGGATGATCGTCGAGGCCAACCCGCCCGACCGGGTCTCGGCCAACAGCAGCTCCTCGATGGCCAGCTTGTTGGTGCCGTAGTCACCGATCGGCGTCTTGGGGTCGTCCTCCCGCATCGGCAGGACCGTGCTCAGTCCGTGGACCCAGATGGTGCCGCAGTGCAGCAGCTGCCGGACCCGACCGCGCAGCCCCTCGACGAGCTGGCCGGCCGACTTGGCGGTGAAGCAGACCATGTCGATCACCACCTCGGCCTCGAGGTCGGCGATCCGCCTTCCGAAGGTTCCGGAGTCCTCCTCCGCCGTACGGTCGATCTGGAGGCGTTCTACCCGGTCCCAGGCGGGGTCCGGGTGGTAGGGCTCGCGTTGCCCGCGGCTGACGGCCAGCACCTGGTGGCCGGCGTTCACCAGCCGCGGCACGAGATAGCTGCCGACGTGGCCCGTTGCTCCGATCATGACGATGCGCATGAGTGCAGCCTAGCGGGGGTCGGTGACATATAAATGTGGCTTATGGCATAATCATGCATATGACGTTGAAGGTCGCCGTGGCTGGAGCCACCGGATATGCGGGCGGGGAGCTGCTCCGGCTGCTGTCGGGTCATCCCCAGGTCGTTATCGGTGCGGTCACCGCCGGAGCCAGCGCCGGCAGCCGGCTGGGCGAGCACCAGCCGCACCTGGTCCCGCTGGCCGACCGGGTGGTCCAACCTACCGAGGTCGGCACCCTGGCCGGTCACGACGTCGTCTTCCTGGCGCTGCCACACGGCGCGTCGGCCGAGGTGGCGGCCCAGCTCGATCCCGACTGTGTGGTGATCGACTGCGGCGCCGACTTCCGCCTCTCCGATCCCGAGGCGTGGCAGCAGTTCTACCAGTCGCCCCATGCCGGCACCTGGCCGTACGGGCTGCCGGAGCTCCCCGGCCAGCGCGACCGGCTCAAGTCCGCGCACCGGATCGCCGTACCCGGCTGCTACCCGACTACGGCGACGCTGGCCCTGCTGCCGGCGATCCGGGCCGGACTGACCGATGCCCATGACACCGTGATCGTGGCTGCGAGCGGACCGTCGGGTGCCGGGCGGTCGCTCAAGCCGCACCTGCTCGGGGCCGAGCTGATGGGTTCGGCCAGTGCCTACGGCGTCGGCGGAGTGCACCGGCACACGCCCGAGATGGTGCAGAACTTCGCTGCCTGCGGCGCAGCCAGCCCCTCGGTGTCATTCACGCCGGTGCTGGTCCCGATGTCCCGCGGCATCCTGGCGACCTGTACCGCGCCACTGGCGGACGCCGGGGCGACGGCTGACGATGCCTACCGCGCCTACCAGCAGGCCTACGCCACCGAGCCGTTCATCCACCTGCTGCCGTCCGGGCAGTGGCCGCAGACGCAGTCGGTGCTCGGCTCCAACGCCGTGCACGTGCAGGTGACCGTTGACCGCGGCGCCGGCCGGCTGGTGGCCGTCGCAGCATTGGACAACCTCACCAAGGGCACCGCCGGGGCGGCCGTGCAGTGCATGAACCTGGCGTTGGACCTGCCCGAGACCCTCGGCCTGTCGACGATCGGGGTGGCGCCGTGACCGTCGCCTGGGAGCTCACCCGGCACTCGGTCGAGGTCGGCATGGCGCAGCTGCCGGCGCACGCCTCGGTCCCCGGCTGGGCCCTGGAGAACGCCCACGAGACCCCGTTCTGGAGCGCCAGCAGGACGGCGGACGAGCTGTGCCTGATCACTGACTTCGAGGACATCCCGGGGACCGTGCCGGCCGTCGGTCCGTTCACGGTGTTCAGCATCGACGGACCGCTCGACCACTCACTGGTCGGGGTGCTGGCCGGACTGCTGGCGCCGCTGGCCGATGCCGGCATCTCGATCCTGGCCGAGTCGACCTTCGACACCGATTGGATCCTGATCCCCAGCGCGCAGGCACACCAGGCGGTCGAGGTGTGGGTGGCGGCGGGACATCGGATCGAGAACGAGGAGCTGACATGAGCATCACCACACCGCGGGGGTTTGCGGCCACCGGCGTCGCCGCCGGGCTGAAGAGCAGCGGTCGGCCCGATCTCGCGTTGGTCCGCAACCTCGGTCCCGACTTCGCCGCGGCCGGGGTGTTCACCAGCAACCGGGTGAAGGCGGCGCCGGTGCTGTGGACCGAGCGTGTGCTGGCCGACTCGAGGTTGCAGGCGGTGATCTTGAACTCGGGTGGTGCCAACGCCTGCACCGGCCCAGCAGGGTTCGCCGACACCCACCGCACCGCCGAGCTGGTCGCGACCGAGCTGGGCATCGGCGCCATCGACGTCGCCGTCTGCTCCACCGGACTGATCGGCACCAGGCTCGACATGGCCGCGATTGAGGCTGCGGTTCCCGACCTGGTGGCGAACGCGGACCAGAGCGGCGGCGCGGATGCCGCGGTCGCGATCATGACCACCGACACGGTCAGCAAGCAGGCCGATGTCACTGCCGACGGCTGGTCCATCTCCGGGATGGCCAAAGGTGCCGGGATGCTGGCTCCCGGGCTCGCCACCATGCTGGTGGTGATCACCACCGATGCCGTGGTCCAGCCGGCGACCCTGCGACCGGCGTTGGCCGAAGCCTGCCGGTTGACCTTCGACCGGCTCGACAGCGACGGCTGCATGTCCACCAACGACACAGTGATTGTGATGGCGAGCGGTGCGTCCGGCAGCAGACCGGACCCCACCGAGCTCACCGCCGCGCTGACCACCGTCTGCGACGACCTGGCGCTGCAGCTGCTGGCCGACGCGGAGGGAGCGGCTCACAACATCACCATCACCGTCCGCGGTGCCGCCTCGGAGCAGGAGGCCGTCGACGTCGGGCGCACGATCGCCCGCAACAACCTGTTCAAGTGCGCGATCTTCGGCCAGGATCCCAACTGGGGCAGGGTTCTGGCCGCGATCGGCACCACCGATGCCGCCTTCGAACCCGACCAGCTCGATGTCTCGTTCAACGGCGTCGCCGTCTGTGTGGGGGGTGCCATCGGCGAGCCGCGCGAGCTGGTCGACCTCAGCGGACGGGAGGTGCAGGTCGATGTCGACCTGCATGCCGGCGGCCATACCGCGACCATCCGTACCAATGACCTGACCTACGACTACGTGAAAGAGAACGCGGAGTACTCCTCGTGACCACAGGACTTGCACACATCAGCACCGGCGACAAGGCCTCGATTCTGATCGAGGCGTTGCCCTGGCTGGAGACCTACGGCGGCAAGACGATCGTGATCAAGTACGGCGGAAACGCCATGATCGACGAGAACCTGAAGCGTGCCTTCGCCGAGGACATCGTCTTCCTCAGACGCTGCGGAGTGCAGCCGGTCGTCGTGCACGGCGGCGGCCCGCAGATCTCGCAGATGCTCGGCAGGCTGGGGATCAAGAGCGAGTTCCGCGGCGGACTGCGGGTGACCTCGCCGGAGGCGATGGACGTCGTCCGGATGGTGCTGGTCGGCAAGGTCGGCCGCGAGCTGGTGGGATTGATCAACTCCCACGGGCCGCTCGCTGTCGGTCTGTCCGGCGAGGACGGTGGACTGTTCGTTGCCGAGCGGCGTGGTCTGTCGGTGGAGGGTGAGACCGTCGACCTTGGTCTGGTGGGTGACGTCGTGGAGGTGCGACCCGAGGCGGTCCTGGACCTGATCGAGGCGGGTCGGATCCCGGTCGTCGCGACAGTGGCGCCGGACGAGGACGGGCAGGTGCACAACGTCAATGCCGACACTGCGGCAGCAGCTCTGGCAGTTGCCCTGAGGGCGGAGCGGCTGGTGGTGCTCACCGACGTCGAAGGTCTGTACGCCGACTGGCCGAACAGTGCGGAGGTGGTGTCGCAGATCAGCGCAACCGAGCTGGCCGAGCTGCTGCCCCGGCTGGAGTCGGGCATGCAGCCCAAGATGGAGGCCTGCCTGCGGGCCGTCGAAGGGGGGCTGGACCGTGCCACCGTGATCGACGGGCGGGTTCCGCACTCGCTGCTGCTGGAGATCTTCACCGATGCCGGCATCGGCACGATGGTGACCGCAGGCACCCGGGCCGCCGACCCACTGGCCGCTGACCCACTGGCCGCTGACCCCCGGGCGACCAAGGCCGGGGAGGCCCTGTGATGAGCAACAACCCACTGGGCCAGCTGGTGGCCACCGAGCCGTCGGCCAGTCTGACCGCACGCTACGGCCAGGTCATGATGAACACCTTCGGTCCGCCGAAACGCGTGTTCGTCCGGGGCGAGGGCTGCCACATCTTCGACGCCGACGGCGTCCGCTACCTCGACCTGTTGTCGGGCCTCGCCGTCAACGCCCTCGGCCATGCCCACCCGTTCGTACTGTCGGCGATCACCAGTCAGATCGCCACCCTCGGGCACGTGTCGAACTTCTTCAGCACCCCGGCGCAGGTGGCCCTGGCGGAGCGGCTGGCGGCGATGGTGGTGGCCAGTGCGCCGGACACCCCCGCCCGGGTCTTCTTCAGCAACTCGGGGACCGAGGCCAACGAGGCCGCATTCAAACTGACCCGTCGGACCGGCCGGACCAGGATCATCTCCACCGAGGGAGCCTTCCACGGCCGCACCATGGGTGCGTTGGCCATCACCCACAACGAGAAGTACCGGACGCCGTTCGAGCCGCTGCCCGGCGACGTCACCTTCGTTCCGTACGGCGACGTGGCGGCGCTCGAGGCGGCCGTGGACGACACGGTCGCCGCCGTCGTGCTCGAGCCGATCCAGGGCGAGAACGGGGTGATCGTCCCGCCCGAGGGCTATCTCGCCGCGGCTCGGCAGATCACCCGTCGGCACGGATCGCTGCTCTGGTTGGACGAGGTGCAGACAGGCATCGGCCGGAGTGGCGCCTGGCTGGACCATACCCGCGAGCAGATCACCGCCGACATCGTCACCATCGCGAAGGGTCTGGGCAACGGCTTCCCGATCGGTGCCTGTATCGCCACCGGGGCGGCGGCCGACCTGCTGGGGCCGGGTTCGCACGGCAGCACCTTCGGCGGCAATCCGGTCGCCGCCATCGCCGGCTTGGCCGTGCTGTCGGTGATCGAACGGGACAACCTGTTGGCGAACGCCAACGCGATGGGTGATCATCTGGCCGGCCGGGTGAGCTCCCTCGAGTCGCCGATGATCACCGGAGTCCGCGGCCGAGGACTGCTCCGCGCGATCGTGCTGGCGGCGCCGATCGCCGCCCGGGTGGCCGACGTGGCGCTCGACGCCGGATTCATCATCAACGCGCCGCGGCCGGACGTCCTCCGGCTGGCGCCCCCGCTGATCATCACAGCCGAACAGCTCGACTCATTCGTCGCTGTGCTGCCCGAGCTGATCTCGTCGGTGAGTGTCGACGGAGCGGTACGATGACCGGCCTCCGGCACCTGCTGGCCGACGACGACCTCAGCCAGGAGGAACAGACTGCGGTTCTCGATCTCGCCGACCGGCTGGCGGCTGACCCCTACGCGGTGCAGCCGTTCGCCGGTCCACGCTCGGTCGCGGTCCTGTTCGACAAGTCGTCGACCCGGACCAGGGTCTCGTTCGCTGTCGGTATCGCCGAGCTGGGCGGCTACCCGCTGGTGATGGACCTGTCCACCTCCCAGCTGGGACGCGGCGAGTCGATCGCCGACACCGCGCGGGTGTTGGGTCGGCAGGTGTCGGCCATCGTCTGGCGCACCAGCGGTCAGCAGCGGCTGGAGGAGATGGCGGCCTATGCCGGGGTGCCGGTGGTCAACGGTCTGACCGACGAGTTCCATCCGTGCCAGATCCTCGCCGACCTGCAGACCGTCCGCCAGCACAAGGGTCGGCTGGCCGGACTCACCCTGAGCTATCTCGGCGACGGAGCGAACAACATGGCGCACTCGTACCTGCTGGGTGGCGCGGTGGCCGGGCTGCATGTCCGGATCGCCGCTCCGGCCGGGTTCGAGCCGGACCCTGTCGTCGTGTCCCGCGCCAGCCAGGTGGCCCAGAGCACCGGAGGGAGTGTCACGGTGACGGGGTCCGCCGCCGACGCGGTGGCCGGCTCCGACGTGGTGGCCACCGACACCTGGGTGTCGATGGGGCAGGAGAACGACGGCCGCGACCGGGAGAAGGTGTTCGGGCCGTACGCCGTCACCAGCACGCTGCTGGCGTTGGCGGACCCGCAGGCCATCGTGCTGCACTGCCTGCCCGCCTACCGTGGCAAGGAGATCGCCGCCGAGGTGCTGGACGGCCCGCAGTCGGTGGTCTGGGACGAGGCGGAGAACCGTCGGCACGCCCAGAAGGCGCTGCTCGCCTTCCTCGACGAGCGCGCAGCAGAGGCCGGACCTGCGCGATGACCGCAGCAGCCCGGGCGCCACTGACGAAGACTGCGCGGCATGCCAAGATCTTCGCCATCCTGGAGCACCACCAGGTCCGCTCCCAGACCGAGATCGCCGAGCTGCTCGCTGCTGAGGGTGTCACCGTCACCCAGGGGACGCTGTCCCGCGACCTGGTGGAGCTGGGGGCGATGCGGGTCCGGGGGGCGGAGGGGCACCTGATCTATGCGGTGCCGGCCGAGGGCGGTGACCGGACGCCACAGGTGGGGGAGTACGCCACCTTCGAAGCCCGGTTGGCGAGGCTGTGCGCTGAGGTGCTGGTGTCGGCGGAGGCGTCGGCCAACCTGGTCGTGCTGCGGACACCACCGGGCGCGGCGCAGTACTTCGCCTCCGCCATTGACCGGGTGTCCTGGGACTCGATCCTGGGCACCATCGCCGGCGACGACACGATCCTGCTGATCACCCGGTCGCCGGACGGCGGGCAGGCGATCGCGGACCAGTTCCTGCAGCTGAGCGCCCATGCCCCCCACCGCACCGCCGAGCAGAGCCTGACCGAGAAGACGAAAGGAAGCCCGTGACCACGCAGCCCGACAGCAGCGGACGCCTCTGGGGTGGCAGGTTCAGCGGCGGCCCGGCCGAGGCCATGTTCGCCCTGAGTGTCTCGACCCAGTTCGACTGGCGCCTGGCCCGCTACGACCTGGCCGGGTCCAGGGCGCACGCCGCGGCACTGCACCGGGCCGACCTGCTCACCGACGACGAGCTGGCCGCCATGGTGGACGGCCTCGACCGACTGGAGGCTGACGTCGTCTCCGGCGCCTTCCGCCCGACCCCGACCGACGAAGACGTGCACGGGGCGCTGGAGCGCGGTCTGATCGCCCTGCTCGGTTCTGAGCTCGGCGGCCGGCTCCGGGCTGGTAGGTCCCGCAACGACCAGATCGCCACCCTGCTGCGGCTGTATCTGCGGGACAGCCTCCGCGCCGTCGGCACCGAGCTGCTGGGGCTGGTGGCGGCGCTGCAGCAGCAGGCCAGGACGCACCTCGGCGTGGCCATGCCGGGGCGGACGCATCTCCAGCACGCCCAGCCGGTGCTGCTCTCCCATCACCTGCTGGCCCATGCGTGGCCGCTGCTGCGCGACCTGGACCGGATCGTCGACCTGGACAAGCGGCTGTCGATCAGCCCGTACGGGTCGGGGGCGCTGGCCGGCACCTCGCTGGGGCTGGACCCGCAGGCGGTGGCGCTCGATCTGGGTTTCGTTGACAGTGTGCCGAACTCGATCGACGGCACCGCCGCCCGGGATCTGGCGGCCGAGGCCGGCTACGTCCTGGCGCAGACGGCCGTCGACCTCTCCCGGCTGAGTGAGGACGTCATCTTGTGGTGTACGCACGAGTTCGGCTTCGCCACCCTGGACGACGCCTGGTCCACCGGGTCATCGATCATGCCGCAGAAGAAGAACCCGGACGTGGCCGAGCTGGCCCGGGGCAAGGCTGGGCGGCTGATCGGTAACCTGGCCGGGCTGCTGGCCACCCTCAAAGGTCTGCCGCTCGCGTACAACCGGGACCTGCAGGAAGACAAGGAGCCGCTGTTCGACTCGATCGACCAACTGCTGGTGCTGGTGCCGGCAGTGGCCGGCATGGTCGGCACGCTGACGTTCCATCCTGACCGGCTCGAGTCACTGGCACCGCGCGGATTCTCGCTGGCCACCGACGTCGCCGACTGGCTGGTGCGCAGACGGGTCCCGTTCGCTGAGGCGCACGAGCTCGCCGGCGCCTGTGTCCGTCGCTGCGAACGGGAGGGGATCGAACTGGCCGACCTGACGCCCGAGATGCTGCAGGAGATCTCTGCGCAGCTGACGCCGGACGTGTTGAGCGTGTTGACGGTCGAGGGGTCGATCAACTCCCGCAACGGGCGGGGCGGCACCGCGACAGCGCGGGTGGCCGAGCAGCTCGAGGAGCTGGCCGCCCAGGCGGCGACGTTCCGGATGTGGTGCGACACCTCGGTGTGAGCGTGCCGCTGGCCGGGACCGCGGGTGGCCAGCCGCTGAGATCTCACGATGAGATGTGCGCAGCGAACCAGTAGGTTCAAAGGCGGGTTCCGCGGGTCCGCGGGCTCCGCAGCGGATGACAGCAGGAGGAAAGCAGCGTGACGAGTGTTCTCGATGAGCTGAAGTGGCGGGGCCTGGTGGCGGACTCCACCGACGAGGCCGCCCTTGTCGAACACCTGCAGGCGGGACCGGTCACGTTCTACGTCGGCTTTGACCCGACGGCGCCCAGCCTGCATTTCGGCAACCTGGTGCAGCTGATCGTCGCCGGCCACCTGCAGCGGGCGGGACATCGGCCGCTGATCCTGGTCGGCGGCTCGACCGGCATGATCGGCGACCCGAAGGAGACGGGCGAGCGGGTCCTGAACTCTCCGGAGGTCGTCGCCGCCTGGGTCGAGAAGATCCGGGCCCAGGTGCAGCGGTTCGTCAGCTTCGACGGTGACAACGCCGCCAGGGTGGTGAACAACCTCGACTGGACGGGCTCCCTGGGCACCCTGGAGTTCCTACGGGATGTCGGTAAACACTTCCCGGTGAACCGGATGCTGGCCCGCGACGTGGTCCGGTCGAGGCTGGAGGGCGGGATCTCCTACACGGAGTTCTCTTATGTCCTGCTGCAGGCGATGGACTACCGCGAACTGTTCCGGCAGTACGGCTGCACGCTGCAGTTCGGTGGCAGCGACCAGTGGGGGAACATCACCGCCGGGGTGGAGCTGCTGCGCCGCTCCGACGGGAAACGGGTCCACGCGCTGGCGACTCCACTGCTGACCAAGGCCGACGGGAGCAAGTTCGGCAAGACCGAGACCGGCACTGTCTGGCTCGACCCCGAGCTCACCAGTCCGTACGCCTTCCACCAGTACTTCCTGAACGCCGAGGATGCCAAGGTCATCGAGTACCTGAAGGTCTTCAGCCCGCGCAGCCAAGAAGAGATCGAGGCGTTGGAACGGGAGACTCGCGAGAGCCCGCATCGACGCGCGGCCCAACGGGCGCTGGCCGATGACGTGACCGCATTCGTGCACTCCGCGGCTGAACGTGACGCCGCCATCGCGGCCGCGGAGGCGCTGTTCGGGCGTTCCGAGCTGGCCGACCTGGACGAGTCGACCCTCTCTGGGGTGCTGCAGGAGATCGGTGCGGTGGAGATCGTCGCCGGCGGCGAGCTGCCGATGGTGGTCGACGTGCTCGAGGCCAGCGGGGTGGTGCCGAGCAAGTCGGCGGCCCGGCGAGCCATCGCCGAGGGGGGTGCCTACATCAACAACACCAAGGTGGCCGATGTCGACGCCCGGCTGACTGCGGAAGACCTGCTGCACGGCCGCTTCGTCGTCGCCCGCCGAGGCAAGAAGACGGTCGGCGGCACTACCATCAAACGATGAGCTGACGCACGCCGAAACGCGTCCGACACCCTGTGATGACGAACACCGCTGGTGGATTTGACCCCTGGGACACTCGTCCGTAATGTTCTACCTGCCTCGCCGAGAGCGGGACGCGGACAGGGAAACCTGAAGCGGCCGGACCGGGAGGAACCCACCTGTCAAGGACTGACCGGATCGGTGTGCCTTCAACGAGAAGCCACCAAAATCCGGAACATCTGCGCGGGCGGAAACCAGCAGGACGGACGATTTGACGAGTGCAGGTCGGACGAGTAACGTAGAGCAAGCCCTGGAAGGAACGGGTCGCGAAAGCGGCCTCGCCGAAGGGGACCCAAACACTACAGATCCCCCGGATCGGTGTGCGTTCCAGACAGAACCCACCAACAAGTCCGGAGCCTCTGTGCGGGCGGGGAGGGTCGGAAACACCGATTTGACACGGTGCGAAGAACCTCACTAAAGTAAGTCGAGTTGCCCCAAGCGGAAGCTGAGAAGCCGAAGCGCGGTGTGCGCCCGAAACTTGAGAACTCAACAGCGTGCTAAAAGTCAATGCCAAATATGCACTAAAGAACCCGTGCCTGGCTAGTGACACGACCCGGACCTCGGTCCGGAACAGTGCTGCGAACTAGGTCGGATTCCTTTGAGATTGATTATTGATAGACCCAGCAATGGGTCCTGTCAGAGGTCAAGCTCGTTGATTCAGACGGTACCCGATGATCGCTTCGGCGACATCGATTCCGATATTTTTCAACGGAGAGTTTGATCCTGGCTCAGGACGAACGCTGGCGGCGTGCCTAACACATGCAAGTCGAACGGTAAGGCCCCTTCGGGGGTACACGAGTGGCGAACGGGTGAGTAACACGTGAGCAACCTGCCCTTGACTCTGGAATAACAGCTGGAAACAGCCGCTAATACCGGATACGACCTCTGAAGACATCTTCTAGAGGTGGAAAGCTCCGGCGGTCAAGGATGGGCTCGCGGCCTATCAGCTAGTTGGTGAGGTAATGGCTCACCAAGGCTTCGACGGGTAGCCGGCCTGAGAGGGCGACCGGCCACACTGGGACTGAGATACGGCCCAGACTCCTACGGGAGGCAGCAGTGGGGAATATTGCACAATGGGCGAAAGCCTGATGCAGCAACGCCGCGTGCGGGATGACGGCCTTCGGGTTGTAAACCGCTTTCAGTAGGGACGAAGCGCAAGTGACGGTACCTACAGAAGAAGCACCGGCCAACTACGTGCCAGCAGCCGCGGTGATACGTAGGGTGCGAGCGTTGTCCGGAATTATTGGGCGTAAAGGGCTTGTAGGCGGTTTGTCGCGTCGGAAGTGAAAACTCAGGGCTCAACCCTGAGCCTGCTTCCGATACGGGCAAACTAGAGGAATGCAGGGGAGAACGGAATTCCTGGTGGAGCGGTGGAATGCGCAGATATCAGGAGGAACACCGGTGGCGAAGGCGGTTCTCTGGGCATTTCCTGACGCTGAGAAGCGAAAGCGTGGGGAGCAAACAGGCTTAGATACCCTGGTAGTCCACGCCGTAAACGGTGGGCACTAGGTGTGGGGGACATTCCACGTTCTCCGTGCCGAAGCTAACGCATTAAGTGCCCCGCCTGGGGAGTACGGCCGCAAGGCTAAAACTCAAAGGAATTGACGGGGGCCCGCACAAGCGGCGGAGCATGCGGATTAATTCGATGCAACGCGAAGAACCTTACCTGGGTTTGACATATACCGGAAAGCTGCAGAGATGTAGCCCCCGCAAGGTCGGTATACAGGTGGTGCATGGCTGTCGTCAGCTCGTGTCGTGAGATGTTGGGTTAAGTCCCGCAACGAGCGCAACCCTCGTCCTATGTTGCCAGCGGATAATGCCGGGGACTCATAGGAGACTGCCGGGGTCAACTCGGAGGAAGGTGGGGATGACGTCAAGTCATCATGCCCCTTATGTCCAGGGCTTCACGCATGCTACAATGGCTGGTACAAAGGGCTGCGAGACCGCAAGGTTAAGCGAATCCCAAAAAGCCAGTCTCAGTTCGGATTGGGGTCTGCAACTCGACCCCATGAAGTCGGAGTCGCTAGTAATCGCAGATCAGCAACGCTGCGGTGAATACGTTCCCGGGCCTTGTACACACCGCCCGTCAAGTCATGAAAGTCGGTAACACCCGAAGCCGGTGGCCCAACCCTTGTGGAGGGAGCTGTCGAAGGTGGGACTGGCGATTAGGACTAAGTCGTAACAAGGTAGCCGTACCGGAAGGTGCGGCTGGATCACCTCCTTTCTAAGGAGCTAATGGCAAGCTTGCTTGTCCATGCGTTCAGTGCTGAGGCGTATGTCCTCAGCTGAACAAGCACCGGAATGTGGAACATTGACTATTAAGCCGATTCAAGATCTCGATGTCAGTACAACCTCGCAAGAGGAGTGGAACCTCAAAGAGATGGCGATGAAGCCTAAGCACGCTGTTGGGTCCTGAAGGGTCGGTTGCCTCGGTGACACTCTTCTGCGGACCGGAGTCCGAGGCCGTTGGCCGGAGATCCGATACCGCCCGTATTTTGAGAACTTCACAGTGGACGCGAGCATCTTTGTAGTAAAACAAGCTACTAAGGGCAATCGGTGGATGCCTAGGCACCAAGAGCCGATGAAGGACGTTGTAACCTGCGATAAGCCCCGGGGAGCTGGTAAACGAGCTTCGATCCGGGGATCTCCGAATAGGGAAACCTCGAAAGAAACCGGAGTAATGTCCGGCGACCTCTGCCTGAATATATAGGGCAGTAGGAGGGAACGTGGGGAAGTGAAACATCTCAGTACCCACAGGAAAAGAAAACAAAAGTGATTCCGTGAGTAGTGGCGAGCGAAAGCGGAACAGGCCAAACCATGTGTATGTGATAGCTGACAGGCGTTGTACATATGGTGTTGTGGGGCCGCTCTGACCGAGCTGTTAATCGGTCAAACAGTCAAAAATGATCAATGAAGTCGAAGTACTCTGGGAAGGTACGGCACAGAAGGTAATACCCCTGTAGACGTAAGTTGATCACTGTTGAGCGTCACCCCAAGTAACACGGAACCCGAGAAATTCCGTGTGAATCTGGCGGGACCACCCGTTAAGCCTAAATACTCCTTGGTGACCGATAGCGGACTAGTACCGTGAGGGAAAGGTGAAAAGTACCCCGGGAGGGGAGTGAAATAGTACCTGAAACCGATTGCCTACAATCCGTCGGAGCTGAGCCTTCGGGCGAGGTGACGGCGTGCCTTTTGAAGAATGAGCCTGCGAGTTAGTGGTACGTGGCGAGGTTAACCCGTGTGGGGAAGCCGTAGCGAAAGCGAGTCCGAATAGGGCGACATAGTCGCGTGCTCTAGACCCGAAGCGGAGTGATCTATCCATGGCCAGGTTGAAGCGACGGTAAGACGTCGTGGAGGACCGAACCCACTTCAGTTGAAAATGGAGGGGATGAGCTGTGGATAGGGGTGAAAGGCCAATCAAACTCCGTGATAGCTGGTTCTCCCCGAAATGCATATAGGTGCAGCGTCGCGCGTTTCTTACCGGAGGTAGAGCACTGGATGGTCGAGGGGGCCCACAAGCTTACCAAAATCAACCAAACTCCTAATGCCGGTAAGTGAGAGCGCGGCAGTGAGACTGCGGGCGATAAGGTTCGTAGTCGAGAGGGAAACAGCCCAGAACACCAGCTAAGGCCCCTAAGCGATTGCTAAGTGGAAAAGGATGTGGAGTTGCGGTGACAACCAGGAGGTTGGCTTGGAAGCAGCCACCCTTGAAAGAGTGCGTAATAGCTCACTGGTCAAGTGATTCTGCGCCGACAATTTAGCGGGGCTCAAGCAATCCGCCGAAGCTGTGTCATTCACGTTCGTGCCCGGTCATCTTTGATGATCCAAGCGCGTGGATGGGTAGGGGAGCGTCGTGTGCGCTAAGAAGCGACAGGGTGACCTAGTCGTGGAGAGCACACGAGTGAGAATGCAGGCATGAGTAGCGAATGACGGGTGAGAAACCCGTCCACCGAAAGACCAAGGGTTCCAGGGTCAAGCTAATCTGCCCTGGGTAAGTCGGGACCTAAGGCGAGGCCGACAGGCGTAGTCGATGGACAACGGGTTGATATTCCCGTACCGGCGCTTTAACGATCCTGCCGAGGCGAGTAATGCTAAGCACGCAAGGCTTCAGGCGACCTTCGGGTCAATCGAAGCTGAGTCTGCGACCCAAGCTTGTATTAGGCAAGCTGCGGAGTGACGCAGGAAGGTAGCCCATCCCGGGCGATGGTAGTCCCGGGCTAAATGCGTAGGGCGAGGTGTAGGCAAATCCGCACCTCATATGCCTGAGACATGACGGCTGGTTTGCATACGTGCATTCGAGTGGGTGATCCTATGCTGCCTAGAAAACCTTCGTGAGCGAGTTGATGAGCCGCCCGTACCCTAAACCGACTCAGGTGGTCAGGTAGAGAATACCAAGGTGATCGAGATAACTGTGGTTAAGGAACTCGGCAAAATGCCCCCGTAACTTCGGGAGAAGGGGGGCCGGACGTGTCTATGGATTTACTCCAGACGGCACTGAAGGCCGCAGAGACCAGGCCCAAGCGACTGTTTACTAAAAACACAGGTCCGTGCTAAGTCGAAAGACGATGTATACGGACTGACTCCTGCCCGGTGCTGGAAGGTTAAGGGGAAGTGTTAGCTTCGGCGAAGCACTGAACTTAAGCCCCAGTAAACGGCGGTGGTAACTATAACCATCCTAAGGTAGCGAAATTCCTTGTCGGGTAAGTTCCGACCTGCACGAATGGAGTAACGACTTGGGCGCTGTCTCGACCGCAGACTCGGCGAAATTGCACTACGAGTAAAGATGCTCGTTACGCGCAGCAGGACGGAAAGACCCCGGGACCTTTACTATAGTTTGGTATTGGTGATCGGTACAATTTGTGTAGGATAGGTGGGAGACTTTGAAGCATGGACGCCAGTTCGTGTGGAGTCAACGTTGAAATACCACTCTGATTGTTCTGGTTATCTAACCTAGGTCCGTTATCCGGATCAGGGACAGTGCCTGATGGGTAGTTTGACTGGGGCGGTCGCCTCCTAAAAGGTAACGGAGGCGCCCAAAGGTTCCCTCAGCCTGGTTGGCAATCAGGTTTCGAGTGTAAGTGCACAAGGGAGCTTGACTGTGAGAGAGACATCTCAAGCAGGGACGAAAGTCGGGACTAGTGATCTGACGGTGGCATGTGGAAGCGCCGTCACTCAACGGATAAAAGGTACCCCGGGGATAACAGGCTGATCTTTCCCGAGCGTTCACAGCGACGGAATGGTTTGGCACCTCGATGTCGGCTCGTCGCATCCTGGGGCTGGAGTCGGTCCCAAGGGTTGGGCTGTTCGCCCATTAAAGCGGCACGCGAGCTGGGTTTAGAACGTCGTGAGACAGTTCGGTCCCTATCCGCTGCGCGCGTAGGAGTCTTGAGGAGTGCTGTCCTTAGTACGAGAGGACCGGGACGGACGAACCTCTGGTGTGCCAGTTGTTCTGCCAAGAGCACGGCTGGTTGGCTACGTTCGGAAGTGATAACCGCTGAAAGCATCTAAGCGGGAAGCACGCTCCAAGATGAGGACTCCCACAGGAATAACCTGGTAAGGCCCCCAGCAGATCACTGGGTGATAGGTCGGATGTGGAAGTGCAGCAATGCATTGAGCTGACCGATACTAATAGGCCGAGGGCTTGTTCCTACAAAGATGCTACGCGTCCACTGTGAGGTTCCCGAGATACGGTCGGGAACTGAGCGCAAACCATGAGTTTGCGAGAGTTCGTCCAGATCGAATCTCCATAGAGTTTCGGTGATCATGGCGAGAGGGAAACACCCGGCTCCATTCCGAACCCGGAAGTTAAGCCTCTCAGCGCCGATGGTACTGCACGGGGGACCGTGTGGGAGACTAGGACGTCGCCGGACATTAAACACCTCTTGGGTGGCTATTCGTAGCTACCCAAGAGGTGTTTTTGCGTTCTGGGCGCCCGCACCGGCCGGCGGTTAACCAGGAGCTGCGGCCCGGCGCGACGTGAAGCGCGTCGGGCAGGATAACGCGGTCAGGACGTGAAGTGGGCGCCGAGCACCGCCGCGTACCGTGAGTTGATCCCTTGAGCCGCGGCCAGGTCGGCCGCGCTCGGCTCGATCTCTCTGACATACGGCACCGGCCAGGTAGGCATTGACCCGCTGAGCGCCCAGGCGGCCTGCTTGGCGGCGCCGACGGCGACGCTCTCGAACGTCTCCGTGACGGCGATCGGGCAACCGAACACCGCAGGTGCGATCCGACGCACGGCCTCGGACTGTGCCGCTCCGCCGGTGAGCGTGATCCGCTTGATGTCTCCGGTCTGTTGCTGCAGCACCTGCACGCCGTAGGCGAGACTCCACAGGACGCCCTCGATCGTGGCCCGCGCGATGTTGGCCGGGGTCATGTTGGCCAGGGTCAGCCCGGTCAACTCCCCACGGGCGTCCGGCAGGGGTGGTGTGCGCTCGCCCTCGAGATAGGGCACGAAGGTAAGGCCCCCGCTCCCGGCCGGTGCGGTGAGCGCCAACTCGCTCATCGCCTCCAGCGAGAGTCCGAGGACGCGTGCTGTGGCGACGAGGTTGCGGGCGCCGTTCAGGGTGCAGACGAGCGGCAGGAAGGCGCCGGTGGCATCGGCGAAGCCGGCAACCGTACCGGTGGGTTCGTGGGTCTGCGTCTTGCTCAGGGTGAAGGCCGTGCCACTGGTGCCGAGGGAGACGACCGCCTCGCCGGTGCGGACATCGAGGCCCAGCCCGGCAGCCATGTTGTCCCCCGTGCCGGGGGCGATGGCAACACCCTCCGGCGTGTGGCCCACGATTTCGTCTGGCGCGGCCACCCGCGGCAGGTCGAGATCGTGTCCGATCGCGCGATTGACCAGATCGTGCCGGTACTCGTTGGCGGTGGCGTCGAAGTACAGAGTGCCGGAGGCGTCTCCGCGGTCGGTGGTCGGTGCGAACGATCGGCCGCCGATCTGCCAGGTCAGCCAGTCGTGCGGGAGGACGACTGAGGCGGTGCGGGCAGCGTTGTCCGGCTCGCAGCGGTTCAGCCAGCGGATCTTGGCGACGGTCATCGAGGCGACTGGTACCGATCCGACCGCCTCGGCCCAGGCCCGGCCACCGCCGAGCTCGTCGATGAGGTCCACCGCGTCCTGAGCCGACCGGTTGTCGTTCCAGAGCAGAGCATCGCGAACCAGCTCGCCCGCGTCGTCCAGAGTGACCATGCCATGCTGCTGGCCGCCGACGGCAAGGGCCGCGACATCGTCCAGCAGCCCTGGCGTAGCGGCAGCCTCGCGGTACGCCGACAGCCAGGCGGTGGCCGAGACTTCGGTACCGTCAGGATGCGACGCTCGAGCCGTACGCACCACTCGGCCGGTGTCCAGCTCGCAGACCACGATCTTGCAGGACTGGGTCGAGGAGTCGATCCCCGCCACCAGGCGTCCCGCCGGCTGAGCCATCGAGTCGTCCGTCACTGTGCCCTCCTCAGGGTCAACCTCGTCGTCGACAACCACTGACGAGCCCAAGTCTGGCAGAGTCCCCGCATCTCAGACTCCCCGCCTCTCAGAGTGCCCGCCTCTCAGAGTGGCCGTGTCTCAGCGTGCCCGTGTCTCAGCGTGCCCGTGTCTCAGAGTGCCCGTGTTTCCGAGCGGGCGGGGGCGGTTGATCGCTGCTCCGGATGCATCATCTTGGCGCTGGATGTCTCGCGCTGGGTGGCTGCCGACCCGTCCAGAGCGCCGGAATCATCTTCGAAGGCTGAGTAACGACACGGATGGGGACTCAAGGGTTTGGTGTGGGCGCGGTTTGCCGCGAGGATTGTCAGGTGGCTGACAACAGAAGACCGGATGGGAACGACGGCCCGCGGGAGCGACGCGGTGGCGGTGGCCGAGACGACGACAGACGCGGTCCACGTCGGGACGGCGGAGGCAGCCGCGACAGTCGCCCAAGCAGTGCGGGTGGTCGCGACAGTCGTCCAAGCGGCGGGAGCCGGGACAGCCGGCCGAGCAGCGGTGGTCGGGACAGTCGTCCGAGCAGTGCGGGTGGTCGCGACAGTCGTCCGAGCAGTGCGGGTGGTCGGGACAGTCGCCCGAGCAGCGGGAGCCGGGACAGTCGCCCGAGCAGTGCGGGTGGTCGCGACAGTCGTCCGAGCAGTGCGGGTGGTCGGGACAGTCGCCCGAGCAGCGGGAGCCGGGACAGCCGGCCGAGCAGCGGCGGTCGGGACAGTCGCCCGAGCGGCGGGAGCCGGGACAGTCGCCCGAGCGGCGGGAGCCGGGACAGTCGCCCGAGCAGCGGCAGCCGCGACGAACGCAGTCGCGATGAGCGGCCTCGTGGCGGGGCCGACCGGACTCGTAGCGGCGCCGACCGGACCCGTGGGCGCGGCCGCAGTGGCGGCGACACTCCGGACCGGACGCGCCCGTGGGATGACCGCGCCGGCGACGAGCGCAGAAGCCAGCGCCGAGAGGACCGCGAACCGCCCCGACCCGGCCTCGCCGCCAAACCCGGCGAGCCACCCGTCCCGGAGGATGTCGACACCCGTGAGCTGCACCGGTCGGTTCGCGCGGAGCTGCGCGGGCTGCCCAAAGACCTCGCCGAGATCGTGGCCGCCCATCTCGTGGTCGCCGGCCGTCTCATCGACGAGGATCCGGAGCTCGCGTACGCCCATGCCGACGCGGCCCGTCGCCGGGCAGCCCGGCTGCCCATCGTCCGGGAGGCGGCCGCCGAGACCGCCTATGCCGCGGGCCACTTCGACGTCGCCCTGAGCGAGTTCCGGGCGCTGCGACGGATGACGGGCACCCACGACTATCTGCCGGTGATGGCTGACTGCGAGCGTGCCCTCGGCCGCCCGGACGCCGCCCTCAAACTGGCCAAGGACTCTCGACAGTTCGGCCTGGACCCGGCTCAGCAGATCGAAATGGTGATGGTCGAGGCTGGAGCCCGAAGCGATCTTGGGCAGCAGGCGGAGGCCCTCCGCGTACTGAAGTCGGCCATCGAGAGGTACAGCGACCGCAACCCGGGGCTGCGATCCTCACGCGCGCGTCTGCGGTACGCCTTCGCCGACCAGCTGCTCGAGCAGGGCCGCGAGTCCGAGGCGCGGTCATGGTTCTCTGCTGCGGCTCAGCTCGACCCGGAGGGCGAGACCGACGCTCAGTCCCGGCTGGACGCACTCGACGGGCTGCAGATCGACTTCGACGAGTCGGAGGACGAGCTGGCGGAGCCGACTGAGAGCTCAGAGACGGATGCAATGGACCAGCCGTCGTGACCGCGGCTTTCGACGGCGTCCTGATGGGCGGCTACGACGCAGCCCTCTTCGACCTCGATGGTGTCGTCTACCTCGGACCGGTCGCCGTCCCTGGTGCCGTTGAGGGGATAGCTGAGCTGCGGGGTCGCGGAGCCCGGCTCGGCTACGTCACCAACAACGCTGCCAGAACTCCTGAGGCGGTGGCCGGGCATCTGCGTGAGCTGGGCATCGAGCTGGACGACGACGACGTCGTCACCTCATCCCAGGCCGGCGCCCACGCGCTGGCGCAGCGGTTCGGTTGCGGCGCCAAGGTGCTGGTGGTTGGCGGCGAGGGCGTCGTCGCGGCCCTCGAGGAGGAGGGCCTGGTGCCGGTGGCCACCGCCGACGACGACCCGGTCGCCGTGATGCAGGGCTGGTCGCCCGACCTCACCTGGAACCAGTTGAATGAGGCGGCCATCGCCATCCAGCGCGGCGCCCACTGGCTGGCGACGAACACCGATGCCACCCGACCGACCGACCGGGGCATCGTCCCCGGCAATGGTGCTGCAGTGGATGCCGTACGGACAGCGGTGGCCGTCGAGCCCGAGGTCGTCGGCAAGCCCTTCCGTCCGTTGATCGACGAGGTGGTGCGGCGGCTCGGTTGCCGGCGGCCGATCTTCGTCGGTGACCGGATGGACACCGACATCTCCGGCGCTACCGAGGCCGGGCTGGACAGCCTCTGGGTACTGAGCGGTGCCCACGGTCCGGTCGACCTGCTGGCGGCGGACGCTCGTTCCAGGCCAACCCACATCGGTGCCGACCTGTCGGCCCTCGGGCAGCCGGCGCGATCGGTCGAGTTGGCTGACAACCGTGCCCGCTGCGGGATGATGGAGGTCACCGTCGACGACGGGCGGCTGGTGATCACCGAGCCGCCCACCGACCGAGCCCAGTCGGTGGACGCGCTGTGGGCGCTGGCCCAGCTGGCCTGGCGGGCCCGGGATTCCGGTCATGATCTCGATCCGGAGCCTTCGCTGAAGGTGCTGGAGGCGTTACGGTGAGGGCGGTGCACTGCATCCGGAGACCCCAGTAGAGGAAGGCTAGGACATGGCCGTCGAGGCGTGGCAGAACTACATCAACATGATCAGCGGCGTCACCAAGGCGACCCGATCCAAGGCACTCGCAACGGCCAAGGCGGCGCTGGCGCAGTCCGGACTGGACGATGTCGCCAGCGATGCCGGTGAGCGGGTCAGCAAGCTGGCCGAGGAGATCATCACTGCCAGCAGGTCGAACCGTGAGCTGCTCGAAAAGCTGGTCGGATCGGAGATCGACAAAGCGGCCGCCAAATGGGGGTTTGTCCGAGCCGAACAGTTGGACGACGTCCGGGCCGAGGTCGCCGAGCTGAGGTTGGCACTGGCCCACCAGGCAGGGCAGGCAGCAGCCGCTCGACAGGCCGCATCGCCGACGAGAACGACGGCCAAGAAGGCTGCACCGGCCAAGAAGGCTGCACCGGCCAAGAAGGCGGCGGCCAAGAAGGCGGCACCCGCAAAGAAGGCTCCCGCCAAGCAGTCCGCTGCCAAGAAGGCTCCGGCCAGGAAGGCGGCGGCCAAGAAGGCGACCGTCGCCGCCGAGCAGGGCTGACAGGGACTGAGCGATGACCACGGCAGAGCACGAACCGCAGCAAGAGCCGCCCGCGCGCACCGGCGACCCGACCATCGACGAGGCGCTCAGCTCCCTCCAGGACCTGGACGGTGAGCCCGTAGCGAACCACCATGCCCGGCTGGCACACGTCCACGAGGTGCTGCACGGAGCCCTCCATCCCGACCGCTGACGGCACCACCCGCCTGGACCGGGCGCTGCTCGACCGCGACCTGGCCAGGTCGCGCAACCAGGCCCGGAGCATGATCATCTCCGGCCAGGTCAGCATCAACGGGCGACCGGCTCGCCGGGTCGCCGAGCCGGTCCGGGCGGAGGACCGGCTGGAGGTCAGCGATGACGACGCTTCGTCCCGCGGCTATGTGTCGCGGGCAGCCCTGAAGCTGCTGGGCGCACTGGACGACCTGGAGCTGAGGGTGTGCGGCCGGGCGCTCGACGCCGGAGCCTCGACCGGCGGATTCACCCAGGTGCTGCTGGAGCGGGGCTGCGACGAGGTCGTCGCCGTCGACGTCGGGCACGGTCAGCTGGACGACCGGATCAGGGGCGACTCTCGGGTCGTGGTCTGGGAGCGTACCAACCTGCGCGACCTGACGCTGCATCATGTCGACCATCGACAGGTGGACCTGGTGGTGGCCGACGTCTCGTTCATCTCCCTGACGTTGCTGGTACGTCCGCTCACCTCGGTGCTCTCACCCGCGGGGTCACTGCTGCTGATGGTCAAGCCACAGTTCGAGGTGGGCCGCGACCGGCTCGGCAAGGGTGGTGTGGTGCGCTCCGAGCAGCTCCACCGCGACGCCGTGGCTCAGGTGGTCGCCGCAGCCGAGGAGGTCGGCTGGCATCCGCAGGCGGTGGTCCGCAGCCGGCTGCCCGGCCCGGCCGGCAACGTCGAGTTCTTCGTGTTGTTCCGGCGTGCCGAGCCGCGATGTCGCGTCGACATCGGATCGGTCACCGGAGCCGCCTATGCTGTGGCAGGTGACCGGACAACCTGAGCAGACGCGGCCGGGGCGCTGCGTGGCCGTGCTGACCCACACCGGTCGGCCGGAGGCGGTGAAGGCAGCCGCCAGGCTGGTGTCCGGGCTGAGCGCCGCCGGGATCGAGTCGGCGATGCCGGCCGAGGATCTCGAGATCATGCAGAGCCAGATCGGCGACGCCCGGGTGGTGCCGCTGATGCCCAACGGCGTGGGCGGACACCACGTCGACGGGTGCGAGCTGGTGGTCGTACTCGGGGGAGACGGCACCATCCTGAGGGCGGCAGACTGGGTGATCGACACCGAGGTCGCGCTGCTGGGCGTCAACCTCGGCCATGTCGGGTTCCTGGCGGAGGCTGAGTCGTCGGAGATCGACAGCATCGTCGACCATGTGATCGACCGGTCGTACACGGTGGAGGAGCGCTTCACCATCGACGTCAACATCTGCGACGAGAACAACGACGTGGTCTGGTCGTCGTTCGCCGTCAACGAGGTCTCGATCGAGAAGGCCGCCCGCGAGCGGATGCTGGAGATCGTCGTCGACATCGACGGCCGACCGTTGTCCCGGTGGAGCTGCGACGGGGTGCTGGTGTCCACCCCGACCGGATCCACCGCCTACGCCTTCTCCGCCGGCGGGCCGGTGATCTGGCCCGATGTCGAGGCGTTGCTGCTCGTTCCGCTCAGTGCGCACGCCCTGTTCGCCCGGCCGCTGGTGCTCAGCCCGTACTCCCGGGTGCTGATCGAGTTGGTCGACTCGGCCCAGACCGAGGGTGTGGTCTGGTGCGACGGGCGCCGCTACACCACCCTGCGCGGAGGCATGGAGGTCGCTGTCACGCAGGGGGCCCGGCGACTGCGGTTGGCCCGGTTGTCCAGAGCACCATTCACTGACCGGCTGGTCAACAAGTTCGGCCTCCGGTCGGAGGGCTGGCGTGGTGCGGCCGAGCAGCGGCACGCGTCGGAGTGACCCGATGATCTCGGAGCTGCGGATTGCCGACCTCGGCGTGATCGACGACGCGATACTCACGCTGGATCCGGGGCTGACGGTCGTCACCGGGGAGACCGGTGCCGGCAAGACCATGATCGTGTCCGGCATCGGCCTGCTGCTGGGTGAACGGGCCGACCCTCGGTCCGTCCGCAGTGGAGCGGAGCGCGCCCGGGTCGAAGGGCTCTTCATGCTGACCGACCCGGTGCTGCAGGGGCGGATCGAGGACGCCGGCGGCCAGGTCGAGGACGGTGAGCTGCTGATCGCCAGGCAGATCACGGCCGCCGGCCGTTCCCGGGCCTGGGTCGGTGGCGCCCAGGTGCCCGCCGCCGTCTGCGCGGACATCGCCTCCGATCTGGTGACGGTGTACGGGCAGTCCGAGCAGATCGCGCTCGGCCGCGAGGAGAGGCAGCGCAGCATCCTGGACAGGTTCGTGGGAGCACCGCTGCTGTCGCTCCTGACCGAGTACCGCCAGCTCTACGTGGAGCGGCGTGCGCTGGTCGCCGAGCTGGAGCAGCTCCGTTCCGATGCGCAGACCAGGGCCCGCGAGGTCGACCTGATCCAGTTCGGGCTGGACGAGATCGAGCGCGTTGCGCCCCAGCCGGGCGAGGATGTGGCGCTGGCCGCCGAGGCCCACCGGCTGCAGTCGATGGACGACCTCCGCAACGCCGCCCAGCTGGCGATGATGGCACTGGCCGGTGACGACTCCGACGCCTCCGGTGCGACCGCCCTGGGGGCGCTCGGCTCGCTAGCCGTCGCGCGAAAGGCGGTCGAGGAGGCTGCCGAGCAGGATGTGCAGGCCGGTGAGCTGGCCACCCGGTCCGCCGAGCTGGGCTATCTGCTGGCCGATCTGACCAGTGACGTCGCGCGCTATCTGGAGACCCTGGAAGCCGAGCCCGGACGGCTCGAGCAGATCGCGGAACGACGCTCGGTGCTGGCCACGCTGACCCGCAAGTACGGCGACAGCTGCGATGAGGTGCTCGAGTGGGCTCGGACGTCGGCACAGCGGATGGCCGGGCTGGAGTCCAGCGACGCGCGCATCGTCGAGCTGCAGGACCGGGTGAAGCTGCTCGACGGTCAGCTCAACGAGCTGGCCGGGCGGATCACCGATCAGAGGGTCAAGGGGGCCGCCGACCTCGGGGAGGCGGTCAAGAGCGAGCTGTCGGCGTTGGCGATGCCGCACGCCCGGCTGCTGTTCGACATCACCCGGGCGGCCGAGCTGGGCCCGCATGGGGCTGATGTGATCGAGCTTCTGTTCAGTGCGAACCCGGGGTCCGAGCCACGCAGCCTGGCCAAGGTCGCCTCCGGCGGAGAGCTGTCGCGGGTCAGGCTGGCCCTCGAGGTGATCCTCGCCGGAGACTCCGTCGGCGGCACCTTCGTCTTCGACGAGGTCGACGCGGGCGTCGGCGGCAAGGTGGCGGTCGAGATCGGCAAGAGGCTCGCCACCCTGGCGCGCCGGGCCCAGGTCATCGTCGTCACCCACCTCGCGCAGGTCGCTGCCTTCGCCGACCGGCACTTCGTCGTGGTCAAGGCCGACGACGGCCAGGTCACCACCAGCGGCGTGGCCGAGGTGCAGGATGCCGACCGGGCCGAGGAGCTGGCCCGGATGATGGCCGGGCTGGAGACGACGTCCCACGCTCTGGCCCACGCGGAGGAACTGGTCCAGGTGGCCGAGAGCCACCGGCGGTCGACCCGATCCGAGAAGACCCCGAGCATGAAGCAGCAGACCGCGCAGCGGCTGACGACGACGACGCGGGCCTGACCCCAGAACACCCGTCGGGACAGGGCGGTGTGGGCTGTCGATGGCCCGCCCCAGCGAGGGCCCGTGGGAGGATTGACCACGATGAGACTCCCAGTGTTACGCCGGCGCAGCGAACCTACCGAGATCGGCGGTGTGGTTCGGCTGGATCGACGTACCAAGAACCTGACGAAGCGGCTGAACCCGGGTGAGATCGCCGTGATCCATCACAGCGACCTGGACCGGGTCAGCGCCGAGGCGCTGGTCGAGGCTCACGTGAGCGTCGTCGTCAACGCCGTACCGTCGGTGTCCGGCCGTTATCCCAACCTGGGTCCCGGCATCCTGCTGAACGCCGGGATCGTCCTGATCGACAACGTCGGGCCACAGATCTTCGAGACCCTGCACGAGAACGACCGGATCCGCCTGGACGGGGGCAATCTGCTCAATACCGACGGCGAGGTGCTGGCCGAGGGCACACTGATGACCGTCGACCTGCTCGAACAGTTGATGGAGGACGCGCGCGCCGGGCTCTCGGACCAGATCGACGCCTTCGCCGAAAACACGATGGAATACCTGCGGGAGGAGAAGGAGCTTCTGCTGGAGGGCGTCGGTGTACCGGAGGTGCGCACCCAGTTCGAAGGGCGGCACGTGTTGATCGTCGTCCGCGGCTACGACTACCGATCCGATCTCGACGCGCTCCGCCCGTACATCTCGGAGTACAAACCTCTGCTGGTGGGCGTCGACGGTGGTGCCGATGCACTGATCGAGGCAGGCTTCAAGCCCGACATGATCATCGGTGACATGGACTCCTGCTCCGACTCCACGCTCAGGTGTGGTGCCGAGCTGGTCGTGCACGCCTACCGCGACGGCCGGGCGCCGGGGATCGAGCGCCTGCAGGAGCTCGGGCTCGAAGCGGTGGTCTTCCCCGCGCTCGGCACCAGCGAGGATGCAGCGATGCTGCTGGCCGACTCCTTCGGTGCCGAGCTGCTGGTGGCGGTGGGTACCCACGCCTCGCTGGTCGAGTTCCTGGACAAGGGCCGGGCCGGGATGGCCTCCACCTTCCTGACCCGGCTGCGGGTGGGGCCCAAGCTCGTCGACGCCAAGGGGGTGTCGAGGATCTATCGCAGCCATGTGAAGTCCTGGCAGCTGGTGCTGCTGGTGCTGTCCGGCCTGTTCGCGCTCGGCGTCTCGCTGGCCTTCACCGACTACGGGTCAGCCCTGGGTAACCTGCTGCTCGGTCGGTGGAACGACATCGTCTACTGGATACGAGGACTCTTCTCTTGATCAACTTTCGCTATCACATCGTCTCGCTGGTGGCGGTGTTCATGGCCCTGGCGATCGGGATCGTGGTCGGCGCAACCATCCTGGGTGACCGGATCAACGAGGGGATCGTGGCTCAGGCGGCGCAGGACCGCAAGGAGCTGCAGCTCCAACGTGCCGAGGTGCTTCGGCTGAACGACCTGCTGAAATACCAGAACGACTACGCCGAGAAGGTGGCCAAGCCGATCAGCGACCAGCTGCTGCGCGACCAGACGGTCGCCATCGTGACCATGCCGGGAGCGCCTCGGTCGGTGGTCAACTCGGTCTCTGCCGCAGTCACCGATGCCGGTGGCGTGGTGACAGCCACAGCCGAGGTGCGAAGCAACACCTTCGACCCCGACCGCGCCGCGGACACCGATGCGGTCGTGAAGGCGTTCGCTGACCGGGTGACGTTCCAGCCGAACGATACGACGGCCACGAAGGTCGGCCGACTGATCGCCCGTGCCCTGCTGGCCCATGAGCCACTCACCCGCGACCCGGTGGCCGACGACATCATCAAGGGGCTGGCCGACGGCAAGCTGGTCTCCACCAACACCGACGGCAACCTGCGGGCACGGGTGGTAGTGGTCGTCACCGCGCCGGCCCTGGATCCTCGGCCGGAGGCGGAGGTGCTGGCGGCGCACGTCCAGCTCGAGGTTGCTCTGAAGGGTGAGACCGCCGGTGCCGTGGCAGCGGTGGTGGCCGGACCCAACAGCGAGGATGTGGAGGGGACCGACGTGGCCAGCGTCCGGGCTGACGCCATCGCCACCGAGGCGCTCAGCACCGTCGACGTCGCCGACCTGCCCAGCGGCGTGACCACTGTGGTGCTGGCGGCCAAGGAGCAGCTGCTGGGTCGGCAGGGCCACTACGGGGCGGCGCCCAGCCGTGACGACGTCGCACCCAAGATCCCGGTGCAGTGAACGTGGGGGCAGCTGGGTCGGCCGCGTCCGGCCTGCTGGCCGGGGCCACAGCGGCGCTGGCGAATCGGGTCGCGACCAGCCCGTCGGTGCAGTCGGTGACGCGGCGCTGGCACCGTACCAACCACGCCGGTGATCAGGTGACCCTGCTCGAGGGACCGGCGGCCGTGCTCGCGACACTGGCCGGGCTCGCGCTCGACCATGATCATCCGCGGCTGCCGAGGATGGTGGCGGTGGCCGGATCAGGACTCGTCGGGGCTGTCGATGATCTCCACGGTTCGGCTCAGGCCAAAGGGTTCAGGGGCCATCTGGGTGCCCTCGCGCAGGGTCGCGTCACCAGCGGGCTGATCAAGATCGTCGGCGTGGGCGCCAGCGCTCTGCTGTCCAGTGTGCTGCATGCCCGCAGCCTCCGGTCCACCAGCCCGACCGATGTCGTGCTCAACACGGCCCTGATCGCCGGTACGGCCAACCTGGTCAACCTGCTGGACCTCCGACCGGGCCGGGCAGCGAAGGTGGTGACCCTGCTGGGCGCCGGTCTGGCCGGCTCCGGGTCGGCACCCGTCGTGGGTGCCGCGCTCGGCTCGCTGCCCACCGATCTGGCAGCGCGGTCCATGCTCGGAGACTGTGGCGCCAACGCGCTCGGTGCGGGTCTCGGCAGTGCGGCCGCCACCCGGCTGCCCCGATGGGCCCGGGCGCTGACGCTGGCCGGGGTGGTGGGTCTGAATCTGGCCAGCGAGAAGGTCAGCTTCACTGCGGTCATCGACCGCAGTCCGTTGCTGCGGCGGTTCGACGACTGGGGACGTCATCCGACCGCTGGGCGGCAGGAACGGGAGTGAAGGCCGGAGGTCTCGGCTCAGTCGTGCTCAGCGTCGCGGCGCTGACCCTGGCCAGCCGGGTGGTGGGGTTCGGCCGCTGGCTGATCTTCTCCAAGACCGTCGGCGACACCTGCCTCGGTGACGTGTACAACGCCGCCAACCAGCTGCCCAACGTGCTGTTCGAGGTGGTGGCCGGCGGTGTGCTGGCCGGAGTGGTGATCCCGGTGGTCGCCCGGCACGTCGGGGCGCGCCGCAACGACGCCACTGCAGCCACCGTCTCAGCCCTGCTCACCTGGACGCTGCTGGTGCTGACCCCAGCCGCCCTGGCGGCCTTCCTCGGTGCCGATCTCTACGCCCGGACCTTCGTCTCCGCCGGCTGCGGTGGTGGCGTCGACCTGGGTGCGCGCCTGTTGACCGTGTTCGTCCCGCAGATCTGGCTCTACGGCCTGGCCGTGGTCAGCGCCGGCATCCTGCAGGCGCACCAGCGTTTCCTGGCTGCCGCCGCCGCGCCACTCGCCTCCAGCGTGGTGGTGATCAGCAGCTATCTGATCTTCGCCCAGCTGGCCGGCCCGGCGGCCCTGGATGATCTCCGAAGGCTGGGCCCGACAGCTGTTGCGGTGCTGGGGTGGGGGACCACCGCCGGGGTTGCGGTGCTTGCGCTGATGACGTTGGTCCCGCTGGCGCGGCTGGGGATCATGATCCGTCCCCGACTGCGGTTCGCGCCCGGCGACACGAAGGTGATCACCCGGATCGGGCTGGCCAGTGTGGCCGGTCTCATCACCCAGCAGGTCTGCGTGCTGCTGATCATCTGGACGGCGAAGCAGACGATGGACCCCGGGGCGGTGACCCGGACGACCTGGGCCAACGCCATCTATCTGCTGCCGTTCGCTGTGCTGGTCGCTCCCATGTTGCAGCTGGCCTTTCCCAGGCTCAGTGCGGCTGCCGAGACCGGACCGCCCGCCGTGCTGGCCGTGCTGGTGAGGGTCGCCCCTGCCGTCGTCGTCCTGGCCAGCCTGGGCGGGGCACTGCTGGTGGCGACGTCGGTGCCGGTGGCTCGCGTCTTCGTCCTCGGCCCCGGATCGGGCCGGACCGGGGCGCTGGCGTTCCCGATCATGGCCACGGCCCCCGCCGTGCTCGGCTTCGGAATGCTCGGGCTCGCGTCCCGCACGCTGCTGGCCCAGCACCTGGCGCGATCGGCCGGGATGACGACCGTGGCCGGCTGGGGCGCCACGATACTGGCCGTGTTGCTGGTCCACCTGACGCTGCCGAGCGCGTGGGTGGTGACGGGCATCAGCGCCGCAATGTCGGTGGGGATGGTCACCGGCGGCCTGGTGGGCTGGCTGCTGCTGATCAGGGCAGGCAGCGCCTCGGAGCCGGCGCCGAGGAACGGCCCGAGCTCAGGCTTGCTGCGTTCCTTGGCCGTCGCGGTGCCCGCGGCGCTGGTCTCCGGGGTCGGTGTCTGGTTCCTGTCCCGCGGGTTGGCCGACGCCGGCGGCTTGGCCGCGGTGCTGGGTGCCGTCGGCTGCGCACTGGGCTGTGCCGCCCTGTTCATCTCGGTGGTCCACCTGCTCGACCGCCGGCTGCTGCCCGGCATCGTACGGATGCTGCGGACCGACCGGGTCGCCCGAGCGGGAGGAGAGACGTGACGCTCGACATCGCGCTGGTGCTGAGTGCCAGCACCGGCGGCATCGGCCGGCACGCGGCGAGCCTCGCCGTGCGGTTCGTGGCCGCCGGACACCGGGTCTGCATCTTCTGTCCGACGGAGACCATGCGTGCCCATGAGCTGGCCGACACGGGCGCCCGGCTGTTGCCGCTCCGCGGCCTGCGACTGGCGCGCCGGGCCGACGTGGTCCACGCCCACGGCTACAAGGCCGGCGCCCTGGCGGCAGTGCCGACGCGCCTCGGTGGCCCACCCCTGGTGGTCACCTGGCACAACGCGATCCTCGGCCGCGGCCGGTCCGCTCTGCTCGGCCGGGCCCTGCAGCGGCTGACGGCGCGGGCAGCCGACCTGACCCTCGGCGCCAGCAGCGACCTGGTGGAGACCGCGCTGGACCTCGGTGCCCGGCAGGCCCGGCTGGGCCCGGTGGCGGCCCCACTGCTGCCACCGGCCGTCAAGGAGCCGACACGGCTGCGGGCCGACCTCGGGCTCGAAGCGGGAGAGCTGCTGGTCCTCACCGTCAGCCGGTTGGCGCCACAGAAGAACCTGGGCCTGCTGCTGGACGTCGCCCGGCGGCTGCGCTCCCGCCAGGACCTTCGGTTCCTGGTCGTCGGCGACGGCCCGCTGCGCGACTCCCTGGCCAGCCGGATCGCGGCCGACCACAGCAGGGTGACCCTGTTGGGACGACGGGACGATATCGCCGATCTGCTGACAGCCGCGGACCTGGCCCTGCTGACCTCGTGGTGGGAGGCCCGCGCCCTGGTGGCCCAGGAGGCGCTGCAGTTCGGCGTACCCCTGGTCAGCACCCGGGTCGGCGGCATCGAGGAGCTGGTCGGCGACGCCGCTGTGCTGGTCCGACCCGACGACGCCGCCCAGGCGGCGGCGGCGGTCGCGGAGCTCGCCGACGATCCGGCCCGACGGGCGCAGCTGGCAGCGGCCGGGCGGGTTCGGGCAGCCGGCTGGCCGGACGAGGACGACGTGGCAGCCGACGTGCTGGCGGCCTACGCCGAGGTGTTGGACGGGTCGACCTCGGGTCGTTGACGTGCACCAGAGGGCCGATGGTGGAAGTTCGGGCTGCGGCCTATAGGCTGGAATCCCGTGGGACCTCTTGCAAAAGCTACCAAGCATGTCTTCGTCACCGGAGGCGTCGCCTCCTCGCTCGGCAAGGGGTTGACCGCCTCCAGCCTCGGCACCCTGCTGATCGCCCGGGGACTCAGAGTCACCATGCAGAAGCTGGATCCGTACCTCAACGTCGACCCGGGCACGATGAACCCGTTCCAGCACGGCGAGGTGTTCGTCACCGAGGACGGGGCCGAGACCGACCTCGACATCGGCCACTACGAACGCTTCCTGGACGTGAACCTGGCCGCCCACGCCAATGTGACGACCGGCAAGGTGTACTCGTCGGTGATCGCCAAGGAGCGTCGCGGTGACTATCTGGGCGACACGGTCCAGGTCATCCCGCACATCACCAACGAGATCAAGGAACTGATGCTGGGCATGGGCGGGCCCGACATCGACGTGGTCATCCACGAGATCGGCGGCACCGTCGGCGACATCGAGTCGCTGCCGTTCCTGGAGGCGGCGCGCCAGGTGCGCCACGACGTCGGCCGGAGCAACGTCTTCTTCCTGCATGTCTCACTGGTGCCGTACATCGGTCCGAGCGGCGAGCTCAAGACCAAGCCGACGCAGCACTCGGTGGCGGCGCTGCGCCAGGTCGGCATCCAGCCCGATGCGGTGGTCTGCCGCGCCGACCGCGAGATTCCTGACTCGGTGAAGCGGAAGATCTCGCTGATGTGCGATGTCGACGAGGAGGCGGTGGTGGCCGCCATCGACGCGCCGAGCATCTACGACATCCCGAAGGTGGTGCACACCGAGGGACTGGACGCCTATCTGGTGCGGCGGCTGGACCTGCCGTTCCGCGACGTCGACTGGACCCGCTGGAACGACCTGCTGGACCGGGTGCACAACCCGGACGAGGAGGTGACCATCGCCCTGGTCGGCAAGTACATCGACCTGCCGGACGCCTATCTGTCGGTCGTCGAGGCCCTGCGCGCCGGCGGGTTCGCCAACCGCGCCCGGGTCCACGTGCGCTGGGTGCCGTCGGACGCCTGCGAGACTCCGGAGGGCGCGGCGCACGAGCTGCACGAGGTGGACGGCATCTGCATCCCGGGAGGATTCGGCATCCGGGGTGTGGAGGGCAAGGTCGAGGCGGTGCGGTATGCCCGGGAGAACGACATCCCCATTCTCGGACTCTGCCTCGGTCTGCAGTGCATGGTGATCGACGTCGCACGGCACCTGGCCGGGCTGCCCGACGCGGACTCGTCGGAGTTCACTCCCAGCACCGCTGACCCGGTGATCGCCACCATGGCGGAGCAGGTCGCGATCGTCTCCGGCGAGGGCGACCTGGGTGGCTCGATGCGGCTGGGGGCCTACCCGGCCGACCTGCTGCCCGGCTCTGTGGTGGCCAAGCTGTACGGCCAGACCCAGGTCAGCGAGCGGCACCGGCACCGCTACGAGGTCAACAACAGCTATCGGGAACGCCTCGAGGAGGCTGGGCTGGTGATCAGCGGCACGTCGCCCGACTCCACCCTGGTGGAGTTCATCGAGCTGCCGACCGAGGTGCACCCGTTCTTCGTCGCCACCCAGGCCCACCCGGAGCTCAAGTCGCGCCCGACCCGGCCGCACCCGCTGTTCGTCGGGCTCGTCGAGGCGGCGCTCGAGCGGAAGCTGTCGGCCCGGCTGCCCGGCGTGGACCGGCGCTGATGATCATTCTGAGCCGGGCTGACCTGGTCGACGCCGCGACCGCCTGGCAGGTCCAGTCCACCGACGTACTGGCCGAGGGCCAGGTCACCACCTACATCGAGGATGCGGTGCTGACGCCGGACGGCGAGCGGATGCGACGGCAGTATCTGCGTCATCCGGGTGCCGTCGGGGTGATCGCCCTGGACGAGGACGACCGGGTGGCATTGGTCCGGCAGTACCGGCACCCGGTCCGGCACCGGCTGATCGAGCCACCGGCCGGGCTGCTGGACGTGGACGGTGAGGACTACCTCGTCGGGGCCAGGCGGGAGCTGGCGGAGGAGGTCGACCTCGGCGCCACCGACTGGCGGGTGCTGGTGGACATCTTCACCTCCCCCGGGATGGCTGCCGAGTCGCTGCGGATCTACCTCGCCCGCGGCCTGCACGCCGCCGACGCTCCGGAGGACTTCAGCCGGAACCACGAGGAGGCGCACATGGACACGGTCTGGGCGTCCCTGGACGACCTCGTTGACGCCGTGCTCGCCGGCGACCTGCACAATCCGGTGCTGGTGATGGGCATCCTGGCCGCGGCAGTCGCGCGCAGTCGAGGCGGCTTCGACACCCTCCGCCCCGCCGACGCCCCCTGGCCCGCCCGCGAGGACCTCCTCCGTTCACTGCCCTGAGGCATAGGCCGCCGGAGCGTGTCGAAGGGCTCTCACGGCCCGGCCTGAGCCTGGGCGAGGGCCTGAACCACCGAGGTGCTCTGAGCCCGTCGCTTCCATCAGCGTCAAGTGGTCGCCCGCTGGCGCTGGATCCAGGGACGGGAACCTTTGGCCGACCATATAGGTGCCAGAAGTCGCGTTCTGTCGAGATTTCGACCCTGAACGGCGTCTGGGGGCTGGAAAGGTCGCGTTCTGTTGAGTTTTTGGTCGGGATCGGCGTCTGGGGCTGGAGAAGTCGCGTTCTGTCGAGTTTTCGACCTGATCGGCGTCTGGGGGCTGGAAAGGTCGCGTTCTGTTGAGTTTTTGGTCGGGATCGGCGTCTGGGGCTGGAGAAGTCGCGTTCTGTCGAGTTTTCGACCTGATCGGCGTCTGGGGGCTGGAAAAGTCGCGTTCTGTTGAGTTTTCGACCACGTTCAGGGTGGGCGGCAACCCGGGCACGGGGTGAACACACGCATCGGCATGTCAGTGCGGGACGCTGCAAGCCCCACGATGAGGGGAACCGGCGGCCAGCGATGACGCGCCATTCTGTGTGCTGCCCTCGTTCAGCAGGTGACGCCGGCCGACCCGCAGACTCACACCTCGTCACGGTCGAAGGGCAGCACCACTTCGCTCTTCGACAGCCTCAGATCAGGGCGCGTCGTGTTGGGTCAGAGCGCGTGGCGTACGCCAGGTTGGGAAGGCATGGCAGGTCTATGCTCGCGTCAGTGGAGCCTTGATGGCTGCGGGACGACGGATGAGGTGTCCAGATGCTGGTGGGAGTGCCGACCGAGGTCAAGAACAGCGAGTACCGGGTCGCCCTCACGCCGTCGGGCGCGCAGGAGCTCACCCGTGCCGGGCATCGGGTGATCGTCCAGTCCGGCGCCGGAGTGGGTTCCTCGATCTCCGACGAGGAATACGCCGCGGCCGGCGCAGCTATCGTCGATGATCATGAAGCGGTGTGGGGCGATGCCGAGTTGATCTTGAAGGTGAAGGAGCCGATCGAGATCGAGTACGAGCGGATGCGCCCAGGGCAGGTGCTGTTCACCTACCTGCACCTGGCGGCCAGCCGGGAGTGCACCAAGGCTCTGCTGGACCGCCGCGTCACCGGGATCGCCTACGAGACGGTGCAGCTGAGCGACGGGTCGCTGCCGTTGCTGGCACCGATGAGCGAAGTGGCGGGCCGGCTCGCCCCGCAGGCCGGTGCCTACCACCTGATGCGCCAGGGCGGCGGTCGCGGCGTACTGCTGGGTGGGGTCTCCGGGGTGTACGCGGCCAAGGTGGTCGTGCTGGGGGCGGGCGTGGCCGGCATGAACGCGGCCGCAATCGCCCTCGGCATGCAGGCCGAGGTGCTGCTGCTGGACACCAACATCGACAAGCTGCGACAGGCGGACCGGATCTATCAGGGCCACCTGCAGACCGTCGCCTCTACCAGCCTGGAGATCGAGCGGGCGGTGCTGGACGCCGACCTGGTGATCGGCTCGGTGCTGGTGCCCGGAGCCCGGGCGCCGATGCTGATCAGCAACGAGCTGGTGAGGCGGATGCGCCCCGGCAGTGTGCTGGTCGACGTCGCCATCGACCAGGGTGGCTGTTTCGAGGACTCCCGGCCCACCACCCATGCCGAGCCGACGTTCCTCGTGCACGGGTCGGTCTTCTACTGCGTCGCCAACATGCCCGGGGCGGTGCCGAACACCTCCACCCATGCCCTGACCAATGTCACCCTCCCGTACGCCCTGGCCCTGGCCGACCACGGCTGGCAGCAGGCCTGCCGCGCCAACCCGGCGCTGGCGATGGGCGTGAACACCCACGACGGCCAGGTCACCTACGCTCCGGTGGCGACGGCCCATGACCTGCCGCAGACCAGGCTGAGTGAGATCCTGTCCTGACTGTGACCACCCTGACCACCCTGATCGGCGCCTACCTCGACCACCTGACGGTCGAGCGGGGGGTGTCCCGGCACACCTCCAGCGCCTATCGCCGCGACCTGCACAGATATGCCGAGTGGGTGGCCGAGCGTGGCATCCAGGACGTCGACCAGGTCACCCCCAATCTGATCTCCGACTATGCGATGAGTCTCGCCGAGCCGGGGGAGGACCGACCGGCGCTGGCTCGGACCAGCATCGCGCGAGCCGTCGTCGCCGTCCGCAGCCTGCACCGGTTCGCCGTCGAGGAGGGGCTGGCGACCGACGACCCTGCCCGGACGGTGCAGCCGCCCAAGCCCGGCCAGCGGCTGCCGAAGGCCCTCAGCCTCGACCAGATCCAGCGGATGCTGAATGCGGTCGGCACTGACACCCCGCTCGGTACCCGTGACCTGGCCCTGCTCGAGCTGCTGTACGGGACC